>DATBEM010000153.1:0-1880 GCA_036276115.1 Trebonia sp.
GTCGGCGCGCAGTACCTCCCGCAGTTGCTGGCGTACCTCAGGAGCCCCGAGCCCAGCGTCATCTCCGGCCAGACGCTCAAGGTCGCGGCAGAGCCACTGCAAGGCTCCCGGACTAAGCACCTGGGCGTCAACCCGCGGGCCCCTGCAGTCCATGCACGACGAGGGCGTCCGGGTATTGCCCAGCTTCGGTCGGCTGCGCCGGGTCCTCGCGCTCGCCGTTAGCCCACTCGCCACGAGTTGACGCTGGTTCCGGGCAGCCGCCCCGCGTTCAGGCGCGATTTGTGTGACACGACTGCGGGCGGGGTGCCTTGGCAAGCCTGGCACTCCCCCACGCCCGGGCAGGCTTTGACTAGGGACCAGAGGAACCAAAAGTCGTTCGGGACGATGTTGTTTGGGGTCGCACGCTTCGGGCGGGTGTGGTCACCTGGCGGACCGGGTTATCGGGCCCGGCGCTTCGGAGGCCGGCGTAGCATCCAAAGCGTGGCTGACGTTCTGCTGCTCGCCGTCGACTCGTGGGGCGGCGTCGCGTCGATGATCGCGCTTGCCGGAGGGCTGCGCGACATGGGCGTGAGCACCCGGATCGCTGCGTACTCCGACTTCGGCGACAAGGTCCGCGCCGCCGGGTGCGGCTTCGTTGACCTTCAGGTGTCGCAAGCCGACTGGTGGGAGAGCCAGAACGCGCAGCAGTCTGACTGGGCCAAGAATCCCCTGCGGACGTTGAAGGCGCTGCGTGCCGGCGGCAAGGCCGACGCGCGCGCTACGGCCACCAGGCTGACATCGTCGAACCCGGCGAGGGCATCGTGTCCGGCACGCTCAGCGTGGGCACCGCGGCCGGAGTGGCGGCGCTGCGCGGCAGCCAGGTCATGGCGGTGCACCCAGCGCCGATGACACCGAGCCACCTGGCGGAAGGCACCCTGAACCCGGTGACCCGGCGCCCCTCCCTCGCCAACGAGTGGTCCGGGCGCCTCGCCGCCCGGGGGGCCGGGTGGATTCTCCGCCCCGCCGTGAACGAAGGGCGCCAGGCACTCGGGCTTCCGCCGTGGACGGCCCGCGACTACCTCGCCGCGGTCAGCCAGGTCCCGACGGTCTACGGGGTCTCGCCGGCCGTCATGCCCGCCGACCCCGCCTGGCCCGCCAGCGTGACGGTGGCGGGGCACTTCCTGAGCCCCGATCGTGAACCCGTCGTCCCCGACGGGCTGCCGGACTTCCTCGGGGCCAACCCCGGAGCCGTCTACATCGGGTTCGGGTCCTGGGGAAACGCGATCAAGCAGTCCGACCTCGACGCCGCCTGCCAGGCCCTCGCCCTGGCCGGAAGGCCGGGGGTCATCGCTGACCCGGACCGGCGCGGGCCGCTACCGGGCACGGGCACTCCGGTCTTCGCCGTCGGCGAGGTCTCGCACAACTGGCTCTTCCCGCGGCTCGCCGCCGCCGTCCACCACGGCGGTTCCGGCACCACGCACCGGGCCATCCTGGCGGGGGTGCCAAGTACGGCCGTCCCGATCAGCTTCGACCAGCCCTACTGGGGGCGCCGCCTCGCACAGCTCGGCGTCGGGACGGCACCGGTTCCGTACCGCAAGCTAACGCCCGCCGCGCTCGCCCGCGCGATCCGGCAGATGACCGCCACCCCCGCGATCGCCGCCCGCGCGAAGGAGCTGAGCTCCGTCCTGAGCGCCGAGTGCGGCCCGCCCGCGGCCGCCGACACCATCGCAACCGCACTCACACGACAGCGCGGGTAAGGGCCCGGGTCGGCTAATGGGCCGTCACCAGCTGTTCCAGTGGGCGACCTGCTCGGCGGGCAGTCGCTTGGCGGGACGGAAGTCCGTGCCCTTGGTGTAGGCGATCGGGAACAGCCCGCCCTGGCTGTAGCGGTCGAAGGGGAT
>DATBEM010000154.1:0-50868 GCA_036276115.1 Trebonia sp.
ACCGCCGTGATCCCGCTGGGCTGGGAGAACCCGCTGCGGCTGGCCGAGGACCTGGCGACCGTGGACATCTTGTCGGGCGGGCGGCTGAACCCGGGGGTGAGCGTCGGGCCGCCGATGAACTGGGAGCACGTCCGCGAGGCGCTCTACCCCGGTACCGCCGAGGCGGAGGACTTCAGCTACGAGCGGGTCGCCCGGCTCCTGCGGCACGTGGCGGGCGAGCGGGCGGCCAGCTTCAGCGGGACGATCGGCTTCGAGCAGTTCTCCGACCGGGTCCAGCCGCACTCCCCGGGGCTGCGCCAGCGGATGTGGTACGGCGGGGCCAGCCTCGCCTCGGCCCGCTGGGCGGGCGAGCACGGCATGAACTTCCTCACCTCCAGCGTCGTGCGGGCCGAGGAGTCGGCGGACTTCGCGCAGGTGCAGCGGTCGCACGTCGAGGCGTTCCGGGGCGCCCACCCCGACGGGGCCAAGGCCCGGGTGTCGCAGGGCCTGGTCGTCATCCCGACCGACAGCGCCACCCCCGCCCAGCGCGCGAGGTACGAGCAGTACGTCGCCGCGCGCACGCCGCGCACGGCCGCCCCGGCCGGGCCGGGCCGGATGATGTTCGCCCGCGACCTGATCGGCTCCAGCGAGCAGATCGCGGCCGCGCTGCACGCCCACGCCGGCTTCCAGGCGGTCACCGAGGTCGCGTTCGCGCTGCCGTTCACGTTCGCCCACGAGGACTACGTCCAGATCCTCACCGACATCGCCGGCGCCCTCGGCCCCGCCCTCGGCTGGCAGCCCGCTCCCCGAGGGTAACCGGGCTGCCTTGTCCCTGAAGAATCTGCGCGCGCAGGGGCGGGCGGCACCCGGGTTGCGCACGGGACAGGCGGGCCGAGGGCCGGCGTAGGTCAGGACGCGAGGGCGCGGCCGGCCTCGCGGGCGGCGGCGAACGCGTCGTCGCGGGCGGCGGCGGCCAGCTCGCGGAAGTCGTCGATGGCCGGGTTGAGGCCCTCGACCGGGAGCTCGCGCTCCACGACGGTGACCCGCGCGCCCCACACCTCGGCCAGGATGTGCCGCACGTAGTCGGCCGAGTGGTCGAAGACCTGGCCGTAGGCGCCGCCCCGGACGACCACCAGCACGGCGGGCTTGTCCTCCAGCAGTACCTCGTCGGCCGCCTTCGCGCCGACCATGACCAGGTCAACCCAGGACTTGACGTTCGCGGGGACGCCGAAGTTGTACAGCGGCACGGTCAGCAGGGCCGCGCTGGCCTCGCGGAGCTCGGCGGCCAGGTCCGACACCAGCTCCAGGGTCAGGTGCTGGGCGCGGCTGCGCTTGCCCTCCGGGGTCCACGCCGCGCGCAGCGCCTTGGTCCAGGTGGTGGACTGGAAGGGGTCGGCCCCGACGTTGCGGCGGACGACGTTCTGGCCCCGGTGCGCGGCGATCCACTCGTTCTCGACGACGTCGCCGATGGCGCGGCTGGCCGAGCTCTCGGGGTTAATGCTGGCGTCAAGGCGGAAAAGGGTCACGGAAGTACCTCACGGTGATCGGCGTTAGCGAGCATCACGGGATGCGGGCGGGGCGGAAATCGACCTCTGCGGCGATCCCCCGTGCCACCAGGATACCGATGCCCCCTGGCCGCCGCGCGGTAGCTAGGGAAGCCCGGACGTGAGCCGTCCCCAGGCGATGGCCGCCCCTTCGGCCAGGCACCCGTCGACCACCACGTCGCTGCCGAGCGCGCTGACCCGCACGTCGGGGCGGACCGGGGAGATCGCCCGGAGCTGCTCGCTGACGGCCGCCGCGAACCCGGGCGCCTGGCCGATCCCGCCGCCGAGGACCACCAGGGACGGGTCGATCACGGTGATGACGCAGCAGATCGCGCCCGCGACCAGCCGCGCCTCACGGGCGACGACGGCCGCCGCCCGCTCATCGCCGGCCGCCGCCGCCTCGAACACGGCCTGGGCCGAGGCGGCCTCCGGGGCGGCGGCGGCCACCCCGGCCCGGCGGGCGGCCCGCACGACCCCGTCGGCGCCGGCCGCCCACTCCAGGGCGCCCCGGCGCCGCGCCTCCTCCGGGTCCTCGTCGCCGGGCTCCGGGCCGGGCTCCCCCGGCCGGGACGGCTCCCGCGGAAAGGCGGCGGGCATGAACGCGATCTCGCCCGCGACCCCGTGCACGCCCCGGTGCAGCCGCCCGCCGATCACCACGCCCATGCCGACGCCGCTGCCGACGTGCACGAACGCGAAGTCGTCAACGTCGCGCCCGTGCCCGTGGGCGCGCTCGGCGAGGGCGGCCGCGTCCACGTCGTTCTCGATCGCCAGGGTCGCCCCGAACGCCTCCCGCAGCAGGGTCAGCGCCTCGGGCCGGTCCCAGTCGGGCAGCCCGCCGGTCAGCGCCATCACGTCGCGCTGGGGGTCGTAGATCCCGGGGCTGCCGACCACCGCCTGGGTCACCGCGTCGCGGGTGATGCCCGCCGCCGCGCACAGCTCGTCGGCCAGCGCGACCAGCTCGGCCACCCGGTCCGCGAGCGTCGCCGCCGTCACCGGGCGCGTCAGCCGGGCGCGGACGGCACCCGCGAGGTCGGCGACCGCGCCGCGCAGGTACTTGTGCCCGATGTCGAGGCCGAGCACGAAGCCGGCGTCGGGCCGGATCTCGTACAGCAGCGCCGACCGGCCCGGCACCCCGGTCCGCTGGCCCGCCAGCCGCACCAGGCCGGCCTTCTCGATGCTGGCCAGCGCGAGCGACACGGTCGGCTTGGACAGCCCGGACACCCGGGCCAGGTCGGCCCGCGAGCACGGCCCGGACACGCGGATGTGCTCCAGCAGCAGCTGCTCGTTCAGCGCCCGGATCAGCTGCGGCCGCGCGGCGGCAGGCAACTCGGCCACGTTCGCTCCCCCCTAGGGCGTTCATGGTTGACGGTCACGGATTCGCGACGGGGCCTAGACAAGGCCAGGCCTCTCGTCCGATAGTTAGGATACTGTCCTAACAATATAACGCTGGTCAACGCCGACGCAGTCGCGACAGCTCCTCCCGACGCACCAGGCAATCCAAGCACCGCAGCGCAAGCACCCGTGCCAAGCAAGGCTCGCTCAGCGAAGGACCCCCGCATGAGACGCAGACGCATATTCCTGACCGGTGCCGCGGCCCTGCTGGCGACGGCGCTCACCGCCGCCCTCGCCGCGTGCAGTTCCGGCCACGGCTCGGCCTCGTCCGGATCGGGCGCCAGCGGCGCGTCCGGCACCCTGACGATCTCCAACGAGCAGGGCACCCAGTGGAACTGCAGCTTCAACCCCTTCAACCCGGGCGACCTCGGCCAGGGCGTGACCATGGGCCAGGTCTACGAGCCGCTCATGTTCGTCGACACCCTGCAGAACGCGAAGGTCACCCCCTGGCTGGCGTCCAGTTACGCCTGGGGCGCCGGCAACAAGACGCTGACGTTCACGATCCAGCAGGGGGTGACGTTCAGCGACGGCACCCCGATGACGGCGGCGGACGTCGCGTTCACGTTCAACTTGCTGAAGAAGTTCCCCGCGCTCGACATCAACGCGGTCTGGTCGGTCCTGTCGAGCGTCGCCCAGCAGGGCGACAACGTCACGATGACGTTCAAGGCGCCGTCGGTCCCGTACTTCTACTACATCGCCGACCAGATCCCGATCGTCCCCGAGCACATCTGGTCGAAGATCGCCAACCCGGTCACCTACGCCGACAGCAAGCCCGTCGGCACCGGCGCGTACCTGGTCAGCCCGTGCACGGCCCAGAACATCACCTACGTCGCCAACCCGCACTACTGGCAGAAGGGCGAGCCGAAGATCGCGAAGGTGCTCTACCCGGCGTTCACCTCCAACGACCCGGCCAACACCTACCTCGCGACCGGCCAGGCCCAGTGGGGCAGCCAGTTCATCCCGAACATCGACCAGTTCTACACGTCCAAGTCCAAGGACAACCACTACTGGTTCCCGCCGATCGCGAACGTCTCGCTGATCCCCAACCTGACCGTGCCCGGCCTCAGTGACGTCGCGGTCCGCCAGGCCATGGCCTACGCGCTGGACCGGGACAAGATCGCCAGCGTCGGCGAGTACGGCGAGGAGCCGGGGGCCAACCAGAACGGCGTCGACACCCCCACGTTCAGCGCCTGGCTCGACACCGCCGACGCGGCCAAGTACAACTACGGCTACAACCCGGCCAAGGCGCAGAGCCTGCTGACGGCGGACGGCTACGTCAAGGGCAGCGACGGGATCTACGCCAAGAACGGGCAGAAGCTGTCCTTCACCGTCATCAACATCGGCGGTTACTCCGACTGGGTCGCGTCCATGTCGGTCATCCAGTCCGAGCTCAAGGCGGTCGGCATCGGGCTCAGCCCCGACAACCTGGCCCAGACCGACGACCTGGCCAAGCTGCAGTCCGGCGACTACCAGCTCGCCTACTACGCGCAGACCAGCGGCCCGACGCCGTACTACGAGTTCCGCCAGTGGCTGTACTCGGGGAACTCCGCCCCCATCGGCAAGCAGGCCGCCAGCAACTGGGAGCGCTACAACAACCCGGCCACCGACAAGCTGCTCGCCAGCTACGCGACCACGACCGACTCGGCCACCCAGCACGGCATCGTCAACCAGCTCCAGCAGGTCGTGCTGAGCGACGTGCCCTACATCCCGATCACCGAGGAAGTCGGCTGGTTCCAGTACAACACCGCCAGCTTCACCGGCTGGCCGACGCCGGCGAACCCGTACGCCCTGCCGGCCGCGTACGCCTACCCCGACATGGGCCAGGTGCTGTTGCACCTCGCGCCCAAGTCGTAGGCGGGCGGTCACTCGCCAATGCGATTCATCCTGCGCCGGGCGGGGTTCTTCGTGCTCACCCTGTGGGCGGCGGTCACGCTGAACTTCTTCCTGCCGCGGCTCATGCCGGGGAACCCCGCCATCGCCATGATGGCGCGGTTCCACGGCCGCCTCACCGGCCAGGCCCTGGCCAGCCTGGAGACCATCTTCGGGGTGAACACCCACCAGTCCCTGCTGTCCCAGTACTGGCATTACCTGGGCGACATGGCCACCGGGAACTTCGGGACCTCGCTGTTCTTCTATCCCTCCCCGGTTGGCCAGGTGGTCCGCTCGGCCATCCCGTGGACGCTCGGGCTGGTCGGGGTGACGACCATCCTGGCGTTCATCCTCGGCACCGGGGTGGGGATCGTGGGCGGCTGGCGGCGCGGCGGCCTGATCGACAGCGTCGCCCCGCCGCTGCTGGTCATCACCAGCGCGATCCCCTACTTCTGGGTCGGGATGATGTTCATCCTCGTGTTCGGCCTCAAGCTCCAGTGGCTGCCGTGGTCGGGCGGGGCGGACCTCGCCGCCACGCCCGGCTGGGACGCCGGCTACATCGGCAACGTGGTCGAGCACGCCATCTTGCCCGCGCTGGCGCTGCTGGTCACGACGATCGGCACCTGGACCCTGACCATGCGCAACAACATGGTGACGACCCTGGCCGAGGACTACGTGCGGATGGCGCGGGCCAAGGGGCTGCCCACCCGCCGGATCATGCTCGACTACGCGGCCCGCAACGCCGTGCTGCCGAACCTCACCGGCTTCGCGATGTCGCTCGGCTTCGTCGTCGGCGGCGCGATCCTCATCGAGTACGTCTTCAACTACCCGGGCGTCGGCTACATGCTGCTGCAGGCCGTCGAGAACGAGGACTATCCCCTGATGCAGGCCCTGTTCCTGCTGATCACGCTGGCGGTGCTGGTGGCGATCTTGCTCGCCGACATCGTGACCGCGGTCTTCGACCCCCGCACCAGGACCGCCTGATGCGGCTGCTGCGCGCGATCGCCGGCAACGCCAAGGCCGCGACGGGGGCGGTCATGCTGCTCGCGTTCATCGTCCTGGCGCTGTTCCCCGGCCTGTTCGCCGCCGACAGCCCGACGGCGGAGGCGTACAAGCGCAACCTCGGCGCGAGCGGGGCGCACCTGCTCGGCACCACCGGCCTCGGCCAGGACACGTTCGCCCAGGCGGTCTACGGCACCCGCGAGGTGCTGGAGATCGCGTTCGGCGCGGGCCTGGCCAGCACGGTGCTGGCCGCGCTGATCGGCGTGGCCGCCGCCTACCTCGGCGGCCTGTGGGACGGCGTCCTCAGCCTGTTCACCGACATGGTGCTGGTCATCCCGCTGTTCCCGCTGCTGATCGTCATCTCGGCCTACGTCCACAACTCGGGCAGCGGGGTGCTGATCGCGGTCCTCACGCTCACCGGCTGGTCCTACACCGCCCGCCAGCTGCGGTCGCAGGCGCTCGCGCTGCGCTCGCGGGACTTCCTGGCGGCGGCGAAGGTGCGCGGCGAGCGGGCGATCTACATCATCGTGGTGGAGATCCTCCCGACGATGATCTCGCTGCTGGTCGCGGCGTTCCTCACCAACGCGCTGTACGACGTCCTGTTCGCCTCCAGCCTGCAGTTCATCGGCCTCGGCGACCCCGACGCCACCAGCTGGGGCACGATGCTCTACTGGGCGCAGAACAACGAGGCCCTGCAGGCCGGGTTCTACATCCAGGCGATCGTCCCGGGCGCCGCCATCGCCCTCCTCGGCGCGGCGTTCGCGCTGCTCAACTACGCCTTCGACGAGATCGGCAACCCCGCTCTGCGCCCGGTTCGCACCCGGCGGCGCCTGTGGCGCGGCCCGGGGGTTCCAGGGGGCATCCCCCTGGGCAAGCACAGTCCTCGCTCCCGTTCCTCGTCCCTCGGAACTCCCGCTCAGTCCAGCGGCCACGGCGCGCCTGCGGCCCAGATTTCCCCTGGGAGGGACCGTGCTTGAGGTATCACGCCTGTCGGTCGAGTACGGCACCCGGCCGGGCGTCCCCGTCCGGGCAGTTGACGACGTGTCGTTCCGCGTGGGCAAGGGCGAGTTCCTGGGGATCGTGGGCGAGTCCGGCTGCGGCAAGTCCACCCTGCTGTTCGCCATCGCCCAGCTGCTGAGCGACCCGGCCCGGGTCACCGCCGGGACCGTCGCGTTCCGCGGCGCCAACCTGGTCGCCCTGACCGACCGCCAGCTCAGGGCCGTCCGCTGGGAGCACCTGTCGGTCGTCATGCAGTCGGCGATGAACGCGCTGAACCCGGTCAAGTCGGTCGGCGCCCAGTTCGCCGACGCGATGCGCGCCCACGGCACCCGCTCGCGGGCCACGATCGGCGAGCGGTCGCGGGAGGTGCTCCAGATGGTCGGGATCGACCCGGCCCACCTCGCCAGCTACCCGCACCAGCTGTCGGGCGGCATGCGCCAGCGGGCGATGATCGCGATGGCCCTGCTGTTCACGCCCGACCTGGTCATCATGGACGAGCCCACCTCGGCGCTGGACGTGGTCGCCCAGCGGGCGCTCATGGTCCAGATCAAGGAGCTGCAGGCCGAGCTCGGGTTCGCGATCGTCTTCGTCACCCACGACATGTCGCTCGTCAGCCACTTCTCCGACCGGCTGATGGTCATGTACGCGGGCCAGGTCGCCGAGCTCGGCCCCACCCGCAAGGTCTTCGACCACCCCCGGCACCCGTACTCGCGCGGCCTGCTGGAGGCCTTTCCCTCCGTCACCGGGCCCAAGGTCCCGCTGGCCGGCATCCCCGGCGCGCCCCCCGATCTTTCCCTTCCGCCACAAGGATGCCGCTTCCTGCCGCGCTGCTCCCGCGCGGTGGACGAGTGCGGCGCCCGCGTGCCCGATCTCACCGAGAAGGACGGAACGCTGGTCCGATGCCTGAACACCTTCTAGAGGGCCCGCTGCTGGCCACCGAGGGCCTCACCCGGCACTTCAAGATCGGCGGGGCGCTGTCGCGGCGGGTGCTGCACGCCGTGGACGACGTGTCCATCACGATCGGCGAGCGGGAGATCGTGGCCCTGGCGGGCGAGAGCGGCAGCGGCAAGTCCACCGTCGCGCGGCTGCTGGCCCGGGTGTACCGGCCGACCGCCGGCTCGGTCACGTTCGCGGGCCAGCCGCTGTCCGGCATCCGGTCGCGGCGGGCCGCGCTGGGCTACAGCGGGCAGGTGCCGCTGGTGTTCCAGGACCCGTTCAGCTCGATCAACCCGGTCTTCCGGGTGTCGCACGGCGTCCTGCGGGCGCTGAAGCTGCACCGCCCGGACCTGTCGGCCGGGCAGCGGCGGGCCGAGGCCGAGCGGGTCTTCGGCGTCGTCGGCCTGCCGGCGGACAAGCTCGACGCCTACCCGCACGAGCTCAGCGGCGGGCAGCGCCAGCGGGTCGGCTTCGCCCAGGCGCTGGCCACCCGGCCGAAGCTGATCCTGGCCGACGAGCCGGTCTCCATGCTCGACGTGTCCGTCCGGATCGGGCTGCTCAACCTCATGGCCAAGCTGCGCGACGAGGAGGGCGTGTCGATCCTGTACATCACCCACGACATCGCCAGCGCCCGCTACGTGGCCGACCGGCTGATCGTGATGTACGCGGGCCAGGTGGCCGAGTCCGGCCCGATCGAGGACCTGCTCGCCCGTCCGCTGCACCCCTACACCCAGCTCCTGCTGTCGGCCGTCCCCGACCCCAAGGCGCCGCCGCCGGCCGGCCGGGCCGCCACCGAGCGGGGCGAGCCGCCGCGCGTCATCGACCCGCGGCCCGGCTGCCGGTTCCAGCCGCGCTGCCCGGTCGCGATCGACGCGTGCGCCACCGTCACCCCGCAGCCGCGCCCGGTCGCGGGCCGTCCGGTGGCCTGCCATGTCGCCCAGGAAGGAACACAAGCCGTGGCCGAGGCATGGTCGGGGGGTACGGGCCAGGGGCTACGGGGGGGTGCCCCCGGGCAAGCGGAGTGCGCCCCCGGAGGGGAGCTGTCGGGGGGTACGGAGGGGCAGCCCGCCGGGAGGGAGCAGTCATGAAGCTCGCCGTGATTGGTGGCGGGTCCACCTACACCCCGGAACTGGCCGACGGCCTCGGGCGGCTCGCGCCCGGGGTGACCGAGCTGGTCCTCATCGACCCCGACCAGGCCCGGCTGGCGGCCGTCGGCCCGGTCTCGCAGCGGATCATGCGCCGCCACGGCCACCAGGCCACCGTGCGCTGGACCAGCGACCCCGCCGACGGCCTCGACGGGGCCGGGGCGGTCCTCATCCAGCTCCGGGTCGGCGGGCAGGCCGCGCGGGACCGGGACGAGACCTGGCCGCTGGAGTTCTGCTGCGTCGGGCAGGAGACCACCGGGGCCGGCGGGCTGGCCAAGGCGCTGCGGACGGTGCCGCTGGTCCTCGAGCTGGCCGACCTCGCCCGCCGCCGGGCCGACCCCGGGGCCTGGATCATCGACTTCACCAACCCGGTCGGCATCGTCACCCGGGCGCTGCTGGACGCCGGGCACCGGGCGGTCGGGCTGTGCAACGTGGCGATCGGGCTGCAGCGCCGGTTCGCGGGCCTGCTCGGCGTGGCCCCCGAGCGGGTGACCCTCGACCACGTGGGGCTGAACCACCTGTCCTGGGAGCGCGCGGCGCTCGTGGACGGCACCGACCGGCTGCCGGGGCTCATCCGGGACCACGGGGCCGAGATAGCGGCGGTCGTGGGAGCGCCCGGTTCCGTGCTGACGGAAAGCGGGCTGGTCCCGTCGTACTACCTCAGGTACTTCTACGCCCACGACGAAGTCGTGGGCGAGCAGCGCCGGGCGCCCACCCGGGCGGCCGAGGTGACCGCGATCGAGCGGCGGCTGCTGGCGATGTACGCCGACCCGGCACTCGACGTCAAGCCGGAGCTGCTGGCCAAGCGGGGCGGCGCCTTCTACTCCGAGGCCGCCGTCGCCCTCCTGGCCAGCCTGCTGGAGGACAGCGAGGACGTCCAGGTGGTGAACATGCGCAACAACGGGACGCTCCCGTTCCTGCCGGACGACGCGGTGATCGAGGGCCCGGCCGTGGTCGGCCGCTACGGGCCGGCCCCGGTGCCGGCCGACCCGGTGCCGGCCGGGCTGCGGGGGCTGATCGCCCACGTGTCGGCCTACGAGGAGCTGGCGGTGGACGCGGCCATCCACGGCGGGCGGGCGCGGGTGGCGGCGGCACTGCTCGCCCACCCGCTGATCGGCCAGTACACGCTCGCGCGGGACGTGGCCGACCGGCTGATCGCCGAGAACGCCGCGTACCTGGGCTGGCGGTGACCGCCGCCGTCCTGGCCATCGACGGCGGGAACAGCAAGACCGACCTGGCGCTGGTCGCCCCGGACGGCACCGTGCTGGCGGCGCTGCGCGGGCAGGGGGCGAGCCAGGAGGACTACGGGATCGACGGGGCGACGGCGATCCTCGGCGGCCTGGTCCGCCAGGTCGCGGCCGCGGCCGGGCTCGGCTCGCGCCCCGGGCCGGTCGCCCGGCACACGCGGGCGTGCCTGGCCGGCTGCGACCTGCCGTCCGAGGAGGAGTCGCTCACGGCTTCCCTGGCGGCGCAAGGCTGGTCGGCGACGGCGGTCGCCATGAACGACACGTTCGCGGTGCTCCGGGCCGGGCTGCCGGACGCCGGCAGCCCGGCAACCCAGCTGCCCGGGCGGGCAGGCCGAGCGGTTCCCGGGGCAGTTTCCCGAACGGTGGCCGGGGTCGCGGTGACCTGCGGGGCCGGCATCAACTGCGTAGCGGTCGGGCCGGACGGCGAGGTCGCCCGCTACCTCGCGCTGGGCACCCTCACCGGCGACTGGGGCGGCGGCTCGGGACTGGGGCGGGCGGTCATGTGGCACGCCATGCGCGGCCACGACGGCCGGGGCCCGGCCACGGCCCTCGGCCCGGCCGTGGCGGCCCACTTCGCGCTGGGCACGGTGGCCGACGTCGCGATCGCCGTGCATCAAGAACGGCTCACCTGGCATGACCTCACCACTGTGATCCCCGTGCTGTTCCGGGTCGCCGCCGACGGCGACGAGGTCGCCGCCCGCCTGATACGACGGCAGGCGGAAGAGGTCGCGGTGATGGCGGTGACGGCGCTGCGGCGGCTGTCGCTGCCCGCGCGGGGAACCATCGTCGTGCTCGGCGGCGGCCTGCTGCAAGCAGGCGACCCGCTGCTGGCGAGCTACCTGGCGGCTGAGTTCGCCGCGCGGGCGCCGGGAACGGTGCTGCGGACCCCCGACGTGCCGCCGGTCGCGGGAGCGGCCCTGCTCGGGCTGGACTACCTGGGGCTGACCACGCTCACCGCGGGCAAGCGGTTGCGCGAGCATTACCGGCAAGTAGTCCCGGCCGAACTGTGACGGGATTCCGGCTCGCAGGAAACCGCGAACCTATGAATGAGCTATGAACAATTTGCCAGGCCATGACAGGATCGCCCGACTTTGAGAGACTCGGTGCGCTATGACCGGCCGCCGTAACCGTGTGCTCCACACGGCGTTCCGCCTGCCCGGGCGGGAGACCCGCCCGTGCCCGCGATCGTCGTACCCCCCCACCGTGGCCAATCACGGCGACCGGGGTCATAGCCACGCCAGGGACCGGTCCCCTCACAAAACCGGACTGACGGCAGGGCACTACGGGAAACACGCCACAGACGGCGAATCACGGCACCTGATAAGCAAGCGATCCGGTACCCTGCTGCGCGTAAGGCTAGCCAAAACCGCCACGGGCGCACATCATCAAAACTATGTATCCCGCTATGCATTAGGCGGTCCCCCAATGAGCCGCGGATGGTGAAGGGTAGCGTGATCAGCCCAGGCCCAGACCCGTATCAGCCGAGCAGCTTCGTCGGGCGCGAGCGCGAGCTGGACGAGCTGCGGGTGGTCGTGCCCGCGACCCGGCTGGTGACGCTGACCGGGCCCGGCGGCATCGGCAAGACCAGGCTCGCCCTGGGGATCATCACCGCGCTGGCGCCCGTCTTGCCCAGCGGCACTAGTCTCTCTAACGACACTGGTTCCTCTAACGACACTGCCGTCCCAGGAGTTCCCGCCTTCCCGGGCGGGGCGCGGTTCGTCGAGCTGGCCGACCTGAACCACCCCGACATGGTGGTGCCCCGGATCGCGACCACGCTGGGGGTGACCGAGGAGCAGGGCCGCCCGCTGCTGGACACGGTCGCCGACGCCCTGCGCTCGGGCACCTTGCTGGTGCTGGACAACTGCGAGCACCTGATCGACGCGTGCGCCCGGGCCTGCCAGCGGATGCTGGCCACGTCGCGCGAGCTGCACATCGTGGCGACCAGCCGGGAGCCGCTGCGGGTCGCGGGCGAGGCCGTCTGGCCGGTCCCGCCGCTGTCGGTCGCGGCGGTCCCCGCCCACGCGTCCGTGCCCGCCCAGGCATCGGAGGCGGTGCGGCTGTTCACCGAGCGGGCGCTGGCCGCCAGCCCGGCCTTCACCGTGGCCCCGGCGACCGTGCGGAAGATCACCGAGATCTGCCGGGCGCTGGACGGCATCCCGCTGGCGATCGAGCTGGCCGCCGCCCGGGTCCGGACGCTGTCGGTCGACCAGATCGGCGGGCGCCTGACCGACCGGTTCGGCCTGCTCACGACCGGGGACCGGACCGCGCCGGAGCGGCAGCGGACGCTGCGGGGGGCGATCGACTGGAGCCATGGCCTGCTCACCGGGCCCGAGCAGGTGCTGCTGCGGCGCCTGGCGGTGTTCGCCGGCTGGTCGCTGGAGATGGCCGAGCAGGTCTGCCCCGATGCGGGACCGGGCGGGATCGGCGCCGCTGACCTGCTGGACCTCTTGTCCGCCCTGGTCGACAAGTCGCTCGTGGTGCGCGAGCCCGATGCCCTCGGCCAGGCCCGCTACCGGCTGCTGGACACGATCCGGCAGTACGCGGCGGGCAAGCTCGGGGAGGCCGGGGAGACCGCTGAGTACCAGCGGCGGCTGCGCGAGTACGTGCTCGCCCTCGTCGAGCGCAACTACGCGGTCGGGATGGCGCTCGTCCCGGCGACCTGGGCGGAGCGGGTCGACGTGTTCCGCCGCTACGACGTGGACGCCAGCAACCTGTGGCAGGCCCTGAACCAGTGCCTGGCCGACGGCGACATCGAGACCGGGCTGCGCATGTGCACCGCCGTGCGGCCGGTCTGGCTCGCGCGGGGCGAGTACCGGCTCGGCGGGGGCTGGATGGAGGGCTTCCTCGGCGCCCCCGGCGGCGACCGGGTGCCGCCTGGCATCCGCGGCGCCGCCCTCGTCGGCCGCGCCCAGCACCTGCTGGCGAGCGACCCGATCGCGGCCGAGCCGCTCGCCAGCGAGGGCCTGCGGCTGGCGCGGGACGCGGGCGACGACTACTGGACCGCGGCCGCCCTGAACGTGCTGGCCGAGATCGCCGTGCACACCGCCCGCATTGACGAGGCCGACTCCCTCGCCCGCGAGGCACTGGACATCGCCAAGGCGGCCGGCGACACCTGGGGCGAGGGCTACTCCCACGGGGTGCTGGCGGCGGTGGCGGCGCTGCGGCTGAACCTGGGCCTGGCGCGCGAGCTGGCCCACATGTCCATCGCGATCATGCGCTCGATCGACCACGCCTGGGGGGCCGCCCGCGCCCAGGTTGGCCTGGCTGACCTGGCGCTGTTGCAAGGCGAGCACGAGGACGCGCGGCAGCGGTACGCCGAGGCGGTCGGGATCTTCCGCGAGATCGACGCCAGCCCGGAGATCGCGCGCTGCCTGGTGGGCCTGGCCCGGATCGCGATGAGCCTCGGGGACGCGGTCATGGCCCGCGATTACCTCACCCAGTCCATCCAGCTCAGCCGCCAGACCGGTGCCCGGATCGGGGTGGCGCGCGGCCTGGAGGCGTTCGCGGCCCTCGCGCTGGCCGAGGGCGACCCCGGGCGGGCCGTCGTCCTCGTCGCCGCCGCGACCGCGCTGCGCGAGCACGGCGGGCTGCCGGCCCTGCCGCCCGAGCGGGCCGAGCGCTACCTGGCCCCGGCCCGGGCGCTCGGGGCCGACGTGGTCGCCGCCGGCTGGGCGCGCGGCCGCCAGCTCAGCAGCAACGCCGCGATGGAGCTGGCCATCTCCCCGTCCCCGCCCCCGGCTCAGCCGCCCGCCCTGTCCCCGGCCGTGCCGGCCGTGATCCCTCCGCAGCCGTCGGCCGGCCCGCTGTCCGATCGCGAGCAGCAGATCGCCCGGCTCATCGCCAAGGGCCGCAGCAACAAGGAGATCGCCCAGGAGCTGTACATCAGCCCGGCGACCGCCGCCCGCCACATCGCCAACATCATGCGCAAGCTCAACGTCCACACCCGGACCGAGATCGCGATGTGGACGACGAGCCCGCCCCGCCCCGACTCCGCCCTCGGCGCCCCCTAGCCGCTATCGGTACTCCAGTCCCACCCACCGCACGCGCACCTCTTCTTGCGGAAGGATTTTCCGGTTGTGAAGAATTTTCCACGTCAGGGCGTGGCAAATCCTTCACCATAATCCGGGCGGGCGTTCCTGGGCAGCGGCGGCTGCGGCGCGCAGGCGGCGGGAGCGCAGGAAGTAGGTGACGGCGTGCATGTCGGTGCCGGGCCCCGGCCCGGCGGTCGCGGACCCGGGGGCGCGACGGTGATTCGCCGTCGTGCCAGAGGGCGAGGAACTGGCGGCGGCCGATGCTGACGCGGGAGACGAACGAGCGGTAGGGCATGCCCAGGGACTCGGCCGCCCGGCGGTAGTCGCCGAGGGCGGCGAGGGCGGCGACCAGCCGCGCCGCGATCTCGCTGCCGTCGGGGCGCGCCAGGGTCGCCTCGCGGATGCCGAACGTGATCGCGGGCGCGGGGTCATCGGCCACCCTTCCGCCGATGCCCCAGCGTCCGGTCGGCATGCCCTCGAGGTGGACCACCACCAGGTCGCGGGCCCACTCGCCGTACACCGCGACGATGGCATCGGTCAGGGCAGCTATCAGGGCCATCTCAAGCCCGCCGAGCCGCGCCTCGGGCACGCGAGCGGTCAGGTGTGGCATAGTCGGAGCCTCCATTTGCTTCCAAAAATGCTTTAACAACAAAGGTAACGGGCTGGAGAGATGAGCGCCACCGAGGAGATGACGACGGCCCAGGCGGTCCGGTCAATGCTGCTCCTGATGCCGAGGCTGGTCGGGCGGGCCAAGCGGCTGCCAGTCCCGGGTGCCCTGCGCGGGATGGACCTCGCCCCCCGGCACCTCGCGCTACTGGCCTACCTGCAATACGAGGGGCCGCTGACGGTGAGCGAGCTGGCGGCCCGGCTGGAAGTGGCGCCCACCACAGTCAGCCTCATGGCCGGCGACCTGTCCCGTCACGGCATCCTGACCCGGGCCGAGGACGACGCCGACCGGCGGCGGCGGATCATCGCGATCGCGCCCGACTACGCGGCCCCGATCAGGCAATGGCTCTCCGGCAGTGCCACCGCCTGGACCCAGGTGCTGGCCGCGCTCACGCCCGCCGACCGGGCGACGGTCGTGGCCACGATGCGCGCCTACGAAGCCGCCCTGGACGAGCACCTAGGCAGCTGACCCAGGCTCGCGTGACGCGATTGCCGCCGGGGCGCAACTAGAGGCGTGACCGAGATGAAAGCGACGCAAAGCCAGCCGGGCCGGCTCGGGGCGCGGGGCGCCGAGGGGCGCGCGGCGGCTGAGTTCGAGCGGCTGTACCGGGCGAACGTGGCGGCGGTCACGGCTTACTTCGCCCGCCGCACCGCTGACCCGCACGTGGTGGCCGACCTCACGGCGGACACGTTCGTCGCGGCGATCACCGGCTTCGGCTCCTTCGACCCGCGCAAGGGCACCGCCCGGGCGTGGGTGTTCGGGATCGCCGGCCACGTCTACGCCGGCCACTGCCACGCCCGCGGCCAGCAGCGGGACCGGCTCGCCCGGCTCGCGGGGCGCCGGGAGCCGGAACCGGACCAGGTCGAGGAACTGCTCGCGCGCATCGACGCCGAGCGGGCAGGCCGCGACCTGGTCACCGGGCTAAGCCAGCTGCCGGCCGGCGACCGGGCGCTGGTCGAGCTGGTGGACCTCGCCGGGCTGCGGCCCAAGGAGGCGGCGGCCGCCCTCGGCCTCACCCCGGGTGCGACCCGGATGCGGCTAATGCGCGCCCGCGCCCGGCTGCGGCGGCATGCCGCGACAACGAACCCCGATCAGGACCAGGAGTGATGATGACGATGAGCAGGTTCGAGAACCAGCTGTTCGATGACCTCATGCGCGAGCACGGGCCGTCCCTGGCGGGCGCCACCCGGCCCGCCAGGGACGGGCACCGCCCGCGCCCGGCCCTGGCGGTCGCCGGCGTTGCCGGCCTCGCCATCGCCGGCACCGCCGCCGGGCTCCTCGCCACCGGGGGCGGCACCCCTGCCTACGCGGTCACGAAGAACCCCGACGGCACGATCACGCTCGCGGTCCACCAGTCGTCCGGGATCGCGGGCGCTAACGCCCGGCTCCACCAACTCGGCGCCAAGCAGGTGGTCGTCGTGCCCGCCAAGCCCGGCTGCCCGCAGCTGGCGCCGCCCGCCCACCCGGCGGGTCACCCGGCGCTTGCGGCCCAGACCGCCGGCGACGGGACCGTCACCGTGGACGCGCAGAGCCTCCCGGGCGGCGACATCGTGGTGATCGGCGTCTCGACCAGCGGGCAAGCCTCGCTGACGGTCGGCGGCGTGACCTCCCCCCCGGCCCCTGCCTGCGTCGGCACGCCCCCGGCGCCCCCGGCCAGCGGCTCCGGGTCATGACCGGCGAACTGGTTAGTTAGCCCCAGCACGGCGGCGGGGGCGGGCTGGATGGCCTGTCGCCTGACATTCGGCTTCGATGAAGGGCCATGAGCACCCTTCCCTCAAGTTCCCCCGGGCTCGCCCGGGTCATGGCCGGCCGGGCACCGCGCCTGCTGGCAGTCACTGGCCTGGTAGCCCTGGCGCTGGCCGTCCCGGTCGCCAGCCAGGCCGCCCCGGGGCCAGCCCTGCCGCCGCTGGACCGCCCGGCGCTGGCGCAAGCGGTCGCCAGCCTGCCCGCCAGCCAGGAGACCGCCGTCGTGGCCACCGTGGGCGGCCGGGCCGGGCAGTGGTCCGGCGCGGCCGGGGTGGCCAGCCCCGCCACCGGCGCCCCGGCCGGGCCGGGGGAGGAGGTCCGGATCGGCAGCATCGCCAAGGCGTTCATCGCCACCGTCGTCCTTCAGCTCGTCGCCGGGCACCGGCCGGCCTGGGCCAGCCGGTGCAGCGCTACCTGCCCGGCCTGCTGCGGGCGGGCGACCCGCCGGTCACGATCGCCGAGCTGCTCAACCACACCAGCGGCCTCGGGCCGGCCGACGGCGTCGCCACCAGCGGCGACCCGCAGTGGTTCCTCGCTAACCGGCTGCGCACCTTCACCACCGCCGGCCTCCTCGGGCCGGTCCTCCAGCAGCCCCTCATCTTCGCGCCGGGCAGCCAGCAGCAGTACAACGGCGTCAACTACATCGTCTTGGCCGAGCTCATCCAGCGCGTGACCGGGCACTCCTACGGGCAAGAGGTCCGGCAGCGAATCCTGCGGCCACTCGGCCTGGACCATACCTTCGTTCCCGCCGGCAGCCCCGCCCTGCCCGCGCCCGCCCGGCACGCCTACGAGAGCGCCGGCAGTGACCTGACCGACATCAGCCAGCAGAGCCCGACGCTGTACGGCGCGCAGGGAGCGATGATCTCGACCCCGGGGACCTGAGCCGGTTCATCGCCGCCCTGTTCGGTGGCCGGCTGCTGCCGCCCGCCGAGCTGGGGGACATGTTCACCGTCCCCGCCGTCGCGACCGGCCCGTTCCGCTACGGCATGGGGCTGCTCTCCTACACGATGCCTAACGGCGTCACGGCCTGGGCCACACCGGCCAGACCCCCGGCTACGCGACCGTCATGCTCGCCACCCGCGACCTGTCCCGCACCCTCGCGGTCGCCCTCACCCCGGTCGAGCCGTCCAGTTCCAGCCAGGTGCTGGCGGCCGAGCTCGCCCTCGCCGAGGCCGCCTACGCCCCGGCCGCCGGGTGAGCCAGGTAGCCGTCGGCTAGCGGCGGGCGCGAGCTTCCTCGATGGTCAGGTCGGCGGCCGGGTCGGCTTCGAGGCGGTCGCCGGGGATGGGCTGCCCGCTGTGGACCGAGCGGCCATAGGTGCCGTCGTCGAGGCGCTCCAGCGCCCGGTCGATCGCTTCCAGGCGCTCGCGCAGGGTGCCGGCGACGTTCTCGTCCTCGCCCTCGGCGCTCAGCGGCTCGGCGGCGTCGCCGTAGTCCTGCGGGCCGTCGTCTTGCGCCAGGTCCTCCTCGGCGGCCTCCTCGGCCCCGCGCAGCAGCCGCGCGACCTCGGCCCGCTCCTCCTGGAGCAGCTTGCGTGCCCGTGCCTCGTCCATGGGTTTACCCCCGGTCAGTCGTAGTGGACCACAGCCTCCTTCCCCGCAGGCCTCCTTTCATCCGTCAAGCGAGCCGCAGGCCACGCCACTAGGCGCTTCCGGCAACGGCTAGCTCCGCCCTCACCCAGCCCGAAGAGGCGGTCTCGCTCTTCCGCGAATTCAGCGACCGGCAAAGCGAGGCGACCTGCCTCGCCATCCGGGGCAAGGCACTACTGCTGAGGCACGAGGTCCCCGCCGCGCGCGAGAGCCTCGCCGCCGCCTCGACATCGATGACGATCTCGGCGACCCGCGCGCGGCGCGGGTCCAGGCTCAGCTGGCCGACCTCGCCTAAGCCGCCTGGCTCAGCCGCTGACGTTCGGGCCGGCCTTCGCGATCGTGACGCGCAGGATGACCCGCTGCTCGCGCTCCATCGCGGCCCGGTAGTCGTCCCAGTCCGGGTGCTCGCCGGAGATCCGCCGGTAGTACTCGACCAGCAGGTCCATCGCCTCGGGGAGCTCCACGATCTCGGCCGTGCCCTCGACCTGCACCCAGTTGCCGTAGAAGCCGTCCGGGAAGCCGCACAGCCACACGCGGGGGTCGCGGCGGATGTTGCGCACCTTATAGGCGGCCTGCCGCGTGCTGATGATCGCGTGCCCGGCGTCGTCGATCCCGACCGTGACCGGCGAGAGCTGCGGGCCGCCATCCGCCTTCAGCGTGGCGAGAACCGCGTGATGCTGCGCCCCCATGAACTCAAGCGCCTTCTGAATCTCCATGTCCCCATACTCGCAGCCACGCGCGTCAGCCCGCGCCCGGAGCGGTCGCACGCTTACTCGAACGGACGCTACAATAGGCCGACTCTACTCTACAATAGACGACGAAAGCTGATATTACACATGTATAGTCTTGAGGCTGACGCTACTAACGCCCGGCAGCGGTGGTGCGATGCTGGTAGGAGAGCACTGGACAGTCGCGGCTGCCTGCGAGTACGTGCTCGGTGGTCGCCAGCCCGCCCCGCGTAAGCTGGAACGAGCCGGGATCCGGAGAACGACGGCGGGAAGGCTACGCGCGGCAGGCATCGCTGTCGTCCATACGCCTGGCATCTCCAAGGAGGGGCCGCATGTCTCCATCGTGTGGCCCGACGATGCGCCACTCGACCGCCAGGACGTGCCGTGGCCCAGTGAGATCAGCTCGCTGCTGGGTGCATGTTTGATGAAGGTGAGGTGACATGACATGACATGACATGACCCTGGATGCGCTAGTGAAGAAGGGCGCGCGGCCTTGGCGTCCCAATCCCGGCGTCCAGGGGGTTGAGGTTTGGCATGAGTGGGACGTGCCGACCGCCGGGATCCTGGAACTGCCTGGGGGCCAGCGTGCTCTTCGCCGCCGCCGGAGGCACGGACGAACGGTTCTCGGTGTGGGCCTACACGGTCCTGGCCGAGGCTGAGCGCGACCGGCTCTCCCCAGTGCGAGTGGACTCGATTGACGAACTTCCGGGTCTGCTCGACCGAGCCTTCGCCGGACGCGAAGCTGTCCTGGCTCTCGCGGATGACCTCCGCATCCGAGACTGGTCGCCGGTCCAGGTCGATTCAGGTCTCCTGGACACCGCATCCGATTTTCTCGACCAGATCTTGAAGGTACTTGAGCATAGGCGTGCCCCCGAGGCTCGCCTCCAGGCCAGGCTCGCAGAGGTTGAGGCGGTAGCCGAGGAACTCATCAAGGCCTAGCCGCCAGGGAGCGCGAAGCCGTCCGGGACGATTATGTCCTCGGGCTGGACCTCGGCCGGGCGGGCGCGGCCGAGGGACAGCAGGGCCGAGTCGATGCCGTCGCGGAGGATGGCGAAGACGTTCGCCACCCCGTCCGGTCCGCTGGCGGCCAGGCCCCACAGGACCGGGCGGCCGATCATGACCGCCCGGGCGCCGAGGGCCAGGGTCTTGACCACGTCGCTGCCTCGGCGGATGCCGCCGTCCAGCAGCACCTCCACCTGGTCGCCGACGGCGGCGGCGACGGCCGGGAGCGCCCGGACCGAGGCGGGAGTACCGTCCAGGTTGTTGCCACCGTGGTTGGAGACGGAGATCGCGGTGGCGCCGATGTCGACCGCGTGGCGGGCGTCGTCGGGCCGCATGATCCCCTTGACGAGGAACGGGCCGGGCCACCGCGCCCGCAGCCAGGCGATGTCGTCCCAGGTCGGCGGGGGCACCGCCTGCCACGAGCGGTACGCGGCGAAGAAGCCGGGGGCCGGGCCGCCCGGGGCGGCCATGTTGGGCACGGTGAGGGCAGGCCGGGCGCCCGCGCGAAGCCAGCGGGCCAGGTAGCCGGGCCGGGCCAGGCCGTGGGGAGCGTAGCGGAGCAGGGCGGGCAGGTCCAGCGCTTCCGGTATCCGCGGGCTCCCCCAGTCGCGGCCGCCGGGGAAGGACCAGTCGAGGGTGACGATGAGGGTGCCCGCGACGAGCGGCCGAACTTCTGATACGCGCGAAAGCAGCTCTTCCTTGCCCGCCGACCAGTGGACCTGGAAGAACACCAGCGGGTTGTGCCGCGCGACCAGCGCGGCCGGCTGGCTGGCGAACTCGCTCAGGCCCATCGCGGTGCCGGCCCGCGCGGTCCCGATCGCGACGCCGGCCTCGCCCAGCGGGTGGACCGCCTGGACGCCGACCGGGGAGGCGATGACGGGCAGCGCGAGGTCAGCCCCGAGCACCCGGGTGCGCAAGTCGCGGACGGGCGGCCAGGCAGCAGCCCGAGGCGGGGCGAAGCGCAGCTCACTGAAGGCGCGGACGTTGCCGGCCCGGGTGACGCCGGCCTCCGCGCCCGCCTCGATCGCGAGGAACACCGGGCGGGGCAGCCGCCCGCGCGCCCGGCGGCGGGCCTCGGCGATCGTCTCGAACGAGGGCCGGCTGCTCGCCATCAGGGGCGGGCGGTCCAGTGGCCGAACAGGTCCGGGGTGAACTGGTCGGCGTGGGCGTCGAAGGCCGCCACCATGTCCTCCACGCTGGTCGAGCCCTCGGTCCGCCAGGCCCGGTTCGCCAGGAAGATGAGGCTGCCGAACACGGCCGCGAGGATGCGGGGCCGCAGGTCGGCGGCCGGGTCGACCCCCTCCCGGGCGGCCAGGACGCCGACGATCTCGTCGTCGCGGTCATGCAGGTAGCGCAGGTGCCGGGCCAGCAGCGAGGGGGTGGAGTCGATCAGCCGGGTGACGAGCAGGTAGGTCGGCACGCCGTCGGCCCCCTCGCCATCCTCGGCGTCGCCGGCGTCGAGGGCGGCCTCGGCCAGGACCGACTCGCGGAACGCGCCCCGCATCGCGGCCAGGGGGTCCTCGCTGGCCGGGCGCTCGCGCAGCATGGCGAGCATCGCGTCGGTCCAGTCCCGCGCGAAGGACAGCGCCAGGTCTTCCTTGCTGGCGAAGTAGCGGAAGAACGTGCGCTCGGACACGTCGACGGCGTCGGTGATCTCCCGCACGGCGGTGTGCTCGTAGCCCTTGGCGTCGAAGAGCTCCAGGGCGGCGCGGACCAGGGCGGCGCGGGTCTGCCGCTTCTTGCGGGCCCGGCGCTGCCCGGTGTCCACTTCCATCCTGCGATGTTATCAGCTACTGACACATGACATTAGTTGCAAAGTGTCATTGACTGACATACCGTATTCGGGTACGCGTCCAGGAACCCCTTGGGAGATTCGCCCGTGAGCGAGGCAGAGGTAACAGCCGGCCAGCCCGACGTCGCCGGCCCCGGCGGCCAGCAGCCCGGCAAGCGGAAGGGCCTGCGCGGCAATCCCCGCCTGACCCTCCTGGCGGCCGCCGTCGGCGTGATGATGGTCGCCATCGACGGCACGATCGTCGCCGTCGCCAACCCGTCCATCCAGGCCAACCTGGGCGCCTCGCTGGCCGGCATCCAGTGGGTGACCAACGGCTACCTGCTGGCCCTGGCCATTACGCTGATCACCATCGGGAAGATCGGCGACCGGTTCGGGCACAAGAGGATCTTCCTGGCCGGCATCATCGGCTTCGGCCTCACCTCGGCCGCCATCGGCCTCGGGGGCGACCTCGCGCACAGCATCACGCTGATGATCGCCTTCCGCGTCCTGCAGGGCGTGTTCGGGGCGATGCTGCAGCCGACCGCCCTCGCCCTGCTGCGGGCGACGTTCCCGATCGACAAGCTCAACGGGGCCATCGGCGTGTGGGGCGCGGTCATCGGCGCGTCCACCGCGGCCGGCCCGATCATCGGCGGCCTGCTGGTGCAGCACATCAACTGGGAAGCGTGCTTCTACGTCAACGTCCCGGTCGGGCTGATCGCCCTCGTCATCGGCCTGCTGGTGCTGCGCGAGACCCCGGTGTCCACCGCTGCCCGGTCGTTCGACATTCCCGGCATCGCCGCCCTCACCGCGTTCTTGTTCCTGCTGGTCTGGCCGCTGATCAAGGGGGCCGACTACGGCTGGGGATCGGCCCGGACCATCGGCTTCTTCGCCGCCGCGGTGGTCGCCCTGGCGCTGTTCATCCTCCGCGAGTCCCGGGCGCCGGAGCCGCTGCTGCCGCTGAAGCTGTTCCGCTCGGTCGCCCTGTCGGCCGGCACCGTGCTGGTCCTCACGCTGATGTTCGCGATGTTCGGGGCGATGTTCTTCATGACGTTCTTCATGGAGAACGTGCACGGGCTCGATCCCGTCGCCACCGGCGTCCGGCTGCTGCCGATGACCGGCATGCTCATCGTCGGCTCGCCGCTGGCGGGCACGGTGATCACCCGGATCGGCCCGCGGATCCCGATGCTCGTCGGCATGCTGGCGGCGGCGGCGGCGCTGTTCGGGCTGTCCCGGATCGGGACCGGCTCCTCGCTCAACGACACCATCTTGTGGTTCGCGCTGCTGGGCCTGGGCCTGTCGCCGGTGATCGTCGGCGGCACCGAGGTCATCGTCGGCAACGCCCCGGTCGAGCTGGCCGGGGTCGCGGCCGGCCTGCAGTCCACCGCGATGCAGGTCGGCGGCACGATCGGCACGGCCGTGCTCGGGGCGGTGATGGCGGGCAAGGTGACCAGCGAGCTCCCGGCCCGGTGGGCGGCCGCGCACCTGCCCGCCTTGTCCCCGTCGCAGCTGGCGGGGGCCGAGAGCCTGACCGAGGTCGGCGTCGCGCCGGTCCAGAAGGGCATCCCGGCCCAGGTCGCCGCCACCATCACCGACATCGCGCACTCGGTCTTCGTCAGCGGCATGACCGCGTCGTTCCTGGTCGCCGGGTGCGTCGCGGTCTTCGGCGCGCTCGTGGCCCTGCTGACCCGCAAGGGCCACGTGGTCGAGCACTAAAGGCGGGTACTACGCGTCCGCGTCGGCCGGGCCGGGCGTCCGGAACTGGTAGCCGACCCGGTACTCGGTCACCAGGTAGCGGCCATAGTGCGGGCCGAGCTTGTGCCGCAGGCGGCTGACGTGCACGTCGACGGTCCGGCTGTCGGCCGCGAAGTCCCGTTGCCACGCCCGCGCGACCAGGTCGGCCCGGCTGAACACCGTCGCCGGGTGAGCCGACAGGAACGCCAGCAGCTCGAACTCCTGGAAGGTCAGCGGGATCTCCTGCCCGTCGGCCCAGACCCGCCGCTGGTCGTGGTCGAGCAGCAGCCCGGCCGCCCCGGCGACCGGCTCGGGACCGGCGCTGGTCGCGTCCTCGCCGATGCTTCCGGTCCCAGCCGGCTCGCCGCCGGCGGCCCGGGCGGCGAGCTCGTTGCTGACCGGGTAGCCCACGATCGCGAGCGAGGTCTTCGTCCCGGGGATCGGCACGATCGCGAGCAGGGTGCCGTCCGCGCCCGGCCCGGGCGGCCCCGCGGCGAGCGTGGCGAGGGTGAGCGCGCCCGCGCCTGGCGTTCCCGCGCCTGGCGTTCCCGGGGCTGGCGTTCCCGGGGCTGGCGTTCCCGGGGCGACGGGCGGGTCGCCCGCCAGCCCGCCGGGCAGATCCGCCTCCGGCCGGGGGAGCAACTGCGTTCCGATCCGCACCAGCTCAGCCTCCTTCGCTAACCCTAAGTCCCTGCTCATATACTCCACTAAAATGGTCGTTTTTGTCAAGAAACGGAAACGCCGACGCTGCAAGGGAAGCGGCAAGGGCCTAGCGCCCAGGCGGCCTAGCCCACGAGTTACCGCCATTGGCCAGCGGGCCGCCATACCAGTACTCGATCAGCCGCCGGGCGATCGAGGACGACGGCGCGACCCCGATCTTGCCCGACTCGATGGCGGCGGCCAGGTCGGCCCGGCTGAACCAGCGGGCCTCGCCGATCTCATCCTGGTCGACCTTGATCTCCTGCTCCCCGCCCGCCAGGGCGCGGAAGCCGAGCATCAGGCTGCGCGGCATCGGCCACGGCTGGCTGCCCATGTACTCGACCTGGTCAACCCGGACCGAGGACTCTTCCATGACCTCGCGGGCCACGGCGTTCTCGCACGACTCGCCCGGCTCGACGAACCCGGCCAGCACCGACATCCGCCCGGGCGGCCAGTTCGCGTTCCGGGCCAGCAGCAGCCGGTCACGCGCGTCGATGACCAGCATGATCACCGCCGGGTCGAGCCGCGGGAAGTGCTCGGTCCCGTCCTTAGGGCACCTCGTCAGGTGCCCGGCCGCGGCAGGCACGGTCGGCGTGCCGCACCGCGGGCAGTGGGTGTGGGTATCGTGCCAGTTGGCCAGGGCGACGGCGTGCGTCATCAGGCCCGCGTCGCGGGCGCTGAGGTCGGCTCCCACCTGCCGCAACTGCAGTGGCTTGACCTGGCTTTTTTCACGGGCCGGGGCGCCTCCTGCCAGGTCGCCGCTCACCCCGAAGTAGGTCACCCCGCCGGCGTCGGTCCCGAGCAGGAAGCGGGTGCCCTCGGGCGCCTCCGGAGGGGCGGCGAACACCAGCGCGGACTGCTCGCCGCTGAGGTCGACCAGCGCCCGGGAGTCGCTGATGACCAGGACCCGGGTCGCGGGATCGGCCCAGGCCCGCTCGACCCAGGCCACGTCGGCGCGCCGCTCGGCCACCCGGTCGACGGTGGCGCGCGAGAGGGCCAGCTCGCCCAGCGGGCCGCCTAGTCCGAGGGTGCTCAACGGAGGTCCGTGCCCGCCGCCGCGATCTCTTCCCACAGGTAGGCGGCCGCCTCGGCCCCGCGCAGCAGCCGGGACAGGTCCACGTGCTCGTTGGGAGCGTGGATGCGGTCGGCGTCCAGCCCGACCGCCAGGAACACCAGCGGCGCGTCGAGGATGTCGGCCAGGTCGGCCTCCGGCCCGCTGCCGCCCTCCTTGGTGAACAGCACAGTCGTCCCGAATGCCCGCTCCATCGCCTTGCGGGCCGCCTCGACGCCCTTGGAGTCGATCGGCGAGCGGGAGGCGCGGACCCCGTTGCCGGGCTTGACGGTCGCGGTGATGCCCGTGGGGGTACTCGCCTTGACGTAGGCCTCCAGGGCGCGCAGCACCTTCTCCGGCTGCTGGTCGGCGACCAGCCGGAACGACAGCTTGGCGTGCGCTTCCTTCGGGATGATGGTCTTGCCGCCGGCGCCGGTGTGGCCGCCCCAGATCCCGTTGACCTCGGCCGTCGGCCGCGCCCAGATGCGCTCGAGGGTGCTGTAGCCGCGCTCGCCCGCGAGCGCCCCGCTGTCGCCGGCGTCGCCCAGCCACGCGGCCTCGTCGAACGGGAGCTTGGCGAGCAGGTCTCGCTCCTGCTCGCTGAGCGGGACAACGTCGTCGTAGAAGCCGGGCAGGGTGATCCGGCCATCGTCGTCGTGCAGCCCGGCCAGCAGCCGCGCGAGCGCGTGGACAGGGTTGGGCACGCCGCCGCCGAACGACCCCGAGTGCAGGTCCCGCGACGGGCCGGCCAGCGTGATCTCCGCGTCGGCGAGGCCGCGCATGCCGGTGCAGATCGACGGCACGTCCGCCGACCACATCGTGGTGTCGCTGATGACGATCACGTCGGCGCCCAGCTCGCCCTGGCGCTCGCGGAGCAGGTCGGCGAAGTCCGGCGAGCCGGACTCCTCGGCTCCCTCGATCAGCAGCGTGATGGAGACCGGCGGGGCGGCCGCGCCGCTGGCGGCCAGGGCGGCGCTGACGCCAAGCGCGTGCAGCAGCACCTGGCCCTTGTCGTCGGACGCGCCTCGGCCGTAGATCCGGCCATCGGACTCGCTCGGCGCGAACGGCTCGTAGTCCCAGCCGTCCGCGAGGGCGGCCGGCTGCACGTCGTGATGGCCGTACACGAGCACGCGGGGAGCGGCCGGGTCAGCCGCGGGCCAGTGGGCGTGGACCGACGGCAGGCCCTTCGTCTCCCAGATCTCGGCGACGGGGAAGCCCGCCGCCGTGAGGTAGTCGACCAGCCACTGGGCCGAGCGGCGAACGTCGCCGTGCCGGTCCGGGTCGGCCGAGACCGAGGGGATGGCCAGCCAGTCGCGCAGCGCCTGCGAGAACTGCGCGGCGTGCGCCTCCACGTACTCCCGAACGTCCATGTCCCTAACGTACCGTTGGGCCCGATCACGCTTGAGGCTGGCCGGGCGGCCTAGCGCCGGACGGCCTCGAACGAGTCGCCCTTCCCGTACAAGCCGACCGCCGGGATGGAAACCGACCGGCCCGCCCGGGCGGTCACCCAGCCGATCCGGACCGGGTCCTCGCCCGCGCCCTTCAGGGCGTCGAGGGCCGCCTGCTGGTCGGCCTTGCCGACGACGACGCAGAAGCCGATGCCCATGTTGAACGTGGCGTACATGGTCGCGGCGTCGATCTCGCCGGCCTGCGCGATCAGCGAGAAGATCTCGGCCGGAGCGGGCAGCGCGTCCAGCTCGTACGACACGTCGGCCGCGAGCCGGGCGATGTTGAGCAGGCCGCCGCCGGAGATGTGGGCCAGGCCGTGGGGGGTGAGGCCGGCCGCCCACAGCGCCTCGGCCGCCTTGACGTAGACACGGGTCGGCTGGAGCAGGGCGTCCGCCAGCCGCCGCCCGGTGCCCGGGACCTGGTCGCCGAGCGACAGGCCGCCCTTGGTGAACAGGGCGTGCCGGGCGAGTGAGTACCCGTTGCTGTGCAGGCCGGAGCTGGGCAGCCCGATGATCACGTCGCCGGGCCGGACGGCCGAGCCGTCGACCGGGTCACGGTAGGCGGGCTGCGGGCCGAGGATCTTCCCGGCCGCGGCCGGCAGGTCGGGCTGGGCCGGGGCCTGGGTGGGGGCGCTCGGCGCGGGCGCGGCGATGGGCGGGAGGGCACCGATGGCAGTGCCGACCAGGTCGAGCATGGGGCCGCCGCCGGTGGAATCGGCCAGCATGGCGCCGATCTGGGCGATCTCGCCGCCGGGGATCGCGATCCCGGCGAGCTCGGCCCCGAGGAACAGGCCGCGCGCGATCTCGTCCAGCACGCCCTCGTCAATGCGGTCGGTCGCCACGTAGTCAAGCAGCGCCAGCGGGACCGCCCCGACGCAGATCAGGTCGTTGACGTTGTTGGCGACGCAGTCCACGCCGACCGGCTCCCAGCGGTTCGCCTCGCGGGCGAGCAGGATCTTGGTGCCCACGCCGTCGGTGGTCACCGCGAGCGGCGGCCCGGGCGGCAGGTGCATGATCGTCGAGAAGTAGCCGCTGGACAGCCCGGTGATGCTCGTCACCATCGGGGACTTGACCTGGGTGCGGGCCAGCCAGGGGCGCATGACCCGGGAGAACGCGTTCTGCTCGCGCTCCTCGTCCACCCCCGCCTCGGCATAAGTGGACGGCACGCTGTGGCTCTGCTTGTCCGGCATAGTCCTCGGCTTCCTCGTCGGCCCCCGTGTCGGCGAACGCCAGATTAACTCATCATGGCCTCATCGCCGCTGACAGGGCGGCCGCCGGGCCGCCGCCAGGCCGGCTGGCCGGGCAGCGCCGCCGCGCGGCGGCGGCCAGGCTCGCCGGCGCGGCCGGTACCCCCGGTAGCCTGGGAGCATGCTCTTCGCGTTCTCCGTGACCCCGATCGGCGCTGGTGAAGACGTGGGCGAGGCCGTCGCCGACGCGGTCCGCGTCGTCCGCGCCAGCGGCCTGCCCAATCGTACGGACGCCATGTTCACCACGATCGAGGGCGAGTGGGACGAGGTGATGGCCGTCATCAAGGCCGCCACCGAGGCGGTCGCGCTCCGCTCCCCCCGCGTGAGCCTGGTGCTCAAGGCCGACCTGCGCCCCGGCGTGACCGACGCCCTGACGGCCAAGGTAGAAACGGTCGAGCGCTACCTGTCGTCCTGACCTTCCGCCCGCCTACCGCCCGAGGCTCACGAGCGAGGCAGGGGAGAAGGCAACCGGGAACGGCCGCTTGGCCGTGAACGTGTCATCGCCAGCAGCGTGGATGTCTTCCTCATACCAGCCGTTCTTGAGCTGGAAAGCGGTGAGCTCCGGCTTATTCGGGTCGGGGCCGACGATCCAGTAGTCAGGGATCCCGAAGTCGCCGTAAATCTGCTTCTTCCGGGTCCGGTCGTACTGCCGGGTGCTGGGCGAGGCGATCTCGATGGCCAGCAGCGGGGGCCGCTCCACGAACCTGAAGCCGAGCTCACCGGCGCGAACAACGACGAGGTCCGGTATAGCCCACGAGGTCCAGGATCAGCTCGACGACCCACGGGCGGGTGAACACTTCCCCGTGCTCGCCGTCAGCGCCCACGTCCATGGCGATCGGGAGATAAAGGAAGGAGTGATAGCTGCCGCTCATGGCGCGCCCCTTCGAGCATATGCCCGCCTCCTTTCCTGCCGCCGTCCCACCCAAACTAGCGTTCCAGACTTTCCGGGCTCTCGGGGTAAGGCGCGTCCGATACGGGCGCTAGTCGATGACCGGGACGCGGTCGATGAGGGCCTTCAGGCCGGCCTCGTCCAGGAGGTCGGCCGGGCGGACGGTCACGTTCCAGCGGACGTAGTAAAACGCCGCTCGCACCCGGTCCAGCGGCACCCCGGCCAGGGTCGCCCAGGCCAGGCGGTAGGCGGCGAGCTGGACGGCGACGGCGTCCCTTTCCGGCTGCGTCCGGGGCGGCTGGCCGGTCTTCCAGTCCACCACGTCGTAGTTGCCGCCGGCGTCGCTGAACACCGCGTCGATCCGGCCCCGGATCTGGCGATCGCCGATCAGCGTGTCGAACGGCACCTCGACCTCGCGCGGGAACCGGCTCCCCCACTCGCTGGCCTCGAACCGGTCCCGCAGCCGGGCCAGGTCGGTGTCGCCCCGCTGGCCGCCCTCGTCGGGATCGGCGAACAGGTCGTCGTCGGCGATGAGCCGCTGCTGGCCGAACCGCTCCTCCAGCCAGTGGTGGAACGCGGTCCCGCGCCGGGCCTGGCGGGCCGGAGGCTGCGGCATCGGGCGGCGGACCTGGCGGGCCAGCCCGTCCGGGTCGCGGGCCAGCGCGACCAGTGCCGACACTGACAGCCGGGCGGGCAGCAGGACCGGCACCGGGCCGTCACCCCGCCGTAGCTGCCGTTCCCGCTCGGCCAGCAAGAGCCCCGCGTCCAGGTCCCACGCGGCCACCAGCTCCCGCTCCTGGGGGGTCAGGCCGTCCTCGGGCGCGGGAGGGCTCGCTAGCTCATCAGCGGAGAACAGCGAGTCCATGTCGCCCTGGGCAGGCCGCCGCCGGCGGCGCGCGGGCGCGGCGGCCCCGTCGCCTGCGGCGGCCTCCGCCACGAGCGGAGCCGTCGCGGGCGTTCCGGCGCTCGCCCCCGGCGCTGCTCCGCTCGCGGCCCGCCCGGCCGCCGCTGCCACCAGCTGGCGGGCGGTGGTGATGGCCGCGTAGTGCTGGCCGGCCGGGGTGACGGGCCAGTCGGCTTCCTCGATGGTGGCCAGCAGCGGGTTCTCGGCCTCCTCACCGGGCGGATCAGCCCAGTCGCCGACCGTGCCCGCGCCCGCCTCGCAGGCCGCGCGGGCCTCCCGCAGGAACACCGACGGGCCGAGGGGGGCCGTTCCCTCGCCCCACCAGTAACCCGAGCAGCCCAGCCAGAACGCGGCCCGGGTCGCGGCCACGTAGGCCAGCCGTCGTTCCTCCGACACGTCCCGGGCGGCGCAGCCGGCGTTGAAGGCCGCCAGCCCGTCGGAGTCGAGGTCGTCCAGCGCGGGCAGGTCGGCGCTGTCGCCGCGCAGGCCGAAGGGGATCAGCCGGGAGTTGTCGGTCCACTTGGTCGACTGGCGGGGCTTGGCCGGGAAGACCTGCGACTTGGCGCCGCCGGACAGCCCGGGCACGAACACCGCCGGCCATTGCAGCCCCTTGGCGGCGTGCACGGTAAGCAGCTTGACGGTGTCGGCCTCGCCGACCTGCCCGGTCTCCAGGCCGAACTCCTCCTGCTGGGCCGCCGTCAGGTAGGCCAGGAAGGCGCCGAGCGTCGCCTCGGCCTGCTCGCCGGCGAACGCCGCGGCCACGTCGGTGAACTTGTCGAGGTCGGCCCGCGCCCCGGCCGCGTCGACCCCGGGCCGCGCGGCGACCTCGATGTCCAGGCTGAGCGCGCGCTCGACCTCGGCGATGAGGTCCGGCAGGGGCCGGCTGACGTGCTCGCGCAACCGCCGCAACTCCCGCGCGAGCGCCCGCATGCGGGCATGCCCGGTGGCTGAGTAGCCCTCGGGCTCGCCCGGGTCGTCCAGCGCCTCGACCAGCGACCCGCTCTGCGCGGTGAGGTCGTTGACCGCGACGTCGATGGCATCCGGCTCCCCCGCCACCGGGCCAGGCCCTCCGGTCGCGCGGGCCTGATCCCCTGGCGTCGCGGCCGGCCCGGGGCCGGCCGTCCTTCCAAGGGGGGTAGCCAGCCCAGCGGGGGCAGTCGCCCGGGAGCCGCTAGCCGAACTGGCCGGGCCAGCCGGACCGGCGGCGCGGGGAGCCGGCGCGGGCCGGCCACCAGCGTCATCCGGCCCCGGCTGCCAGCCATCCTCGGGGCCCGGCGGCAACGGAGCGTCGGCCCACGAGTCGTCATCGCCGGACGGCTCGTCGGGCCAGGGCGTGCCGTCCGAACGGTAGGCCGGGCTGCTGCGCTGAGCCGGTGGTGCCACCGGCCCCGAGCGGCCAGGCACGGAGGGCGCTGCGCCCGACGACGAGCCGGCGGCCGTATCTGGCCCCATCGCGGGGAGCTGGCCCGGAGCCGGCGCGGCAGCCGATGACCCAGCCCCGGGCGGGGTGGCCGGGAGCGTCGCCGATGCGGCCGACGAGGGCGTCCGGGCCTCGCCGGCCGTTGCGGCGGAAGGGCTGCCTGCTGATTCCTGGTCGGTCTCCTCGTCCTCCGCGTCCGCATCGTGCAGGCCGCGGGCCAGGTCGCGGGCGCGGCGGCCGAGGGCGACGAGGTCGCGCGGGCCGATCCGCCAGCGGGGGCCGGTGAGGATGCGGGCCAGGGAGTCCGACGCGCTGGCGTCGTGCATGACCCGCAAGGTCGCGACCACGTCCTGGACCTCGGGCACGGTCAGCAGGCCGCCGAGGCCGACCACCTCGCACGGGATGCCGCGCGCGGTCAGCGAGCGGCGCAGCGCCTCGAACTGGGACCGCTTGCGGCACAAGACGGCGATGTCCGAGGGCCGCACCCCGGACGCCCGCCCGTCGGGCCACGGCTGGCCGTCCGGGGCCGACCCGGCCGGCCGCGCGAGCAGTGCCTCCGCCTGCCGGGCGACCCAGGCCGCCTCGGCGTCCAGGGTGGGCAGCAGGGCGCAGGTGACCGCCCCGCGGGTGGCCCGGTCGGGCGCGGCGATGAGCAGCGGCACGTCCGGGGCCTGCGCCCGCAGCGGCACCTGGAGCGCGGCCGCCACGTCGAGTACCTGCCCGGCGTTGCGGAAGCTGGTCGCCAGCCGCCGGACCGGGGCCTCGTCGCCATTGCGGGCGCGGAAGTCCTCGGTGAACCGCACCAGGTTCCCCGCGCTCGCGCCCCGCCACCCGTAGATCGACTGGCACGGGTCGCCGACGGCGGTCACCGGGTGGCCCCCGCCGAACAGCGATTCCAGCAGCACCAGCTGCGCGTGGCTCGTGTCCTGGTACTCATCGAGCAGCACGACCTGGTAGCGCCCGCGCTCCATCATCCCGACCTCGGGGTGGCGGGAGGCGATCCGGGCGGCCAGCGCCATCTGGTCGCCGTGGTCGAGGACTTCGCGGGCCGCCTTCGCCTGGGCGTACCGGTCCACCAGCGGCAGCAACTGCTCCCGGGCGGCCTGGGTCTCCAGGACCTTGCGCGCGGCCGCCGTCGCCCGGGGCAGCGCGGCTGCCCGCGCGGCGAGCCACGCCCCGACCCGGGTCACGTCGGCCGGGGACCGCAGGTGCTCGGCAAGGTCCCCGGCCAGGGAGAGCACGGCGGCGGTGACGGTCTGCGGCGTCCACCCGATCTGGTCCATCGGCCCGTCGTAGGCGGCGACGATCGACGCGGCCAGCTGCCAGGCCGGCGCGGGAGTGATCAGCCGCAGCGACGGCTCGATCCCTTCCCGCAGCGCGTGGTCGGCCACCAGCCGCCCGGCGTACGCGTGATAGGTGCCGATGACCGGCTCCCCCGACCATGCCTGCGGTCCGTCCTCGTCGTCAGGGTTGTCGCCCTTTTCCACGGAACCGCCCTCGGCCGCCTCCAGCCCCGCGCGGCGCAGCCGGTCAAGCCGGGACCGGACCCGGTCGGCCAGCTCGGCGGCGGCCTTGCGGGTGAAGGTGAGGCCGAGCACCCGGTCGGGACGGACGTGCCCGTTGGCGACCAGCCACACCAGCCGTGCCGCCATCGTCTCGCTCTTGCCCGATCCGGCCCCGGCGATGACGGCCATCGGCCCGAGCGGGGCCCCGATCACGGCGGCCTGCTCCAGGGTGGGCTCCGGCAGCCGCAGCAGCCGGGCCAGCTGGACGGGACTGAACTCGCTCCTCACCTGGCCTCCGGCTCGCTGCTCACAAGGTCATTTCACCAGACGCTCACCGGCGACCGGTCCGGTCGCGGTTACTGGGGTGCCGTCGCCGGCACGGCATAGGTCTCGATGCCCTCGCCCGACGCGTGCCGGGCGAGCTGGCCCCGGACGACGAGGACCTCAAGGTGGGCGGCGGTCTCGCCGACCGCGAGGACCTGGTTGAACGGGTCGAGGTCGGCGAGCTGGCGCTGGCGGCGGGTCCACGGGATCGCGCTGGCGACGTCGAACGCGGTGACCGGCCCGGCCGACGCGACCGCGAGCACCTGCGCCAGCCGGTCCTCATGGTGCGCGAGCAGCTCGTTCACCCGCGCGTGGGTGCTGCCGCCGGCCGGGCCGTGGGCCGGCAGCAGCTGGGAGTCCGGCAGCGTGAGCATGAGCCGGAGGGACGCGAGGAAGTCCCGCAGCGCCAGCCGGGTGATGCCCGGCTGGAAGCCGATCGACGGGGTGATGTGCGGCAGGACGTGGTCGCCGGCGAACATGAGCGAGGCCGCCTCGTCGTGGAACACCACGTGCCCCTGGGTGTGGCCCGGCGTGTGGATCGCGCGCAGGGTGCGCGGCCCGAGGTCGATGGCGGCGCCATCGGCGAGCCACTCGTCCGGCTCCTCCCAGGTGAAGCCGGGCGGCAGGCCGGTGATCCCGCTGCCGAGCCCCTTGCGGGCCGCCCGGGCGACCTCCCCGGCCCCCATGGCGTGCAGCATCGCGATGAAGCTGGGGTCGCGCCGCTGCCCGCGGGCCGAGCGGATCGCGTCCAGGTTGACCCGCTCGCCCGCGCCGAGGCTGATCTTCCCGGCCAGCGACCCGCGCAGCGCCACCGCGAGCGTGTAGTGGTCCTGGTGGATGTGGGTGATGAAGAAGTTACGGATGTCACCGAGGGTCAGGCCGAGGCCGGCGAGCGCGGCCGTCAGCTGCTCGCGGGCGGCGGTGATGGCCATCCCGGAGTCGATGAGGTCGACGCCGCCGGGACCGGTGATCGCGTAGACGTTGACCGCGTGCAGGGCGTCCCCGGGCAGCGGCAGCGGGATCCGGTACAGCCCGTTCCCGAGGTCCTCCGTCCCGGTCTCGGCCCAGGCATGACGGTTCCCTCGTCCCTCGCTCGTCACCAGCACCCCGCTCTCTCCGGAAAACGCCACATCACCAACGGCCCATGTTAGTCGCCGACCTGACCGCCCTCGGGCTGCACCGGGCAGCAGGAGGCAACCGGGCAAGTGCGGCAGCCGGGGTTGGCCCGGGCGCGGAAGACCGGCCCGGCCATCCCGCTGGCCACCGCCTCGACCAGGTCCCGGGCCCAGTCGGGCTGGCGGTCGTCGGCCAGGGCATGCTGGCGCTGGACCTTGGCCGTCGCCTTGAAGCCGGCCTTGCCCAGCTGGACCAGCTCCGCTCCGCCGGGCTCGGTCACCCCGAGCCGCTCGAACGCCCCGAGCAGCACCGCGAGCTGGTATACCCCGAGCTGCGGATGGCGGTCAAGCTCGTCGTCGCGGGGCGAGCTCGAGCCGGTCTTGAGGTCGACGATGACGCCCCGGCCCAGCTCGTCGCGCTCCAGCCGGTCGACCCGGCCGGTGATCTCGACCTGCCCGACCTGGACCCGCAGCGCTTGCTCGACTTCCACCAGGGCGCGGGGGTTGGCGGCGTGCCAGTCGAGGAACTTGCGCACCATCTGCTCGGCCACCTCCCGCTGCCGGGTCCCGTACCAGACGCTGCCGAAGTCCAGGTGGTGCCAGATCTCGTCAATGCGGGTGGTGACGTCAGCCTCCGACGCGCCCCGGGCGATCTCCTCGGCGGCGGCGTGGATGACGATGCCCAGGTGCTGCAGGACGTCGGACCTCCCCGCCCCGACGGCCGCCTCCAGCAGCCAGCGCAGCCCGCACCGGGCGAACGACTCGACCTGCGAGGGCGACAGCCGGACCGCCTCGCCCTCGGCCACGACCGGCCCGTCGTCGGACAGGGGCGTCAGCGCGTACCACTGGCCAGGGTCGGCCCCCCGGACCCCGGCCGCGGCGAGCCGGGCTAGCTGCCCGGCGGCGGCCTCGCGGACGGCCAGCGGCCGGGCCGGGTCGGCGGCGGCCTGGCGCAGGTCCGCCACCAGCACCGGCAGCGACAGCCAGCGGGCGTGCGCGCCGGCCCGCTCGATCTCGATGTCGTCGCCCGCGAGCTCGGCCAGGAACCGGGAGGGCCGCTGGGCGGACTCCTCGCCGCCGGCCGCCGTCACCACCAGCAGCTTCTTCGCCCGGGTGACGGCGACGTAGAACAGCCGCCGCTCCTCGGCCAGCAGCCGCGCGGCGGTGGCGGCCGCCGCGACGTCGGGCGGCTGGCCGCCGAAGTCGGGCGAGGCGGCCTCCGCGAGGTCGTCGGCGCCGAGCAGGGAGCCGCGCATCCGCAGGTCCGGCCAGGTCTCCTCCTGGACCCCGGCGATGACGACGAGGTCCCACTCCAGGCCCTTGGACCGGTGCGCGGTCAGCACCCGCACGCAGTCCTCGCGCACGGCCTGCCCGGCCAGCGTGTCGGCCACGATCTCCTGGCCGCTGAGGCTGTCGAGGAACAGCTGCGGGCGGCCGGGCGGCATCTCGTCGGCGAACCGGGCGGCCCGGTCGAACAGGGCGAGCACGGCGTCGAGGTCGCGGTCGGCCGACGGGTCGCGCTCAGCCGCCCGCTCCCAGCGCTCAGCCAGGCCCGAGGCATCCCAGACCGACCAGAGCACGTCCTCGGCGGTGCCGCCGGCCGCGATCGCCCGGCGGGCGCGGGCCAGCAGCACCGCGACCCGGCGGGCGGGGGCCGCGATCCGGTCCGGTACCAGGTCAAGCGCCTCGGCGTCGGTCAGGGCCGTTCGCAGCGACTGCCCGCCGAGGGTACGCCGCAGCTTGCGCAGGCCGAGGCCGTCGGTCCCGCCGAGCGGGCCGGTCAGCAGGTCGACGGCGGTCTCATCGTCCAGCGAGTCCGGCCGCAGCGCGCAGCGCAGCAGGGTCAGCAGCGGGCGGGTGCCGGGCTCGTCCGGCAGCGGCAGCTCGTCGCCGGACACGCTCACCGGTACCCCGGCCGCCGCCAGCGCCCGCCGCAGCGGGGGAACCTGCCGCTGGGCAGAGCGGACCAGCACGGCCATCTTGCCCCACGGCAGCCCGCCCGCGAGGTGCGCCCGCCGCAACGTGTCGGCGACCAGCGCCGCCTCCTGGGTCGCGGTGTCGGCGATCAGGATCCGGATCTCCCCGGCCGGGGCGTCCGGCACCGGCAGCAACGCCCGGTGCGGCACGTTGCCGAAGACCGGCGGCAGGCGGGGGGCCGGCTCGGGCGCCGGGCCCGGTGGCCGTGCCGGCTCCGGTGGCTCCGCGTCCAGCAGGCCGGGGGCCGCCTGCGGCGGCACATGCGCCGCCGTGGCCGGCTCATGCGGAGCCAGCTCGTGCGGGGCCACGGACAGGACGTAGGGCAGCCGCCGGGCCACCCGGCGGGAGGCGGACAGCAGGACAGGGCCGCTGCGACGGCAGGTGCGCAGGGCAACGACCGGGGCGGGCGTGCCGTCGGGGGCGCGGAACTTCTCCGGGAAGTTGCCCAGGGCGCGCACGTCAGCGCCGCGGAAGCCGTAGATCGACTGATCCGGGTCGCCCACCGCGATGAGGTCGCGGCCGTCGCCTGCCAGGGCCAGCAGCAGGGACTCCTGGGCCGGGTCGCTGTCTTGGTACTCGTCCACGAACACCGCGTCGTAGGCGGCCCGCTCGCGTTCCCGGGTCGCGCCGCGCGACAGCAGGGACGCCGCGATCCGGACGATCTCGGCGTAGTCGTAGGCCGGCACCGGGGCCAGGTCGAAGCGGGCCGCGTACCGGTCGAGGAACCCGCCCGCCGCGACCCAGTCATCCCGCCTGGCCGTCCGCCCGAGGCGCCGCAGGGCCTTGCCGTCCAGGCCGCGCTCGGCCGCGCGCATCAGCACGTCCCGCAGCTCATCGGCGAAGCCCCGGGCCGGCAGGGCCGGCCACAGCCGCTCAGGCCAGCGCCCGGCCCCGTCGGCGATCTCGCCCCGCAGCAGCCGCCGGATCTCCAGCAGCTGCTCCGGGGCCGACAGCAGCCGCGGCTCGGAGTCGCCCGCGAGCACGTACTCCCGGCGCACCAGCGCGTAGGCGTAGCTGTGGAACGTCAGCGCCAGCGGCTCGCGGGTCGTGCGGTGCAGCCGGGCGGTGATCCGCTCGCGCAGCTCCTCGGCCGCCTTCCGGCTGAACGTGAGCACCAGGATGCGACTGGGGTCCACGCCGCGCTGGTCGACCCGCTCGGTCACCGCCTCCACGATCGTGGTCGTCTTGCCGGTCCCCGGCCCGGCCAGCACCAGCAGCGGGCCGCCCTTGTGGTCCACGACCCGCTGCTGCGCCTCATCCAGGCGGGGTGCCTGCCGCGCCCCGCCCGCCGGGGCGACGGCCGGTGCCTGGACGAGCCGGTATCCGTTCATCAGCGCCATTCCACCACGCCCCACCGACATTCGAGGCCGTTCCGGCGACCGCTGGCGTCAGTGCGTCAGGGAGTCGGGCCGAGCAGGATCACATGCCACCCGCGCTAGCGGTTTTCCGCCCAGCGGGCCGCGCGCATGTCCACCCGCACCGGTGGCCCGGCCGAGCGCAGCGGCGTGCCCTCCGCCCGGTACTGCGCGAGGGCCGCCCGGTCGTGGCCGGGGGCGGGAGTGCCGTCGGCGTGGACCACCCGCCACCAGGCGACGCTGCCGCCGTAGGTGGACATGACCCTGCCGACCTGGCGCGGGCCGCCCGCCCCGAGGAGCTCGGCGACGTCCCCGTACGCCATGACCCTGCCCGGCGGGATCCGCTCCACGACCTCGAGCACCTGGTCCGCGTAGTCCCCGATCGCCCCGGCCGGACGGGCGCTCACTGTCCCCACGGCTCGGGCCACGGAGCGGGCCAGACCTGCTCGGGATCAGGGCTCTCGGAGGCCGGCCGCTCCAGCGGAAGGCGCCCTTCCGGGGTCACTGCTTCCGGGGTCACTGCCTCCGGGGGCGCGGCCTCCCGGTGCGGTGCTTCCGGGGTCACTGCTTCCAGGTACGGCGTTTCCCGGTGCGCTGCTTCGCGGTGCGGTGCTTCCCAGTGCGGCGTCTCCAGGTACGGCGTCTCCAGGTACGGCGTCTCCGGGTGAGGTGCTTCCCGGTACGGCGTTTCCCGGTACGGGGCTTGCGGAAGCGGCCCTGCGGGCGGGGCGTAGCCGGCGCTCGCGCCGTAGCCGCCTGGTCCCCAGTAACCCGCCGCCCCGGGACCGCCAGCTGGTACCGGTCCCGCGGCTGGTACCGGTCCCGCGGCTGGCACCGGCCCTGCTGCTGGCACCGGCCCGGCGGCGGGCTCGCTGCCCGCGTCGCCCCGGCGGCGGGCCAGTCCCCAGATGCCGCCGATCATGAGGAGCAGCGCGAGCACGCCGAGCAGGCCGAACGCGATGAGGTGGCCGTTGCCGCGCGGCGCGACGGGCGCGGCCGGGACGGCGGCGGGGCCGCCGCCGAACCGGGCCGACGCCGCCTCGGGGGACGAGCCGGGCCGCTGGGCGGCGAGCTGGCCGGCCTTCTGCAGCGCCTTGGTCGCGTCGATGGTGCCGAAGCCGGTGTCCGGGTTGTAGCTGCCCGAGCTGCTCGCCGTCGTGGTGATGGCGTCGTCCACCAGTTGCGGTGACATCCCCGGGTAGCGGGACTTGATGAGGGCCGCGACCCCGGCGACCAGCGCGCAGGCGGGACTGGTCCCGCTGACGAGCCAGTACGCGCCGTCCCGCCCCTGGGCCGGGACGTTCACGCCGGGGGCGGCGACCTGGACGGACAGGTTGTTGCTGGAGAAGCTGGCGACCGCGCCGTCGGCGTTGACCGCGCCCACGCTGAGCACGCCCGGGTACTCGGCCGGGAAGGAGACGGGCGCGAGGCCGCCGCTTTCCTCGCCCCGCAGGTCCATGCCGGAGTTGCCGGAGGAGGCCACGACCACGACCCCGTGGGACACGGCATACTGGATGGCCGCCCGGACCTGGCTGCTGGGCGCCGTGTAGCCGATCGACATGCTGATCACCGTCGCGCCGTTCGTGGCGGCGTCCATGATGCCGGTGGCGAGGGACTGCTGGATTCGTGCCTCGGCCTCGGAATCGTAGGCCTGGTAGCCCGGATCGCCCTTGTCGGGGATCACCCGGATCGACAGCAGCCGCGCCCGGGGGGCGACGCCGGTGATCCCGCTGCCGTCGTCGTGCCCGTGCCCGGCGATGATGGACGCCATCCACGTCCCGTGCACGCCCCAGTTCGCGTTACCGGGCGACGTCTTCAGCCCGGTGAGGTCGGGGCCGCTGCGCACGCTGCCGGCCAGGTCGCTGACCGACGGGTTCACGCCGCTGTCGATGACGGCGACCGTCACGCCCTGCCCCTGCGTGGACTGCCAGGCACCGGACACGTCGAGCATGTCCAGGACCCACTGCTGGCTGTCGCGGATGTCGTCGCCCGGCGCGGCCACGGCGGGCACCGTCCCCGCGACCGTCATCGCCCCGGCCAGGCAGAGCGCCGCCAGGACGGCCAGGCGCGCCCTCAGCATCCGGGGCTCCCCGGGCAGTGCGGCACGGGCGCCGGGGTGGTGAGGCCGTCGCCGGCCTTGTCCGCCAGCCCGAGGCCTATGGCCAGCATTTCCGAGTAGGTGTAGTCGTCCACGTCCACCTGGACCTTCGGCCGGTTGTCGGCGTAGCCGACGGTGTACATCACGACGTACGGCCCGGCCAGGACGGTGGCCGACAGCTGACGGCGGGCGTTGTCGAACCCGGCCGCGGGGGTACCGGGGAAGGCGGCCGCCTGCACGCCCGGCGCCACCACGTCAAAGTTGCCGACCTGGGCCAGCTGCGGGGAGCTGAGCGCCTGCTGGGCCGCGCTCGCCTGGGCCGCGGTGGGGAACGCGGCGATGCCCACCGTCGCCAGGAAGGTGCCGGTCTCGTCCTCGTACGTCGACCGCAGCACCGCCTCGCAGCCGGTGCGGCCGAAGATGGCCGCCGCGGCCTGGTCGGTGGCCTGGGGGCAGGGCTTCTGGGTAGCGATCGCGAGCCGCCGGGCGCTCAGCGTGAGCTTTCCGCCGTCCGCCAGCGCCGGCGGGGGCGAGTACGTCATGCTGGCCGGGAAGATGGTGCCCGCGGGCAGCTGCCGCCACCGGGCGGCGACTTCCCAGCCCATGATCTGGCGCTGCTGGCTGGGGGTGAACGTGCGCGGCCGCGTGCCTGAGTACACCTGGTAGCCCGATACGACGAGGGCCGCGCAGCCGGCCAGGAGCACCACCGAGCCGAGCCAGCGCCCGCGCCGCCGGCGCCGCTGCGGCTGGCTGGCGGGCACGATCCCGGGGTCCCCGCCACCGGATGGCCCGCCGGGCAGGCCCTCGCCCGAGGGCAGCTGGCCCCAGTCCGGATGAATCGCCACACCGAAATGGTAGGGGCAGCCACGCACTAGCCGCTGCCGACGGACTGCATTGCCCCTTATGGGCCGCTAACGAAACCGCCGCGGCCGAGATGCCACCACTCCTATCGGCCCCGCTGGGCGGGGCGGCCGGGGCCGACACTACTGTCGGATCATGAAGCTAACGAAGCATGAGCACGCGTGCGTGACCCTCGAAAAGGACGGCACCACGATCGTCATCGACCCCGGCGTGTTCGCGTCGGCCGTCGAGGATGTCATCGCGGCCGCGGACGCGGTGCTGGTGACCCACGAGCACCCGGACCACGTGGACGAAGGGGTGCTCAAGAAGGCCCTCGCCAGCCGCCCCGAACTGCGCGTGTACGGGCCGAAGGCACTGGCGGGGAAGTTCGGCGCCCAGTTCGTTGCGGTAGGCGCGGGCGACGGCTTCGACGCGGGCGGCTTCCACGTGACCGTGCACGGCGGCGAGCACGCCGTGATCCACCCGGACATCCCGACGGTCAGCAACGTCGGCTTCCTGGTGGACGAGAGCGTGTACCACCCGGGCGACGCCTACTACGCGCCCGGCGTGCCGGTCCACACGCTGCTGGTGCCCACCAGCGGCCCGTGGTGCAAGGTGGGCGAGACGGTCGACTTCGTCCGCGCGGTCAGCCCGGAGCAGTCCATCCAGATCCACGAGATGCTGCTGAGCGACATCGGCCTGGGCCTGGCGGCCAGCATGCTGGGCAAGGACGGCCTCACCGGAATCCCGTTCAGCGCCCTCAAGGCGGGCAGTTCGGTCACCATCTAGTTATCCTGGGGCCACGGCGGGTAGCAGGTTACCGAGGTGCAGAGACACATGACCCACGATTCCGCTCCCCCGGACCCGAGGCACGAGCCACCAGGACCGGAGCCACCCCGGCGGGACAAGCGGCTGTACTTCGCGCTGATGGGCACGTGCCTGGTGCTCATCATCCTCGCGTGGGAGGTCGTGTACCACTTCTCGGTGCTCGCCGCGATCATCATGTCGGTGGCAGCGGTGGCGATACCGCCGGTGGCCGCGATCATCGCCAACCGGGCGAGCGCGACCGACCGCCGCGATCCCCCGCCGTTCCAGCACCACTAGCCGCGCTGGCATCATGAGTCCCGTCGGCACCAGGAGCTAGGCCGGTGGCGCCGGCAGCGCCGCCCGCCTGCCCGGCGTTACCGGCCCGGCGGCTCCCCGTCATCGCCGGCCGTCGCCACGAAGGCGACGGCATGGCCGGCCGCCGTGACCGCCGGGCCGGCCGGCAGGAACGCCGACTCGCCCCGGCCCAGCTTGAGGGTGCTGGCCGCCGGGTCGCGCAGCACCAGCGCGCCCTCGGTCACGAGCACCAGGCGCGGCCCGTCCCCGGGCAGGGTCACCTCGTCCCCGCCGGCCAGCCCGGGGCTGGCCCGGTAGAGGCGGAACTCCGGGGCCGGGGTGTCGTAGACGGCGATCCCGCGCCCGAGGTCGCGGGCTGCGAGGACGGGCACCTCGACGGCCGGGTCGGCTAGCTTCAGCAGCTCCGGGATGTCGATGTGCTTGCCGGTCAGCCCGGCCCGGACGACGTTGTCGGAGTTGGCGAGCAACTCGATGCCGGTGCCGCGCAGGTAGGCGTGCAGGCCGCCGGCCGGCAGGAAGACCGCCTGGCCCGGCTCCAGTACCCGGTAGCGCAGCAGCAGCGCCGCGACGACCCCGAGGTCAGCCGGATGGTCGGCCGCGATCCGGGTGATCGCCGCGCAGCTGGCCGCGTAGGGGCCGCTGGTGGCCAGCCCGGCGGCGGCGACCCGCCCGCAGGCGGCGACCACCTCGGCCACCAGCCGCCCGGCCTCGCCCGCGGGCCAGTCCAGGATGCGCGCCAGCACGGCCGCCCGGGCATCGCCGCCCGCGCCCCCGGTACCCGTGCCCGCTGCCCCCGTCCCGGCGGCGAGGGCGGCGGCGAGCGGCTCCAGGGCGGGGACGTCCAGGGCGCGCAGCAGGGCGGCGGCGTCGGCCGGCTCGCGCATCCCCGCCAGCACTTCGAAGCGGGTCAGGGCGCAGAGGACCTCGGGCTTGGGCCAGTCGTCCACGTAGTTGCGGCCCTTGTCACCGGGGGCGAGGCCGCGCTCGTTCTCGGCCTGGTAGCCGGCCGCGGCCTGGGCGCGGGACGGGTGGACCTGGATGGACAGCGCCTGGCCAGCGGCCAGCACCTTCAGCAGGAACGGCAGCCGCCCGCCGAACGCACCCGCGACGCCCGCGCCGAGCTCAGCCGCCGGGTCGGCCGCGATGACCTGGTCCAGGGTCCCGTGACGGCCCGAGCGCTCCAGGCCGGAGGGGGCGGAGGGATGCGCGCCCATCCACAGCTCGGCTTCTGGCCCCGGCGACGGGACCGGCCTGCCCTGCAACTCGGCGATCGCTTCGCGCGATCCCCACGCGTACGGCTGGATGACCGGTTCGAGTAGGTCCACGGGCGCATGCTAGTGCACGGGTCGGCCGGGCCTCCCGGGCGCCGCTACTCCGCGGCGCTGGTGTCCACCGGGTGCTCGACCATGGCGACGACCCGGCTGGACATGAACCGCGCCGTCCGGACGACGGTCCCGGTCCGGGTGACCTCGCTCACCTCCACGATGCCGCGGCCCGACGTGATCTCCACCCGCCGCCCGGCTCGCGTCGCCGCGATCTCGTAGGTCTTGGTCTCGCCGTCACCGGAGTCGATGACGATCTCCACCCGGTCGCCCTTCACCGTGCCTCCCGGCCGTCGCCGTGCCTGGCGGGGCCTCGCCGGCCACCTGATCCTCACTGTTCCCGGCCGGGGATGCCGCGAAAAGCGCGAAAGGGAGCTATCGGATACCGATAGCTCCCTTTCGCATTCTGCGAGAACTAGTAGGTCGGCAGGCTCGGGTCGACCTGGCTGGCCCACGCCAGCACGCCGCCGCCGACGTGGACGGCGTCCTTGAAGCCGGCGTCCTTCAAGATCGCGAGCACCTCGGCGCTGCGGGCGCCGCTCTTGCAGTGCAGCACGATCTGCTTGTCCTGCGGGAGCTGCGACAGCGCCGCGCCCGTCAGGAACTCGCCCTTGGGGATCAGCGTCGCGCCCGGGATCGACACGATCTCGTACTCGTTGGGCTCGCGCACGTCGACCACGTAGACGTTGTCGCCCCGGTCGAGCATGCCCTTGAGGTCCTTGGCGCTGATCGTGGACCCGGCCGCCGCCTCGGCCGCCTCCTCGGAGATGGCCCCGCAGAACGCCTCGTAGTCGATCAGCTCGGTGACCGTCGGGTTCTTGCCGCAGACCGCGCACTCCGGGTCCTTGTTGACCTTGACCGAGCGGTAGGTCATCTCCAGGGCGTCGTAGATCATCAGCCGGCCGACCAGCGGGTCGCCGATGCCCGCGAGCAGCTTGATGGCCTCGTTGACCTGGATCGACCCGATCGACGCGCACAGCACGCCGAGCACGCCGCCCTCGGCGCACGAGGGGACCATGCCGGGCGGCGGGGGCTCGGGGTACAGGCAGCGGTAGCACGGCCCGTAGTCGGCCCAGAACACGCTCGCCTGGCCGTCGAAGCGGTAGATCGATCCCCAGACGTAGGGCTTGTGCAGCATGACCGCCGCGTCGTTGACGAGGTAGCGGGTCGCGAAGTTGTCGGTCCCGTCCACGATCAGGTCATACGGCGCGAAGATGTCCATGACGTTGGAGGTGTCGAGCCGGTCCTCGTGCACGATGACGTTCACGAGCGGGTTGATCTCGGCGATGGACTCGCGGGCCGACTGCGCCTTCGGCTTGCCCACGTCGCTGACGCCGTGGATGATCTGCCGCTGCAGGTTGGACTCGTCCACCGTGTCGAAGTCGACGATGCCGAGCGTCCCGACTCCGGCCGCCGCGAGGTACAGGAGGGCGGGCGAGCCGAGGCCGCCCGCCCCGATCACGAGCACCTTGGCGTTCTTCAGGCGCTTTTGCCCGGCCATGCCCACGTCGGGAATGATCAGGTGGCGCGAGTAGCGCTTGACCTCTTCGACCGACAAACTGGCGGCTGGTTCGACCAGCGGTGGAAGCGACACTGTGCAGCTCCAGTTACTTCTTAGGTTCTGATACGGGGTCAAACCAGCCGCCGGCGGCGGTCATTCCCCGCCCCGCTACCGGGCAACCGCAGGCGGGTCACCGGCCCGCCTGGCCCGCGCGGCGGCGACAAGCTCCCGGAACTCCGCGGCGACGCGCGCCGGGTGCTCCATCTGCGCCACGTGACGGGTGTACGGCAAAACGATAACCCGGCAGTCGCCGAATTCACGAGCCGCCCGGCCTGCCATCCGCGCGCTCACGAGCGGGTCATGGCTGCCGTAGACCGCCAGGACGGGGCAGCGGACGGCGCGCGCCTGGCGCCAGGCGTTGTCCGCCGACCAGCCCGGCCGCAGGTACTCGGCCGTGATCGTCCGGGCCGCGCCGATCAGGGCGTCGTCGGCGTAGTCGAGGGTGTCGCGGCGTTCCATCTCAGCCACCGCCTCGGCGAACCGCCCGCGGCTGACCGACGCCGGGTAGTAGAAGATCGTGTTCAGCACGCCCCGCACCCGGGCCTCGGCCGGGTGCGCGTCAGCCCGCGCGAGCAGCCACCCGCCGACCCGTGGCAGCCCGAGCAGCGGGAACTCCAGGTGCAGGGGCCGGACCTTCCGGTCGGGCAGGGCAGGGGAGACCAGCGTCAGCGTCCGCACCAGGTCCGGGCGGGTGGCGGCCACCTTGACCGAGATGAGGCCGCCCATCGAGTTGCCGACCAGGTGCACCGGCCCGCGTGCGCGCCGCTCGATGAACGCGGTCACGGCGCCCGCGAGGGCGGGGGCGGAGTAGTCCGTCGTCGAGGCGGGCGGCGGGGACCACCCCGAGCCGGGCAGGTCAATCGCGTCGCAGGCGAACTCGCCGCCGATCTCGGCCTGGAAGTCGGTCCAGTTCGTGGCCGCCCCGGCCATGCCGTGCACGCAGAGCACCGGCTCGCCGCCAGCCGGGCCGGGCGCGGACACGACCGAGACCTGCGTCCCGCAGGCCAGCCCCACCGTCTCACGCGGCCAGGGGCCGTCCGCGGGCGCCATTGCGCAAGGTCGTGCCTGCCCGTCGTTGGGGACCAGCTTGTCCAGCGTCATCCGTCTCGCCTCACTTCATCCGCCGCGGCCCCGTCGCCACGGTGACCGCTCGCGTCGTTCCAGGAGCCATCAAGTCCCCGGGCCCGGGTCCGGGGTCATGACATCAGTTATGCCCCACTACCGGCCGCGGCCATCAAGCTAGCCTCGCGGGGCGCTCGAAAGCAGCCCTGACCTGGGCAGTAAACCGAATGCCGGCGAAATGAGCAGCGGCGAGAGTTGCTCCGGCTGTGGCCTGCTGGCCGAGAGTGACGCGTGGGACCGGGCCAGCCAGCGAAACCGCGTTCCGCACGGACGAGGCTTTCGCGGCCGCGCGGGCGGGAACGGGCACGCGGCGGAGCGTCAGGCGGGCGGGGGGACGGGCACGCGGGGAAGCGTCAGGCGGGCGTCAGGCGGGCGTGCGGCGGCGGGAGGAGGCGGACCGGGGCTTGCCCCCGGAGGCCGGCTTGGACCCGCCGGACTGGGCGGGAACCGCGGGCCCGCCCTCGTCGGCCTTGTCCTCGCCCGGGCCACCGCCGTCGCCGTCGGCTACCCTCGCCCCGCTCTTCGCCCCGGCGCCGTCCTTGGCCCCGGCGCCGTCCTTGGCCCCGGAGCCGTCCTTAGCCCCGGAGCCGTCCTTGGCCCCGGAGCCGCTCTTGGCCGCGGAGCCGTCCTTAGCCCCGGCGCCGTCCTTAGCCGCAGCGCCGCTCTTGGTCCCCGCGCCGCTCTTGGTCCCCGCGCCGTCTTTGGCGCGGGTGCCCTCCCGGGCCTGGGAACCACCCCGAGCGCGCCCGCGGGTGCCGGCCCCGTCGCCGGAACCGCCGTTGCCGGAATCGGCACTGTGGTCGGGGCGGGCACTGTCGTCCGGGGCGGCACCGCCGTCCGGGCCGGCGCTGTTCCCGGCGTCACCGGAACGGGCGGCCCGGCCCGCCTTGGCCGCCTCAACGCTCGCGCGCAGCGTCTCGGCGAGGTCTAGCGGCCTGGTGCCCGTGTCCCCCTGGTCGCCGGCCTCGGGCGGGCGGACTACCTCATTGCCCTCGATCTTGGCCTGGACGACGGCTTCCAGGGCCTCCCGGTAGGCGTCGCTATACAGCGTCGGGTCGAAGTCCTCGGTCATGGTGTCGATCAGCGACGCCGCCATCTTGAGCTCCTGCGCCCGCACCTCGACGTTCTCGTCCAGGAACGAGAAATCGGGGGCGCGGACCTCATCCGGCCACAGCAGGGTCTCCAGGGTCAGCACGCCGTCGCGCACCCGCAGCCCCGCCAGCGCCTCACGCTGCCGGATGGCGACCTTGGCGACGGCGACCCGGCCCGACCGCTCCAGGGCGTCGCGGAACAGCACGTACGCGCGGACGCCGGCCGGCTGCGGCTCCAGGTAGTAGCTCTTGTTGGTCAAGATCGGGTCCAGCTGCCCGGCCGGCGCGAAGTGCAGCACGTCGATCCGGTGGGCGGTGGCCAGCGGCAGGTCGGCGAGGTCCTCGTCGGTCAGGACCACCACGTCGCCGGTCGGGAGCTCGTATCCCTTGGCCACGTCGGAATAGGGGATCTCCTGGCCGTCCACCGAGCAGACCCGGCGGAACTGGACTCGCCCTCCGTCGCTGCGGTGCACCTGGCGGAACGCCACGTCCCGTTGCTCGGTAGCGGCAAAGAGCTTCACCGGGATCACGACCATGCCAAACGAGATCGCCCCAGCCCAGATGCTGCGCATGCAGTACCCCTACCCACGCTGGCGGGTTGGCTTACATCCTGCGTTGCCCGTTTTTCCGGGTTCGGCATTGGGTTCGAAGGGATCAAATCGCGCACGCGAACAAGGCGGGTCAGCCGCTACGGCGAGTAGACAGTGAACTCTGGGTAGAGACTGGACTCTGGGTACTGGGTAGAGACTGGACTCTGGGTAGACGTAGATGCTGGACTCTGGGTAGACACTGTGCCCTGGGTAAACCCTGTGCTGGAGACTCGGGAGGTCAGCAGTGAGCGAGATGGACATCGAGACACCGAGCGAGGACGCCGCCGAGCAGGCGCGCGAGGTGACCGAGGAGGACCAGGAAGAGGTCGTTGACGTCCCGCTGGACGTCAACGAGGCCGACGCGGCCGAGCAGGGGCGCGACGTCGGCTACGACGACGACGATTACCGGTAGGGGCGGCCCAGGCAGGCCCCGGGCGAAGGCGGCGGCCAGTGGCCCAACCTCTGGTTAACTGCAAGTAACCCCTGGAGCCTGGCCTACCATGAGCGAATGCGACGGAACCCTCCGCCGCGACGGAAATCCGGAAACGAGACCCGGAACGAGACCCGGAGAACATGTTGACCGCGACATCAGCCGCCCGGCCACGCGGGGCGCGGCTGCCCAGGCAGGCCCGCCGCCGCCAGCTGCTCGAGGCCGCGCTTGAGGTCTTCGTCGCCCGCGGGTACCACGCGGCCGCCATGGACGAGATCGCGGAGCGCGCGGGCGTCAGCAAGCCGGTCCTGTACCAGCACTTTCCTGGCAAGCAGGAACTCTACCTGGCGCTCTTGGACGAGAGCGTGGAAGCCCTCATCGAGACGGTGCGGGCGGCCCTGCGCTCCACGAACGACAACCGGCAGCGGGTCGCCGCCACCTTCGCGGCGTACTTCGAGTTCGTGGCATCGCGGAGCGGGACCTTCCGGCTGGTGTTCGAGTCGGACTTCGCCAACGAGCCCGCCGTCCGCGAGCGGCTCGACCTCACCGACCGCAAGTGCGCGGAGATGGTGAGCCAGGTCATCAAGGACGACGCCGGCCTAGCCGACGAGGAAGCGCACCTGCTGGGCATCGGCCTGGTGGGCATGGCCCAGGTCACCGCCCGGTACTGGCTGAGCACGCTGGGAACCATCCCGCGCGACGCGGCCGAGCAGCTGGTCGCCCGGCTGGCCTGGCGCGGGATCAGCGACTGGCCGCGCACGAGCGACACCGCGCCCGGCGACGAAGCCCCAGGGGAGGCATAGTGGAAGTAAAGATCGGAATTCAGTCCATTCCGCGAGAATTGGTGGTGGACACCGACACCCCGGCCGAGGAGATAGAGCGCGCCCTGGCGGACGCGCTGAGCGGCGCCGAGGGCCGGGCGGTGTTCGCGATCGACACGCTGAAAGGCGGGCGGCTGCTGATCCCGGCGGACAAGATCGCCTTCATCGAATTCAGCGCCGACCAGGCCCGCCGGGTGGGGTTCGGGAACATCGTCTAGTCGTGCTGGTACCATGGGGGGGGCTGGGGTAGGCATCTCGGAATGATGCAATCCCCGTCCGCGTTGACCCTATCGCTGCCGTCCGCCCGCTGACATGCGCCCGAAGTAGGCGCGAGCGCCGGGCCGGCAGTGCACGGAGGAACCCCTGACACCCCAAGAAGTGACATCGCAGCAGCAAGCACTTGCGCCAGCCGAGCTGGCAGTGCCGGCCGCGCCCATGCCCGCCGAGTCCCTGTCTTCCGAGAACGCAGTGCCTTCCGAGAACGCAGTGCCTTCCGAAAGCCCAGTGCCTTCCGAAAGCACGGCGCCCTCGGCAAGCACGCTGCCTGCCGAGGACGCAGTCGCCGAAGACACCGTTGTCGTGGAGCCTACGCCCGCGCCCGCGCACGCCATCCCCTTCCGCGACCTGGGCGTCGCCGAGGTGATCTGCACCTCCCTGGAGGCGGCCGGCATCTTCACGACGTTCCCGATCCAGGCGCTCACGCTGCCGCTCGCGATCGGTGGCAACGACATCATCGGCCAGGCCCGCACTGGCACTGGCAAGACCCTCGCCTTCGGCGTCCCGATGCTGCACCGGCTGGCCCTGGCCCGCGCCGAAGACAGCGCCAGCGGCCGCAAGGCCCCGGTCGGCCTCATCGTGCTGCCCACCCGCGAGCTGGCGATCCAGGTCGCCGCGGAGCTGACCCAGGCCGGCAAGAACCTGGGCGCGCGCATCCTGACCGTCTACGGCGGCCGTGCCTACGAGCCGCAGATCGACGCGCTGAAGGCCGGCGTGGACATCGTCGTCGGCACGCCGGGCCGCCTGCTTGACCTAGCGAACCGCAAGAACCTCGACCTGAGCCAGGTCCGCAGCCTCGTCCTGGACGAGGCGGACAAGATGCTCGACCTCGGCTTCCTGCCCGACGTCGAGCGGATCTTGCGGCAGACCCCCGACGACCGGCAGACGATGCTGTTCTCGGCGACCATGCCGGGCGAGGTCGTGACCCTCGCGCGGCGGCACATGCGGCGCCCGACCAACATCCGCGCCGACCATGGTGACGTCATGACGCCGCCCCCGCTGACCAAGCAGTACGTGTACCGCACTCACCATCTCGACAAGATCGAGGTGCTCGCGCGACTCCTGCAAGCCAAGGACCGGGGCCTGGCGATGGTGTTCTGCCACACCAAGCGCGCGGTCGACCAGGTGTCCACCGCCCTGGACGAGCGCGGCTTCGCCACCGCCGCCGTGCACGGCGACCTCGGCCAGTCCCAGCGCGAGCGGTCGCTCCGGGCGTTCCGCGCGGGCAAGGTCGACGTGCTCGTCGCGACCGACGTGGCCGCCCGCGGCATCGACGTCGATGACGTGACCCATGTCGTCAACTACGAGTGCCCCGATGACGAGAAGGACTACGTGCACCGGGTCGGCCGCACCGGCCGGGCCGGCCGCGCCGGCGTCGCCGTCACGTTCGTTGACTGGGCCAACATGCAGCGCTGGAAGCTCATCAGCACGACCCTCGGCCTCGACCTCCCCGAGCCGGCCGAGACGTACTCCACGTCCGAGCACCTCTATACCGAGCTGTCGATCCCGCCGGACGTCACCGGCCGGCTCCCGGTCGCGCTGCGCGAGCGGGCGGGCCTGGCGGCCGAGGAGGAGGAAGACCTCGGCGAGACGGGCCGCACCCGCTCCCGCAAGCCGAGTGAGCGGGCGCCCCGCAAGGAGCGGACCCGTACGCGACGGGGCGGCCAGCCCGGCGACGCGGGCGACGGCACCACGGTCGCCGGCGAGGCCGAGGCCACCCGGTCCGGGACGGACGGCGACGCTCCCCCGCGCGCCCGCCGCCGGCGCCGCCTGCGCGGCGGCCAGGCGGTCCCGGCCGACGGCGAGGCGACGCTCGGCCGCGACGGCGCGCCCCGCGATGACCAGGCACCCCGGGATAACCAGGCGCCTCGGGACACAGCGCAGGCCGGGCCGGGCAACCGCGAGGCTGCCCCCGCCGCGAGTGCGGGCAGCGACGCTCCCGAGGCGGCCAGCCAGGTCGCCGCGGCGACGGACGCGCCCCCCAAGCGGGCTACCCGGTCGCGCAGCCGGAAGCGGGCCGCCGATGCGGGCGGGGCGGACTTCGTCCCCGGCCGCGCCGACGACCAGCCCGCGCGCGGTGACGCCGATCAGGGCGACACCGATCGCGGCAATACGGCTCGTGACGGCAGCGCTCGTGACGGCAGCGCTCGTGACGGCAGCGCTCATAGCGGCAGCGCTCGTGACGGCAGCGCTCGTAGCGGCAGTGCTCGTGATGACAGTGCTCGTGACGACAGTGCTCGTGATGACAGCACCCGTAACGGCACTGCTCGCGGCGACATGGCC
>DATBEM010000155.1:0-31098 GCA_036276115.1 Trebonia sp.
CAGGGTCCCGACCACGTCCTCCTGGAACGAGGTCGGCCCGGTGGTGGGGCGCATCTGGGCCAGCGCCATCCAGCCGCTGCCATCTCGCAGCGGCGCCCACAGGATCAGGTCGGCGAACGACAGGTCCGCCAGCAGCTGCCAGTCAGACACCAGCGAGTGGAGCCAGTCCAGGTCATCGCTGTTCAGGGTGGAGTAGCTGCGGGCAAGGTCGGTCAGCGTAGGCACGCTCTCCATGATGCTCCATCCCCCGCCGGGCCAGCCACCACGCCCCACCCCCTCCTCTTCTTGCTGTTATCAATAGCGCGTCCTGAACTGCCGTCACCTTGCCTCACATGTGAGGCCAATCGACGGCAATCATCCGGCGAAGCCCGTTGCCTGCGCCTCTTTCTTGCTGTTATCGGCAGCTGGGCGGGGTGCCGCTGCCTGGCCGCGCACGCGGTCCCGGCCGGGCGGAACCGCGGGAGTTGCCTGGCCCGGGCGGGCCGGCCGGGCCGGAAACGGCACCGTAATTTTCTGTTGGCGGCACGACCTGGCATTATTCGCCCATGGAGGGTGACTTTGATCCGGTTGCCAGGCTTCGCGAGCACGCGGCCGGGCGGGAGGCGGCCGGGCTGCGGCGGCGGCTGGTGCCGCGCCAGCCCGACGGCGGCCTGCTCGACCTCGCGTCCAACGACTACCTGGGGCTTTGCGGGCATCCGAGGCTGGCCGAGGCGGCCGCCGAGGCGGCCCGGACCTGGGGGACGGGGGCGACCGGCTCGCGGCTCGTGACCGGCACCACCGCGCTGCACGAGGAACTGGAGGCGGCGCTGGCCGAGTTCGCCGGGGCGCGCTCCGCGCTCGTGTTCTCGTCGGGCTACCTGGCCAACCTCGCCGCCGTGACCGCCCTCACCACCGCCCTCGGCAGTGACGGGGGCGAGACGCTGATCGTCTCCGACGCGGGGAACCACGCCTCGCTCATCGACGGCTGCCGCCTGGCCCGCGGACGGGGCGCCCGGCTGCAGGTGACGCCGCACGGCGACCTCGACGCGGTCGCGCGGGCGCTGCGGGAGCGCCGCGAGCGGGCCGCCCTCATCGTCACCGACGCGGTGTTCTCCGTCGGCGGGGACCTCGCGCCGGTCGCTGAGCTGCACGCGCTGGCCCGCCGCCATGGCGCCCTGCTGCTGGTGGACGAGGCGCACTCGTTCGGGGTGCTCGGCGACGGCGGCCGCGGCGTCGCCCACGACGCGGGCCTGGGTGACCAGCCTGACATCGTGCGAACAATCACGTTGTCCAAGTCATTGTCTGGCCAGGGCGGCGCCGTCCTCGGCGCCCCCGAGGTCCGGCAGGCCCTGGTCGACACCGGGCGCGGGTTCATCTTCGACACCGGCCTGGCGCCGCCGGCCGCCGGAGCCGCCCTGGCCGCCCTGGCGATCGTCCGCGAGCACCCGGAGCTACCGGAAGGCGCCAGGCAGGCCACCAGGCGGCTGGCCTCGATCGCGGCCGGGCTGGGCCTGCGGGCAACGCCGCCGGACGCGGCCGTCACGTCCGTCATCCTGGGTGACCCGCGGCTCGCGGTGGCCGCGCAGCGAACGTGCGGCGAACACGGCGTGCACGTCGGCTGCTTCCGGCCACCGTCCGTTCCGCCGGGTGAATCATGCCTGCGGCTGACCGGAAGAGCATCTTTGACGGAAATTGACTTCGCCACGGCATCGCGCGCACTGGGTGCGGTGCGAGATCATAGCCGGATACCCGAAAAAAGCGGAGGGAGGGCACCATGAGCGTGTCTCCGATGCCGGCCGAGGAAGCGCCGTCGCCGATACCCGTCGCGACCGTCTTGACCAGCACGTCCGGGCTCGCCGGAGCCCGGCCCGGCACTCCCGGCCCCAGAACGGCAGGCCATGCCGAAGTGACGTCCGTCGACATTCGGCTGCCCAAGTACTACCAGGTGAAGAAACAGCTCCTGGAGCTGACCTCGGCGATGGGGCCCGGCAGCCCGGTGCCACCGGAGCGGGAGCTGGCCCGGCAGTACGAGACATCGCGGACCACCGTCCGCCAGGCGCTGGCCGAGCTCGTGGTCGAGGGCCGCCTGCTGCGCATGCAGGGCAAGGGCACCTTCGTCGCCAAGCCGAAGGTCGCGCAGGTCCTGGAGCTGGCCAGCTACACCGAGGGCATGCGCCAGCATGGCCTGCACCCGCAGACCAGGATCCTGGACGTCGGCTACGTGACGGCCGACGACCACCTGGCGGCCCTGCTCGGCATCCGGCCCGGCGCCCGCGCGCTGCGGCTGCACCGGCTCCGGCTCGCCGACGGCGAGCCGATGTCCATCGACACCTCGCACCTGCCCGCGCGCCGCTTCCCCGGCCTGCGCAGGCAGCTCGAACGGCACGCCTCGCTGTATGAGACGCTCCGCACCGACTACGGCATCCACCTGGCCGAAGCCGAGGAGACGATCGAGACCATCCTGGCCGACCCGCACGGCGCCCAGTTGCTGGGGGTCGACCCCGGCATCCCGCTGCTGCTGCTGTCGCGGCACGCGTTCGACTCAACCGGCCAGCCGGTGGAGTGGGCGCAGTCCTGGTACCGGGGCGACCGGTACAAGTTCGTCACCCGGCTCAAGCGAGACACCATCCTATGACTCCTCCCCCGTCCGGCATCCTGGTCATCAGTGGTACCGGCACGGGCGTCGGCAAGACCGTCGTCACGGCGGCAATCGCCGCCGTGGCCCGGGCTGAGGGCAAGGCGGTCGCCGTCGTCAAGCCCGTCCAGACCGGCGTCAACCCGGCCGATCCGGACGGGTCCGACGTCCCCGACGCCGAGACGGTCACCCTGCTGTCCGGCGTCACCGACACCCACGAGCTCGCCCGGTTCCCCGATCCCCTGTCGCCCGAGGCGGCCGCCCGCCGGGCCGGGCGGCCGCCCCCCGACATCCGCGCGGCCGCTGACTACATCGCCAAGCTCGCGACCGACCGTGACCTCGTCCTCGTGGAGGGGGCCGGGGGGCTGCTGGTCCGCTACGACCCGGCTGGCGCCACCCTCGCCACCCTCGCCCAGGCCCTGGACGCCCCGGTCGTCGTCGTGGCCGCGGCCGGGCTGGGCACGCTCAACCTCGTGGCATTGACCGGCGAGGCCCTGCGCGCCCGGGGGCTGCGCGCGGCCGGGGTCGTCATCGGCAGCTGGCCGCGCGACCCGGGCCTCGCGGAACTGGAGAACCTGGCCGACCTCCCCGTCGCCGCGGGCGCCCCGCTGTCCGGCGTGCTGCCGGCCGGGGCGGGCGCCCTCACCCGAGCCGGGTTCCTGGCCGTCGCACGGGCCGGCCTGGCCCCGTCCCTGGGCGGGACGCACGGCTGAGCCGAGGCGGCGGCGTCGCGCGAGGCGGCGGGCCCGTTAAGTGATAAATGGCTACGAATCAGCGGCGCAAGCCGTCGCGTGAGGGATAGTCGGCTGCGGACCAATCATGATAAATCAGTCATCGTTATTGCCTAATCTTCCCGCGCGCCGGAACATGGTCCCATCCCTGTGACATGGGTCACTACCGACGACAACAGGAGAGTGCGATGGCTGAGCCCCCCGAGCCTGTGGAACCACCAGGGGCGGCAAGGATTCCTGAGGGCCGCGCGACCCCAGCCACCGCCCGGGCCAGGGCCACCCGGGGCGCCCTGTCCGCCCACCCAGTCACTACGGTAGTGATTGGGCTGCTGCTGGCGGCGGCGATCGCGGGGACCCTGGTCGTGCCCATCTACGCGCGAATCAGCCCCCGCGTGGGCGACTTCCCGTTCTTCTACTTCTACCTGCTGGCGTACATGCCGGTCGCGGCCATCGCGACCGGGATCGCGGCCCTGCTGCAGCGGCGGGTGGCGCGGTGAGCCACGTCAACGCGACCACGTTCACGATCGTCGTCGCCCTGTTCATCATCGTCACCGGCGTCGGCTTCGCCGCCGCCCGCTGGCGCCGCGCGGCCGACATGATGCACCTGGACGAGTGGGGCCTGGGCGGGCGCGGGTTCGGGACCTTCGTCACCTGGTTCCTGCTCGGCGGCGACCTGTACACCGCGTACACGTTCATCGCCGTCCCGGCCCTGGTCTACGGGTCGGGCTCGATCGGCTTCTACGCCGCGAGCTACACGATCATGGCGTTCCCGATCGCGTTCATCTTCCTGCCCCGCCTGTGGTCGGTGTCGCGAGTGCACGGCTACGTCACCCCGGCCGACTTCGTCCGGGGCCGCTACGGGTCGCGCGGGCTGGCCCTGGCCGCGGCCGTGACCGGCATCCTCGCGACCATGCCGTACGTCGCCCTGCAGCTCGTCGGCATCCAGGCGGTGCTGACGGTCATGGGCGTGGGCAGCGGGTCGTCCAACACCTACGTCAAGGACGTGCCGCTGTTCATCGCCTTCGTCGTGCTGGCGGTTTACACCTACGTGTCCGGGCTGCGCGCCCCGGCGGCGATCGCCTTCGTGAAGGACACGCTGATCTACATCTTCGTGATCGTGGCGGTCTTCTACATCCCGACCCGGCTCGGCGGCTGGGGGCACATCTTCGGGGTGGCGCAGGCCCACTTCACGTCGGTCAACCCGGCCACCAAGAAGCCGTTCGGCACGTTCACCCCCGCGTCGGCGCGACTGGGATCCACCCAGTTCGACTTCGCCTCCCTCGCCCTCGGCTCGGCGCTCGCGCTGTTCATCTACCCGCACGCCATCACCGGGACGCTGGCGGCCAGGCACCGGGGCGCGATCACCCGCAACATGGCCCTCCTGCCGGCCTACGCGGTGCTGCTGTGCCTCATCGCGCTGTTCGGGTACATGGCGATCGCCGACCCGGTCACCGTCGCCGCGGTCAAGCAGTCGGGCAACGCCCAGCTCGCGGTGCCGTTCCTGTTCCAGCACATGTTCCCGAGCTGGTTCGCCGGGGTAGCGTTCGCCGGCATCGCCATCGGCGCCCTGGTGCCCGCCGCGATCATGTCGATCGGGGCGGCGAACCTGTTCACGCGCAACATCTTCAAGGAGTTCGTCAAGCCCGACGCCAGCCCGCGGCTGCAGACCCGCGTCTCGCAGTGGGCGTCGCTGGTGGTCAAGTTCGGCGCGCTCGCCTTCGCGGTCGAGCTGCCGCACACGTTCTCGATCAACCTGCAGCTGCTGGGCGGCGTGTGGATCTTGCAGACGCTCCCGATGCTCGTCGGCGGCCTGTTCACCCGCTGGTTCCACCGCTGGGCGCTGCTGCCGGGATGGCTCGCGGGCATGATCCTCGGCACCGTGGCGGCGTACAAGACGGCCACCCCGGCCACGTCGCACTGGGCCTCGTCGTCGGACACCGTCTTCGGGTTCACGCTCTACATCGGCATCACCGCGGTGGTGCTGAACCTGGCGATCGCGGTGGTCCTGACCGTGATCCTGCGGGCGCTGAAAGTCACCGAGGGCCCCGACGAGACCCGCCCGGCGCACTACACGGCCGAGCCGGACACCGAGGCGGTGCTCGTCGCGGTAGCGCCGACGAGCGTGGAGAGCAGCTAGCCAGCGCGCCCGGGCGCCCGCGCGGCCACGGTCACGCGGGCGCCCCAGCCGCGGCCGCGCACGCGGGGCGGGTGCTTACTCAACCACCGCGATGAGGTCGTCTTCCTGGATGACTTCGCCCTCAGCGACGTGGATCTTGGTGACGAGGCCGGCCTCCTCGGCGATGACCGGGATCTCCATCTTCATGGACTCCAGCATCACTAGCGTGTCGCCGGCAGAGACCCGGTCCCCCTCGGTCACCAGGACGTGCAACACGTTCGCGACCATCTCCGCGCGGACTTCCGCCACTGTGAGCTCCTGTCTGTGTGCCCCTGGCGAACCGCGACCGGGCCGGGACTGTTCCCAAGGAGGCTACACCGATCCGCGCTCCACGAGGCGGCTGAGGGCCTCGACCACGTCTGGGTCATACTCCGACGCGGTATCCAGCCGCAACCGCCCGACCGCGGCGCCGGCCCGGCTCGGCTCGGCCGAGCTGCCGACGAGGTCATCGAACGCGTTCGCGGCCCGGATGATGCGGCTGCTGAGCGGCGGCGCCGGGTCGCGCCCGGCCGGCCGGGCGGGGTCGCTCTGCCGCCGGACGATGTCGGCGACCGCGTCCAGCACCCGGGCCTGCTGGATCACCTCTGCCCCGTACTCGGCGATGCGCCGCTGCTCCTCCCGGGTGACCAGGACCGTCGCCCCGCCCGGGATCGGGTCGCGCAGCGACAGCTGGCCGATGTCGTGCATCAGGGCCGCGTACTCCAGTTCCAGCAACGCCGCCTCGGGCATCCCGAGCTCCCGGCCCATGGCCACCGCCAGCTTGCTGACGCGGGCCGAGTGGCCCGCCTCGACGTACCCGCCGATCTCAGTGACCCGGGCCAGCGCCCGGACCGTCTGCAGGTAGGTCGCGCGGATGCCGGCGAACCGGCGCAGCGCCACCTGGGTGACCAGCAGCGGCGCGGCGAACACAGCGACCGCGAACAGCCCCATCACCTCGGCCGCGAAGGCCATCAGCAGCGCCGACGCGCCAATCGCGACGCCCAGCGGCAGCTGCACCCGCAGCTCGTCAGCGAGCGCGACCCGGTAGCGGGCGCGCAGCGCGTCGGTCCGGACAAGCGCGGCGATGACCACCTCGACCAGCCACGCGAGGATCACCAGGGATGCCATGACCGGCAGGGCGGTCCACCAGTGGCCCCCGATCACCGCGTGGCCGGCCAGCGGGCGGAAGATGACGGCCGCGACCGCGACCGCGACCAGCCGGCCGGCCATCGCGTGGAGCCGGGCCGGGCGGCCAACCGCCAGGTGCGGCAGCGCGCCGATGAGCATCCCGATCGCGGTGACCGCCACGACCTGCTGCATGCCCTGGTGGGCCGGGTGGTCCTGGACCCGGACGAGCAGCGCGTAGGCGAGCGCGCCGGCGCCGGCGATCGGCGCCGCCTCCCGGTCGCCGGGCAGGTTCAGCCGCAACAGCTCGCCGAACGCGATCAGCCCCCCGAACGCGACCGCCGTCGAGACGTCGATGAGGCCGCCGACCGCGATGCCGGCGACCGAGGCGACCAGCAGCAGGCCCGCTGCGATGACCAGCAACGACTGCCCGGAGTCGAGCCGGTGGCGGGGGTAGCCGCGAGCCTCGTAGCGCTGCCCGGTCACGGTCATTTAAAGGCTCTCGGTGATCAGCGGCGCGCCGTTGGATGGGGTGCCGCTGGACGCAGTGCCGTTGGATGGGGTGCCGTTGGACGCGGTGCCGTTAGGGGGTGGAGCGGGCGGGGGGACGGCGACGTCCGCCCCGGCCGTAGCATCCGGGACCGGCTCGGGCCCCTTCCAGCCGTCGCGGTCGATCGCGGCCACGAAGGCGTCCACGAAGGCCGGGTCGAACTGCTTGCCCGCCCACTTGCGCAGCTCGGCGATCGCGTCCGCGACCGGCCGGGCATGGCTGTAGGACCTCGTGGACGTCATCGCGTCGAACGCGTCCGCGACCGACAGGACCCGGGCGAACTCGGGGATCTCGTCGCCCGCCAGCCCCATCGGGTAGCCGCGCCCGTCGATGCGCTCGTGGTGGTGCATGATGCCCGCCAGCGCCTCGTCCAGGAAGCCGATGTCGCGGACGATGTCCAGGCCGCGCATGGGGTGCAGCTGGACGGCGGCGTACTCGTCGTCGGTCAGCTTGCCGCTCTTTTGCAGCACCGCCGTCGGCACCCCGAGCTTGCCCACGTCGTGCAGCATCCCGGCGAGCCGGATCGCCTCTACCCGCTCGGTCCGCATGCCGATCTCCTTGGCGATCATCACCGATCCCTTGGAGACCCGCTCGCTGTGGCCGCGGGTGTAGAAGTCCTTGGTCTCCACCGCCTGGCACAGGGCGCTGACGGTGGCCTCATAGGCCCGCTGCTGGGCGGCGAACTGGGCGACGGCCCAGCGAGCGACGAACAGCGGGATCAGCACCAGCACTGGCGTGAACGGGCCGAGCACCTTCCACAGGGCCGCGATGAGGACGCCCAGCGCGCCGTACCCAAGGTCGGTTAGCAGCAGCTTGAGGTTCAGCCCGGTGGCGGCCGAGCTCGGCTCGCCCGCGAGCCAGAACACGACTTGCAGCAGGGCGAAGTTGACCGCCACGTGCGTCACCGTGGCGGCCGCGTAGGGCCCGATGATGCCGGGGAACGACGACGGCCCGGGCGTGCCGACGTGCCCGCCAAACAACAGGTAGACCTCGCCCGCGAGGTAGGCGCTGAGCGCGTACATGGCGGTGTTGAACAGCCGCTGCATCGGCGATGGCCCCCGCCTGATGCCCAGCAGCGTGCAGCACGCCACCAGCGCCGCGCCGGCCGGGCCGGCCAGGACGACCGCCGCCAGGCTCGCCACCGAGCTCGAGGACCACGCCAGGCTGCGCGACCGCAGGAGGGTAGCCGTCGACTCCGAGGCGGCGAGGAGCAGGCCCAGCGTGATGACCTGCGCCCAGTCAACGCCACCGTATGGTCCGCACGCCACCACGACGGTGGCGGCGGTGACGACCGCGGCAATGTAAAGCCAGGCAACCCTCGAGAGCTTGCCCACGGACCCCCCTCGCAGCCAGCGGCCGTAAAAACGGGCCGCGATCTTCGTCGTCGCTACCCCCAGGAGACTCCGAAGCCGGCGACTGGGAAGCCGCACCACACTGGGGACGAAGAGACCCCGAACTCGCGCGGTGCCCCGCTCAACCTGCCGGGTGCCTGCATTGGGACATCCTCCCTTGCATACAGGGCGACGGCAACCTGCTACATGCCGTCTATGACAGGATAACGTGGCAGCGCGAATTCTCGCAGGCCCAAAGGCTGCTGTAAGCATACAGCCACAAAACGACCACGAACAGTGGTAACCAGCACGTCGTGCGACTGAAAGACGGCACGAGTGAGCCACGTAAGAGGGTACGAGAGAACACCCCGGGCGAAATAAAGCGCGCCCGCCATGCCAGCGGGCGCGGATCGGGGGCTACGGGGGTCGCCCCCCGGAAGGATCTAGTCGATTACTTCGATCTCGGCCTGGACCTCGCGGATGCGGACGAGGATCTTGCCGCGTAGCTCGGCCGGGGCCGGGTCGCAGCCGCAGTGCTTGGCGATGAGCTTCTTCACGGCTTCTTCGAGGCCGAACTCCCGCAGGCAGGGGCCGCACTCGTCGAGGTGCTCCCTGACCTCGTGGCAGTCGGCCTCGGACATCTCGTTATCGATGTAGGAGTAGACCTGCTCAAGTACCTCAGTGCACGGGACCTTGTGGGGATTGCCGCAGCTCATGCCCCGTCCTCCTTGGCCACGCGCCCGCTCGCACTGCTGGCGGCCTGGCCCTGGGCGGCTTCGGCGGCCCGCACTAGGCCACGATCGGCCGCGTAATCCTGGAGGTGCTCGCGCAGCTGCCGCCGGCCGCGGTGCAACCGTGACATCACGGTCCCGATCGGGGTGCCCATGATGTCCGCTATTTCCTTGTAGGCGAAGCCCTCCACGTCGGCCAGGTAGACCGCGATCCGGAACTCCTCCGGCAGCGCCTGCAGCGCTTGCTTGATGTCGGAGTCGGGCAGCCGCTCCAGCGCCTCGGTCTCGGCGGACTTCAGCCCCTCCGAGGTATGCGCGGCTGCCCGTGCGAGCTGCCAGTCCTCGACCTCATCGGCCCCCGACCGCTGCGGCTCGCGCTGCCGCTTGCGGTAGGTGTTGATGAAGGTGTTGGTCAGGATCCGGAAGAGCCACGCCTTCAGGTTCGTGCCCTGCTGGAACTGGTGGAACGAGGCGTAGGCCTTAGCGAACGTCTCCTGCACCAGGTCTTCGGCATCCGCCGGGTTCCGCGTCATACGGAGGGCGGCGGAGTACAGCTGGTCCAGGTACGGCATGACGTCCGCCTCGAAGCGCTCGCCGCGCTCTTCAAGCGTCTCTGGTACGGGACCCACCCCCTCTCGGTCTACCTCTGCTACGGCTCGCGGCCGGTCGGCCCGCGGCTGGAGACCGTACGAGGATACCTGTCCCGCGAACCCGGCTCCCGGCCGGGACTTGCTCCGGGGCGTCAAGGGGGTCATCCCCCCAAGTGAGGCAGCTGGAACGGCCGCCCGCGCACGGGGCGTCGCCAGCGGGCCGCAAGAAGGTGAGGCTATTGCCATGCCGGTTCCAACACGGCCGGGCCTGCCGGCATTCCGGGTGATAACTGTGATCATCACGGCCCATACCGCCCTGCCCAGCAGGGATGGAACCGCCCGACCTGGGAAGTAATAGACAACAGGGGAGGGGAGGACGCCGGCAGGAGTATGCACGTGCAGGCTAGCGCTACCGTTTCGCAGCAGACCGAGTCGCCCGCGGACCCGGATGCGGCCTACTGGAGCTTCCACGACGCGGTCGCCCGGGCGCAGCTTGCCTCCTGGCTGCCCGCCGGCCCGGGGCAAGTGCTCATCGACATCTCCGGGCCCGCTTCCCAGGCGGCCGCCCTCGCCGCGACCGCGGGCCACTCGGTGCTGCACGTAACCGGCCCCGACGCCCCCCGCCCCTACCTTGTTCCCCCCGAGGCACCCGCCGGGGACGCGCGCCCGGCCCGCGATAATGCCGGCCCCGCCAACCCCGCTGGCCCGGGTGGCCCCTCGCGCCGGCCTGGCAACGCCGCCACGGGCGCCGGGCGCGCCGGCCAGGCGCCGCTCCCGTCCGTCCGGCCGGCCGTGAGCAGGCCCCGCCCGCCCGGCGCGGCGACGACGCCGCCGGACAGGCGGGCAAGCACGGTCGTGGCCGACAGCAGCGGGCTGGAGTTCCTGGCCAGCGGGTGCGCGGACGGCCTCATCGCCGAGGACCGCACGCTGTCGCGGCACCTCGCGACCGAGGCTCTCGTCGGCGAGATCGGCCGGGTACTGCGCCCGGGCGGCCGGGTACTGGCGTCGGTCGAGTCGCTGACGCGGGGCATGGCGGTGCTCGCGGAGCAGCATCACTGGCCGCACCTGGTCGACCTCCCGCGGGCGGACGTCGTGCTCGTGCCCTGGCCCGATGGCAGCATTACCCGCTGCTATGGCACCGAGCAGCTGCGCGAGCTGTTTACCGCCAGCGGGTTCGAGGTGAACTGGATCCGCCCCCGCACCGTCTTGTCACCCTCGACCGTCAGCTACCTGCTCGCCCGCGACGCCGGCAGCTTCGGCCGCCTCGTGGACGCCGAGCTGCGGACCAGTGCCGACGACTCCGTAGGAGGCCAGCTGGTCATCTCGGCGACCCGGCGCTAGCGCCTGCGCCGGTCCCGCTTGGCCTGGCAGCCGACGCACCGGGCGGTGGTGGGCCGGGCCTCCAGCCGCCCGTCCGGGACCGGCTGCCCGCAGTCCACGCACTTGCCGTAGCTGCCGTCCTCGACCCGGGCCAGGGCGGCCAGGACGTCCGCCCGCTGGCCGCGGGCGGACGACACGGAGGCCTCGTTGCGGTCGGCCTCGGTCAGGTTCGCGCCGGCGTCGCCCGCCTCCATCGAGCCGCCCCGCACGCGCGGGTGCTCGCCCTGCAGCACCAGGATCGACCGGTCCAGGTCCTCCCGCAGCGCCTCCAGGCGCTTTCTGGCCACGCTGATTTCCACTGATCTCCTCGCCTCCTCCGGGAAGGCCAAATACGCGCACCCGCCGCCGGCCTGCCCGGGACTTAGAAAAGGGACGACCCTTCGCCGTGCCCGCTGGCACCATCACCGGCCGGGGCGCCGGGCTCAGTGCCCGGCGCCAGCGGCTCGATGAGGTCCGGCCCGTTGTGCCGGACGGAGTTGACGGCCGTTGAAACGCGATGCGATGTAAGCCCGCCCGATCCCGAGGTCGTCGCGGGCGCCATCATCGCCATCATGAGTGACTTGTCATTATTCGCCGGGTCCAGCCAGTCATCCCAGCTCTCCGGAGCGATGACCATGGGCGTGCGGTCGTGGATCTGGCCGATCTCGTCGGTTGCGTCCGTCGTGATGATCGACGTCGTCCACAGCCACGCGCTCTCGTCATCGGGGGGCACCGAGCCGTCTCGCCACAGCTCGTAGATGCCCGCGAAGCAGAGGATCCCCCCGTCCGACCGGTAGATGTAGTAAGGCTGCTTGGACTTCCTGTCCGCGCCCGCCTGCCACTCGTAGTAGCCGTCAGCCGGGATAATGCAGCGCCGCTTGGCGAACGCGCTGCGGAATGAGGGCTTTACCGCCACCGTCTCGGCCCGCGCGTTGATCAGGCGAGCGCCGCCCGCGGAGTCCTTCGCCCAGGAGGGCACCAGGCCCCACTTCAGCAGCCGCAGCTCCCGCTCCGGCTTCTGCTGCTCTTTCGGGGACCCGCCGGAGTCCTTCTCGGTGCGCTCGAGGACCGCGTAGACCTGCTTGGTCGGGGCGACGTTATAGTCCGGGCGACGGTCCTCGGCCACCTTGTCACGCTCGACGGCGAACTCCTCAAGGAGCTCCAGCCGCTTACGGGCCGAGACGTACCGACCGCACATGCACCTTTCCCTTCGCCCCCTATGACGGCGGTCCACTTTGCCTGGTAGGACCGATTGGCACTACATAACCGCAAAACGTTGCCGCCAAACACTTCGGTATAATTCGCCCGTTTCACGCTGCCGCCACGCCCGACCCCGGGCGCCCCGGCCATCCATCAGCGCCGGGCGATAGCCTCAAGAGTATGGACTCTGGCCGCTGGCAGGCACCGTCAGCTCAAGGACCGGTCCGAGCCCGGCTGCGGCTCCCCGGCTCCAAGTCGATCACCAACCGGGCGCTCGTCCTCGCTGCGCTCAGCGATTCCCCCAGCATCGTGCGCGGCCCGCTCAAGGCCCGCGACTCGGCCCTCGCCACGGCCGCGCTGCGGGCGATGGGCTGCGCCATTGACGAGTTCGAATCTCACCTGGTCATACTGCCAGGCGCGCCGCAGGAAGACACGGTAACGGTGGATGTCGGCAACGCCGGCACCGTCATGCGCTTCCTGCCCGCGGTCGCCGCGCTAACCCCGGCCGCCGTGAGCTTCGACGGCGACCCCCGCGCCCGCGAGCGGCCGGTCGGGGCGCTGCTGACCGCGCTGCGCGAGCTCGGCGCGGTCATCGACGACGACGGCCGCGGCGCCCTGCCGTTCACCATCCGCGGTACCGGGGTGGTGCGCGGCGGCACCGTGACCCTCGACGCTTCCGGCTCCTCCCAGCTCGTCTCCGGGCTGCTGCTGGCCGCGCCCCGCTTCACCGAGGGCGTCGAGGTGCGGCACGAGGGACCGCCGGTGCCGTCGGTCCCGCACATCGAGATGACCGCGCGGATGCTCCGCGCGGCGGGCGCCCAGGTAGACGTGGAGTACGCCGGCGCGCCCGGCTCGGGGCAGCCGCGGCCGAACGTATGGCGGGTCAAGCCGGGCGTGGTGGACCTCGGCGACTTCACCGTCGAGCCCGACCTGTCCAACGCCGGCCCGTTCCTCGCCGCCGCGCTCGTCACCGGCGGGACCGTCACCATCGCGGACTGGCCGGCCGACAGCCTCCAGGCCTCCGACGCCATCCTAGAGGTCCTCACCCAGATGGGCGCGGCCTGCTCGCTCGGTCCCGACGGGCTCACCGTGACCGGAAGCGGGACCATCAACGGGGTCACCGCCGACCTGCGCGACATCCCCGAGCTGTGCCTGCCCCTGACGTCGGTCGCGGCGCTGGCCGCAGGCCCGTCGTCCTTCACCGGCGTCGGCCACACCCGGGCGCAGGAGACCGACCGCCTGGCCGCGATCGCGACCGAGCTCAACGCCCTCGGCGGCGCCGTCACCGAAAGCCCCGACGGCCTGCGAGTCGAGCCCCGGCCGTTGCGGGCGGCTCCCGGGCACGCCTGGGACAGCTACGACGACCACCGCATGGTGATGGCGGCGGCGGTCCTGGGCCTCGCGGTGCCAGGCATCGAGGTGCTCAACGTGGCCACGGTGGGCAAGACCTTCCCCACCTTCACCGCCCTGTGGGCCGAGCTGGCCGGCGCCCCGCGCCCCGCCCCGGAGCCGGCCTCCTGATGGGGCGCGGGGCCGACCTGGACGAGGACGACGTCCGGGTCCGCGCGGGCAAGGGGTCGCGGCCGCGCACCCGGCGCCGTCCCGCGCACGAGACCGCCCCGGAGGCCTTCGTCGTCACCGTCGACCGGGGCCGGTACGCCTGCCTGCTCCAGGCGTCCGGCGAGATGGTGACCGCGATGAAGGCCCGCGAGCTGGGCCGCAACTCCGTCGTCGTGGGCGACCGGGTCGCGCTGGCCGGGGACACGTCCGGCTCGGCCGGCAGCCTCGCCCGCATCGTGCGGGTCGAGGAGCGCACCAGCGTGCTGCGCCGCTCCCCCGATGACACCGACCCGATGGAGCGGATCGTCGTGGCCAACGCCGAGCAGATGCTGATCGTCTGCGCGCTGGCCGACCCCGAGCCCAAGACCCGGTTCATCGACCGCTGCCTGGTCGCCGCGTACGACGCCGGCCTGGACCCGCTGCTCGTGCTGACGAAGTCCGACCTCGCCTCCCCGAGCGAGATCCGCGCGTTCTACGCCCCCCTCGACCTGCCGATCGTGGCCACCCGCCAGCCCCTGCCGACAGATATCACGTCCCAGCTCCGGACGGCGCTACGGGACAAGGCCAGCGTCTGCATCGGCCAGTCCGGCGTGGGCAAGTCGACGCTGGTGAACGCGCTCATCCCCGACGCCGACCGGGCCGTCGGGCACGTCAACGCGGTGACCGGCAAGGGCAGGCACACGTCCTCGTCCGCGATCGCGATCGCGCTGCCGGGCGACGAGGGCTGGCTCATCGACACGCCCGGAGTGCGCGGATTCGGCCTCGGGCACGTGAGCCCGCAACGGGTGGTCGAGGCGTTCGGGGACCTGGCCGACGGCGCGGCCGGCTGCCCCTCGGGCTGCGACCACCTGTCGGCCAACTGCGCGCTGGATGAGTGGGCCGCCGGGCACGGCGGCGGGGCCCGCCTGGAGTCGCTGCGCCGCCTGCTGCGCAGCCGCGAGTCCCCCGAGTAGCCGCCCGGCCGCCTCCCGCGGTCGGCTCGCCCAGGCCCGGGTGCAGGCGATACGGTTTCCGGCGTGGCAACTTATGACGACGACCTGCGCTTCGCGCACGTCCTCGCGGACGCCGCCGACGACATCACGACCCGGCGGTTCAAGGCGCTCGACCTGCACGTCGAGCAGAAACCGGACCTCACGCCGGTGTCTGACGCCGACCGCGCGACCGAGGAGTCGCTCCGCAACCTGCTGCGCCGCGGCCGCCCCCGGGACGCGGTGCTCGGCGAGGAGGCGGGACGCAGCGGCAGTGGCCCGCGCTGCTGGGTCCTGGACCCGATCGATGGCACCAAGAACTACGTCCGCGGCGTGCCGGCCTGGGCGACCCTCATTGGCCTGATGGACGGGGACAAGGTGGTCGCCGGGGTCGTGTCGGCGCCCGCCCTGGGCCGGCGCTGGTGGGCCTCGGCCGGCGGCGGCGCCTGGACCGGGCGCAGCCTCGCCAAGGCGACCCGCATGCGGACCTCGGCCGTCACCACCCTCGCCGACGCCTCGTTCTCGTACTCCGGCATCGGCGGCTGGGCCCAGGCGGGCCGGCTCGGCGGGTTCATGTCACTGGCCCAGGGCGTATGGCGCACGCGCGCGTTCGGCGACTTCTGGTCGCACATGCTCGTCGCCGAGGGCGCGGTAGACATCTCGGCCGAGCCAGAAGTATCGCTCTGGGACCTGGCGGCCCTCCAGGTAATCGTTGAGGAGGCCGGCGGCCGCTTCACCACCCTCGGCGGCGAGGCGACTCCCGACGGCGGCAGCGTCGTGTGCACGAACGGCCACCTGCACGACGAGGCACTTGAGCACCTTGCCCGGCCCTGACCCCTCTGTACTGGACCGCCAACAGTGCAATACACTGAGGCGATAGGGGAGAGACCGTGACAAAGAGCACGAGTTGAGAGGGATGATTAAGCGCCCTTGAGGCTCACGCACATTGTTGCGGCATTATGCTTGGATTATAAGGGATTATTACATCCCCTAACGGACGCCCGGTGGCGAGTCCCCGCTCCAGCCGCCGGGTATGGCGCCCGGCAGGTTTCCCCGGCCGACCGGGCGCCGCGGCGCTCGGCCCGGGCATTCCCCCGTCCACCGGGCCGAGCGTCGCCTTCGCCGAGGGCACCCCTGTGCTCTGGGAGAGCACCGTTTCGGCTCAGGATTTACCCCGGGGGGCGACCCCCCGGACCCCCCGACTCAGGCCAGGCGGTCGGCGCACGCCCCGGGCACCCGGCCTAGGCCAGGCGGTCGGCGCACGCCCCCGGGCACCCCGGCTCAGGCCAGGCGGTCGGCGCACGCCCCGGGCACCCCGGCCTAGGCCAGGCGGTCGGCGCACGCCCCGGGCACCCCGGCTCAGGCCAGGCGGCTGGTACATGTCCTGGGGGTTCCGGCGTCCTTTAACAACTCGTATGAGATTGCAGGCAGTTGCTGCCCGCAAATCTTGCGGCGAAGCTCGCTCTGGCCGCCAGATCTGCAGCACCCTTGGCTGAATCCGCCCTAAGGATTGACGGTGAATTTCCTACCGGTCCAACCTTGGCCCGCGTTCAACTGCGCGCCGGCCACGGCCCTGGGTGAGGTTCCCTTCACTCTAGATAAGTCTTTAAGAAGAGCGGCTCCGGAGGCGGGGCGCGGATGCGGGTACCGCCGGGGGGCCGATGAAGGCATCCTTGAGGGGTGGCCGCCGTCAGCGAACGCGCAGAGACTTACCTCCGGCTGCTGGCCGAGGCGGCGCTGCGGCCTGCCCGGGAACCAGCCGAGGCGGCCGGCCGGGCCGACCGGGTCCGGCGGGCGGCCGACGTGCTGGTTGACGCCGGCGTCCTCGACGACGCGGCCGCGACCGAGATCCTCAGCATGCTGCACACCGCCCTGCGCGTGCGCGGCGTGCAGGCGACCCTCGTGTCTGGCCGGATCAGGCGGGTGGCCGTGCTTCCCGGGCCCGGCCGGGCCGTGTTCGGCCACCTCCCGGCGGGCAAGTCGGCCGCGGGCCGGGACGTGCCGGCCGATGATGCCTGGCGCGTCGTCCCGGCCGAGCCCGGACGGGCGCGCGGATCGCGGCTGATGGCCCTGATCGTGACCGCCGACCGGGTCATCGCGCCGGCTACCTTGCGCTTCTCCGCGTCGGCGGGCCTCGACGAGCTCGCCGCTCCGCTGTTCGCCGACCTGACCGCCACCGATGACGCCGGCACCTCCTACATGATCAGCTTCACCGACGGCACCTGGGCGGGCAGCAGCTGGACCGGCACCATCTTGCTGCGCCCGCCGCCGCCAGCCGGCGCGTCCGAGTTGTCGATCACCCGGCGCGATGTCCCGATCCTCACGCTGCGCCTGGTTCCGGCCGGGAGCCCGCCGGTGGATGCCCCGGTCCGCCCGGTTGACGACAGCCCCGGAGAACGGCTCCTGCACCGCCGGGCCGAGGCGCTGCTCGGCTCGCTCGCCGGGCCATCGGCCGACCCCAGCGCGGGCCCGCTGACCGAAGAGGACCGTGAGCGGGCCACCGGTGAGGTGCTGCGCTCCCTCGGCCTGAACACGGCCACGCCCGCGGCGGGCGGGGCGGGGCCCGTCGCGTACCCGGCTGGCCCGGGGACCGGGCCAGCCGGGGCGGTGCTCTCCCGGGCCGTCAGCCACCGCAAGCCGGACCTGGCGGAACTGGTCGCGACCCTCGAAGGAGCGGGCGTCCTCTCCCCCCTCAGCGAGGTCCCGGCCGAGGTCGCCGCGCTCGGCCAGGCGCTTGGCGTGCCTGGCCTTCCTGTCCACGGATGCGAGGCCCGGCTGCCTGCCCGGTGGGCGGGCGTCCTCGCCTACTACGGCCGCCGCCACCAGCCGCCCCTCGCCCCCGGCACCGGGTCGATCGGCGCGGTGCTGCCCGAGATCGACGGCGCCCGCTTCGTCGTGGCCGGCGCGCGGACCGGCCCTCAGGGCACGGTCCTGCACGTGGTCGGGCGCGGCACTCCCGCGATGATCCGGCCCGGCCAGGACCCGGGGTTCTCCTGGTGGGCCCGCGACGAGGCCGGCGGCTGGCACCTCGGGGTCGTCCAGGGCTGGCACCTCGGGACCGACGCGGCCGCGCTGCGCCTGACCCTTTTGCCGCCGCTTCGGCCCGGCTCCCCCGGCACCGCCAGCACGCTGACGGTGGAGGTCACCGGATCGGCCCAGCAGCTCACCGCCGACCTGGCCGTGCACTGGTGAGGGCCGTGCCCGCCCGCCTCCTGCCCCGGACGGGGCCACCGAGCGCCGCTGCGGAGGCCGCGTGAACTGGCACCGGTCACTGCCCCCAGCGGAAGTCCTCGTGCCCTGCGGAAGCAGCTCGCACGCCATCCGCTGGGAGGCCGGGCAACTGTCGCTCCCGGCCCACCCGGACATCGAGGCCGAACTCGTCCTGGCCGCCCTCGGCGGGGACAAGCCCCGCTGCGTCGAGGTCGCCGAGACGTGGGCCGCGCACGCCGGGGACCTTGACGTGCTGATGGCTGGCCCGCGCTCGCGCGCGGACCAGGTCACGGTCAACTGGGACGACGCCGAGGAGCACCGCGCGAACTGGTTCGGCCTCCCGTCGGCGCCCCGCAGCGTCCCGCGCCTCCCGGCTCCGCCGATCGCCGGCGGGGGATCGCGGCCCGGCATCGGCCCCCGCCCCGGGCGGATCGTGCCCGGGCGGCTGCCCGAGGAACTGCAGCGCCGGGTCCAGGCCCGGATAGAGGTACTGCACCTGCTCGCCCTCGGGCCGGCCTTCCAGTTCCGGCTGGCTGGCGCGGTGACCGCCGCCTGGGCGGCCCGCCCGGCCGGCGGCCGGCGGCCAGAGCTCGTCGCGGCCTTGTCCGGGCGGCTCGCCCCGGCCGTGGGGCAATGGCTGGGCATCGACCCGGACGCGGTCATCGTCACCCCCTGGGAGACCGGCGATTCCGCCGACGCCGGCCCGGCCGGGGAGGCGCCCGCAACCGAGGGCAGTGGCACCAAGAACAGCGTCAGGCCGGGCTGGGGCATGCTGACCGCGACAGGCAGCGGCGCCGGGCGCCGGGCCCGCGCGTCCCTGCCGGTGAGCTGGCTGGCCTCGGCCTGGGCATGCGGCCTGACCGTGGTCGACGGCCACCTCGTGGTCGCGGTGGAAGAGCCGGGCTGGCCCCGCGCCCGCGTCCTGGCCCTGCCCGCGCCGGACGAGCCGCCCGTCAACCTGGACGTCACCGGGATCGTGGAGTCCCCTGAGGCACTAGACGACACTGGGGCGCCAGGCAACGCAGCCCCGGCCCTGCCCCGGTGGACGGCCAGCGGGACGGTGTAACGCCATGTATGTTTGCCGTTACCGCACCCCTGACGCCCTCAGTCAAAAACAAGTACGATTACCGTCATGGGCGATCCCGACCTCACCAGCCTGCTCCGGCAGGCCGGCGTCGCCCGGGGAGACCTGGTCGGGCTGGCCATGGCCCCCGACGGCGCGGCCGCCGTGGCCGTCGCCCGGCCTTCCGCCACCACCGAGCCAGCGCTCCCCGAACCAGCGCTCCCCAAGCCCTCGGCCCGGCCAGGAGCAACGGCGGCTGCCACGACCGATCCGGGTGGCGTGGCTGGGATGGGCACCGCGGCAGGGATGGGCACCGCGGCAGGCATGGGCACTGCGGCAGGCATGGGCACCGCGGCAGGCATGGGCACCGCGGCAGGCATGGGCACTGCGGCGGAGACGGTCGGCTGGATCGTGCCGGCCGCCGAGGTCGGGGCGGCCGATCGCGAGCTGCGGCCGCGCTGGGTTACCTGGTCGGCCGATACCGCGAGCCGGCTGACCAGTCAGGGCGTCCGGCTCGCGACCTGCTGGGACATCGCCGCCGTGCACCGGCTGCTGGCGGGCGGGTGGCAGGCCGGCCCCGGGCTGGCCTGGGCCAAGGCCAATGGCCTGCCGGTCGACGGCGTGCCCGAGCTAGCTCCCGGGGAGCTCTTCGCGAGCATTGAGTCGACGATGGGCGACTCGGGCAGGGATAGTACGGCCAGCCTGGCCCGTCCCGCCAGCCTGGTCAGCCGAGCCGATCCCGGCCCCGCCGCGAACCCCGGCACTGGGCCCCCTGTCGGCCCCGAGCTCCCCGCCAACCCCGCACATCCCGTCAACACCACGCCCCCGGCCGACACCTCGCACCCCGACACCTCGCACCCCGACACCCCACGCCCCGACACCCCACGCCCCGGCAACCCAGCGCACGCCGTCAACCCCGCGCGCCCGCCGGGCACCGCGCCCCCAGCCGGCACCTCGCGGCCCGGGACCACGGGCAGGCCTGGGAACAGCACGAGCTTCCCGGTTCCCGCGAGCCCAGCGACGGCCAGGTCCCGCTCTAAGGCGGATCGCCGCAGGTCCGCTGGTGGCCGCCCGGCGGCCGACGACCTGTTCTCCACCGCCCCGGAGGCTGCCCCGGCAGCTCCCGCCGCCTCGGCGCTCACTGACGCCGCGCCCGGCCACCCCGCCCCGGCCGACACCGGCTTCAACACCACTGCCTCCGACACTGCTGTCCCCAACAGCACTGCCCCCGCCACCACGAGTCCCGCTACCATCACCGACACCACCACCACCATCACTGCCGCCGGCCTGGCCGGGATGGCAGGCGAGGATGAGCCGACCGGGCCAGGCGGGTACCTGCGGCCTGAGTGGGCCGGCGGAGGGTGGGCGGACAGTCCCGCGCGGCTGGCCCGGTGGGCGCGGCTGGCGCTGGAAGCCGCTCGCCGACAGGCCGTCCTCGTCGGGACGGGCGGGCCGCTGGCCACCGCCCGGTCGGAGTCCACGGCCGAGTTGCTGTGCGCGGAGCTAGCGGCGGACGGGCTGCCCGCGAACCGGGCCGCGGCCGAGGGGGTCCTGGCCGGCATCATCGGGCCCCGGCCGCGCGACCCGGCCGAGGCGGCCCGCATCCGGGCCGCGCGGGACGAGCAGGTGCTCCGGCACGCCCCTGGCACGGCGGCCGACCTGCGCAGCCCCGCCCAGGTCAAGAGCCTGCTGCGGATGTCGGGGATCGACGTGCCCGACACCCGGGCCTGGCGGCTGGAGCAGTACCAGGACAGCGAGCCGCTGGTGAAGGCGCTGCTTGAGTGGCGCAAGGCCGAGCGGGTCGCCACGACCTACGGCTACGCCTGGCTCGACGCGTGCATCGGCGCCGACGGGCGGCTGCGCGGCTCGTGGACCGGGAGCGACGGGGCGGCCGGGCGGATGACCGCCTCGGCCGGGCTGCACAACATGCCGGTCGCCCTGCGGCAGATGGTGGTCGCCGAGGAGGGGCACGTGTTCGTCCGGGCCGACCTGGGCCAGATCGAGCCCAGGGTCCTGGCCGCGGTGTCCGGCGACCGGGCCCTCATCGCCGCCACTCAGGCCGATGACCTCTACCTCCCGGTCGCCGGGCAGCTGGGGGTGGACCGGCCGACCGCGAAGGTGGCGATGATCGCGGCGATGTACGGGCAGACGACCGGGCACGGCGGCCAGGCCGCCCGGCGGATGAAGGTCGCCTACCCGGTCGCGATGGGCTACCTGGACCGGTCCGACCGGCAGGCTCAGGCCGGGCGCGACGTGCGGACCTACGGCGGCCGGGTCGTGCGGATGTCGGGCGGCGGCCTGGAGTCGGACGCGCGGGTCACGGCCCGCGGCCGCTACGGGCGCAACGCGGTGATCCAGGGGGCGGCGGCGGAGCTGTTCAAGATGTGGGCGGTCACCGTCCGCGCGCGGGGGGCGCCGTTGCGCGCGGCGATCGTCCTTTGCCTGCACGACGAGCTTCTCGTGCACGTGCCAGAAGCAAACGGCCCCGAAGCGGCGGCGCTCGTTGGCGACTGCCTGCGGGAGGTCACGGGCCGCTGGGTGCCCGGCAGCGGGGTCCGCTTCCTGGCCGACATCTGCATGGTCCGCTGCTGGGCCGACGCCAAGCAGCCGCCGGCCGGGGCCTGACCGCACCGCGGATCCAGGCCGCTCCAGCCGTCTCAGCCGCCCCGCAAGTAGCCCGGGCGGGCGCGGAAACTGGTACCGTTACGGCAAATACCGGTGGCAATAAGGGGGCTTGACGGTGGCACGTTACCGCAGGGTGCTTGTCAAGCTCAGCGGCGAGGCCCTCGCCGGAACCGCCGGGACGGGCGCCGATCCGGCCAGCCTAGCGCGCGTGGCCGGGGAGCTGATGTCACTGCACGAGATGGGCGTCCAGGTCGCCGTGGTGGTCGGCGGCGGCAACTACTTCCGGGGCCGGATGGCCGAGGGCTGGGGCATCAGCCGGGCCGAGGCCGACAACATCGGCATGCTGGCCACGGTCATGAACGCGCTCATGCTGCGCGGCGCGATGACCGCCCGGACCGACGCCGACGTGCGGGTCATGACCGCGATCCCGATCAACAACGTCGCCGAGCCGTTCATCCGGCTGCGGGCGGTCCACCACCTCGACCGGGGGATGATCGTCCTGCTGGCCGGGGGCATCGGCCAGCCCTACGTCACGACCGACTACCCGGCCGTGCAGCGCTCGCTCGAACTGGACGCGGACGTGCTGCTGGTCGCCAAGAACGGCGTGGACGGGGTGTACGACTCCGACCCCAAGACCAACCCGAACGCCAAGCGGTACGACACGCTCACCTATGACGAGGCGATCTCGGCCGGCATCCAGGTCATGGACACCAGCGCGTTCGTCCTGGCCAACGAGCAAAGCCTCACGATGCACGTCTTCGACGTGGGCGCGGTCGGCGTCATGCGCCGGATCTGCCAGGGTGAGGAACTCGGCACCCGGATCAGCGCGAAGTAGCCTCCGGCCGGGCGCACACTGGAACCGATGACCAGTTCAGCGTCTGAGGCCCTGGGGATCGCGGTCGCCGCGCGAGTCCCCGTCCTGCTGTGGGGCGCCCCCGGCACCGGCAAGACGTCGGCCATCCGGGCAATGGCCGAGGCCATGGGGCTGCCGTGCGAGACGGTGATCGCCTCGATCCGCGAGCCGTCCGACTTCGCCGGCCTGCCCGTGATCGAAGGGCCCGGGCGAGACCCGGGCAGCGGCTCCACCGTCCGCTTCGCGCCGCCGCTATGGGCGACCCGGCTGGCCCGGGCCGGGACGGGCCTGCTGTTCCTCGACGAGCTGTCCACCGCCCCGCCGGCGGTGCAGGCGGCGCTGCTGCGGGTCGTCCTCGAGCGCACCGTCGGTGACCTGGCGCTGCCCGCCGACGTGGTGGTGGTCGCCGCCGCGAACCCGCCCGAGCAGGCGGCCGACGGCTGGGACCTGTCCGCCCCGCTCGCCAACCGGCTCTGCCACCTGGACTGGGAGGCCACCCCGCGGTCGATCGCCGACGGCCTGGCGGGCGGCTGGCCCGCGCCCCGGGTCCCGGCCCTGCCCGCCCAGTGGGAGGCCGCCGAGAAGGCCACGCGGGCGCTGGTCGCCGCGTTCTTGCAGGTCCGGCCCGCCCTGGCGATCGCCCCGCCGACCACGGCGGCCGAGGCCGGGCGCGGCTGGCCCAGCCCCCGGACGTGGGAGATGGCGGCCCGGCTGCTCACGGCGGCCGACGCCGCCGACGCAACCGGGGAAGCCCGCTCGGCCCTGGTCCGGGGCGTGGTCGGGGACGGGGCCGGGACCGAGTTCCTCGCCTGGTACGCCGACATGGACCTGCCCGACCCGGAGGAGGTCCTCGCCGACCCCGCCCGGTTCCAGCTCCCCGAGCGCGCTGACCGGGCCTACGCGGCCCTCGCGTCGGTCGCGGCGGCCGTCGCGGCCCGGCCGACGTTCGAGCGCTGGGCGGCCGGCTGGCGGATCCTCGGCCTGGCCGCGCAGGGCGAGCGGGCGGCCCCCGACATCGCCGCCGTCGCCGCCCTCGTGCTGGCCCGGTGCCGTCCGGACGAGATCCCGTCGATGCCGCCCGAGATCAGGCTGTTCGCCCCGCTGCTGACCGACGCGGACATGATGCGGCAGGACGTGACGGACGCGGTCCGCAACACGGTCAGGCAAGATCCCCGGTGAACCAGGAGCTGCCGGGGCTCCTGCCTGCCCGGCTGTGGGCCGCGAGGCACTTCCCGTACCTCGCCACCGCCATCTTCGGCAGCCAGGTATCGGCGGTGCCGGGCCTGGGGACGGTGTCGGTCGATGACCGCTGGCGGCTGCGGGCCGACCCGGAGCTGACCGCCGGCTGGACCCCGGCCGAGCTCGGCAGCGTCCTGGTGCACCACGTCAACCACGTCCTGCGCCAGCACGGCGGCCGGGCGGGCGTCGCCGCCCCGCCGCCTGCCCCCCGCGACGAGTGGATTCGCGCGGCCGACGCGGAGATCAACGACGACCTGATCCCGGCCGGGCTTGACCTGCCGGGCACGCCGGTCGTCCCGGCCGCCTTCGGCGCCCCCGACGGCAAGCTGGCCGAGGAGTACTACGCTCGCGCCCGGGCCGGGGGCCGGGCCGGCTCTCCCTTCGCCCCGCCCGGGCAGCACGAGCATTCCGGGCAGTGGCTGGACTGCGGGCCGGGCGCGGACGGCCGCCCCCGGCCGGGGGACGACGAGGACGGCGGGCTGGACCCCTGGCAGGCGGACCTGCTGCGGCGCCAGGTGGCGCAGGACGTGCTGCGGCACGCGCGGGAGGCCGGGACGGTCCCGGCCGGGCTGGCCCGCTGGGCCGACCAGGTGGTGCGGCCCCAGCTGGACTGGCGCCGCCTGCTCGCGGCCGAGCTGCGCCGCGCGGTGGCGGACGTGGCCGGCGCGGTCGACTACTCCTACCGGCGCCCATCGCGGCGGGCGCCCGCCGTGCCGGGGGTGGTGCTGCCCGCCCTGCGGCGCCCGGTCCCGCAGGTGGCGGTCGTCTGCGATACCTCCGGGAGCATGACCGAGGAGCTTCTCGCGGCGGCCCTGGCCGAGGTGGAAGGGCTGCTCGCCGCGCTGGGGCTGGCCCGCTCGGTCCGGGTCCTCGCCTGCGACACGGCCGTCGCCGGGGTCCAGCGGGTGTCCTCGGCCCGGCAGGTGCGGCTCACCGGGGGCGGCGGCACCGACATGGGCGCGGGCATCGCCGCCGCCTACGCGCTGCGGCCCCGCCCGGCCATGGCGGTCGTCCTCACCGACGGTTACACCCCGTGGCCCCCGCAGGCCCCTAAGGGCATGCGGGTCCTGGCCGCCCTCCTCGGCGATGACGCCCCCGACGCGCCCGCCTGGAGTCGCTCGGTTCGGGTGCCAGATGCCTAATCCCGTCCCATGCGCACCAGGATGTGCGCATTGACGCTAACCGGAGCCGGTCGATCGGATATAAACAGGGGCGTACGAGATGCAGCTACCCAGCCGTCTCGCTGAGGACCCGTGGGTACTAAAGTCTGAGCCGGGCAACGCGATTCGCCCAACCCGTCACGTTCCGCGGTTAGCACTGAACTGGGGTAAGCAGTGACTGCCAGCGTCAACCAGGAAGTCGAGTTCGACGGCGATCCCGTCGACGCCGCGCCCGCCCGCCGTTACCGGCCGTGGTGGGTCTGGCTGTCGCCGTTCGCGCTCATCACGGGCCTCCTGGTCGCCGTCAACTGGTCCTTCCTCGGTAGCCCGGTCTACGAGATCGCCGACGAGGGAGCCAACTCGATCCTCGTGGAGCAGGCACGACGATTCCACCTGCTGATCGGCAACTACTCCCGGACCCACATCAACCACCCCGGGCCGGCGTTCATGTACGTCCGGGCGGCGGGCGAGCAGGCCTTCTGGGCCGCCACCCGCTGGGTGCCGTCCGCGTTCACCGGCCAGATGATCGGCGTCTACGTGCTCGACGCGGTGTGCGCGGCGTGCGTGATCGCCATCTGCTACGGCTGGTTCCAGCAGGTCCGCGGCGCCCTGGTCGCGCTGGCGGTGATCTTCGTGTTCGCCTACCTGCACCCGCCGATCTTCAGCTCCGACTGGATGCCCTACGCCTACGTCCTGCCCTACTTCACGTTCCTGGTCGCGATCGCCTCGGTCGCGGCCGGGCGGCTCCAGGACACCTGGATCATGGTGGGGGCGGGCTGGTTCCTGATCCAGGGGCACGTGTGCTTCCTGCTGTTCGTCCCGGTGCTCTTCGCGGTCGCGGTGATCGGGCTGGCGTGGCCCCGGCGGCGCCGGCTGGGCGCGGCGGCGCGGTCGTTCTTCGTCAACCACCGCCGGACGTGGATCCCGGCCGTCGCCATCAGCGCGGTGTTCCTGCTGCCGATGGTCGCCAACGTGATCTTGCACTACCCCGGCGACTGGGGTAAGTACCTGTCGGTGTCCGGCAGCGACACCAAGGGCCACCCGCGCACGCTGGGGCAGGTGCTCGCGTTCATGCTCTGGTTCTGGCGGCCGCTGCGCCACACGCTGGTGCCGGTGCACTGGTCCTGGCTGATCCCGGTGCTCGCCTACCTGGTGGCGATCGCGGCCACCGTGGCGCTCGCGCGGGGAACGGTGCGCCGGTTCCTGGTCTCGCTGCTGGTCGTCAACACGATGTCGAACCTGCTCGTGCTGGCCTACGTGGTCAAGGGCGTCGACCAGGTCGACGCCGTCAACCAGTACGTCGCCTACTTCTACTGGACCGCGCCGATCGTCTTGCTGCTGGTGGTCGGGCTGGCCCTCGCCGACGCGCTGCCGTCGCTGGTGAGCCTGCCGGCGGGGGCCGCCGTCGCGGTCGCCGCCTGCGTCGCCTTCGCGCTCGCTCCCGCCACCAGCTCGCGCGCGCTGGAGAGCCCCGCCCTCGACCCGTCCGTGCCGAGCGTGGTCAAGACGGTCGCGGCCCGGGCCGACGGCAGGCCGATCGTCATCAACCTCAGCCACGACGCCTGGGACGGCGTGGTCGGCTTCCTCGTGCAGGCCGAGCGCGCCAACGTCGCCGCCTGCGTCAAGGACCCGGCCTGGACGTACATCGTGACGAGCCAGGACATCTGCACCCCGCAGCAGGTGGCCACCGGGGCCGACTTCGTCTTCACGCCCACCGTGCAGGCCCCGCCCGGGGTCGTGCCGATCGCGAGCCTGAAGGGCGTCATCGTCACCCCGGGCTCAACACTGCTCACGCCGCACTAGATTCCGTGCTGTTCTAGATTCGTGCTGTTCTAGATTCCGTGCTGTTCTAGATTCAGGGCCGCTCCAGGTTCTGCGCCGCCCGGGTGACCGACGGCGGGACGGCCGCGCTCACCCCGGGCTGCGGGACCGGGGCCAGCGGGCGGACCGCGACCGGCAGCTCCCCCGTCCACAGCCCGTCCACCACCTCGGTGTCGGGGCTGCCCACGCTGATCTTGACGCTCGCCTGCGCCAGCGGCAGCTTCAGCACCCGGGTGGCGGCGAGCTCGCGGCGGGTGGGCTCGCGCACCTCGGCCCAGCGGCCCGGCATCAGCCGCTCGGAGATCGCCCGCACGGCCGCGTAGCGCTCGTCGTCCGTGACCGGGATCGCGGTGCCGAAGACCATCGCGCTGCGGTAGTTGAACGTGGAGTCGTACAGCGAGCTGGCGTAGACGAGGCCGTCCACGATCGTGACCGTCACCGCCAGGTCGACCCCGGCGTCCCCGGCCAGCCCGAGGCCGGAGCCGGTCGAGCCGTGCATCAGCAGGTGCTCCCCGTCGCGCGCGTACGCCATCGGGATGACGACCGGCCCGTGGGCGGCGAGGAACCCGACGTGCGCGACCAGCCCCTCGTCCAGCACCCGGTGCAGGTCAGACCGGCGGTAGGCCTGCATCTCGGGGTAGCGGTGGACGGTCGTGCGCGCGGACGCCGGCAGCACGTCCCCGGCCTCGCCCTGCTCAGGATTCGTCATGGTCATATGGTGCTCGCCGGCGGACGCCGGGCCGAGCGCGGGGCGGCCTGCTGCCCGCTGGCCGGTAGATTTGCTTGCCATGGGCATACGACCGATCCGGCTGTTCGGCGACCCGGTGCTGCGGACCGCGGCTGACCCGGTCAGGGACTTCGACAAGCAGCTGCGGGCGCTGGTGAAGGACCTGCAGCAGACCCTGGACGACGCGGAGGGCGCGGGCCTGGCCGCGCCGCAGATCGGGGTCGGCCTGCGGGTGTTCGCCTACCACGTTGACGGGCAGCGCGGCTACCTGGTGAACCCGGACCTGGACTTCCCCGACGGCGAGGAGCAGGACGGCGAGGAGGGCTGCCTGTCGTTCCCGGGGGTCTACTTCGACGTGAAGCGGCGGCTGAACACCGTCGCCCGCGGCTTCACCGACCGGGGGGATCCCGTCCAGGTCGTCGGCACGCAGGTCATGGCACGCTGCCTGCAGCACGAGACCGATCACCTCGACGGCGTCTTGTTCATCGACCGGATGGACTCCCCGGCCCGCAAGGCGGCGATGAAGGCAATCCGCGAGGCCAACTGGAATGGCCCGGTCAAGGCCAGCCCCCACCGGATCTCAGGGAACATTTTTTGACCCGCCCGTGCAACCAGTCACAGCGTCCGAACGTCTTCTAAAACGTATGCAAGGTGCCCACCACGGGCATCGGTCACGTAACGTTTTCTTCGCAGACGTCGAGTTATCCATGCCGCGAGCCGGCCGGGGGAAGCTGCGATGAGACTGGCCGGGAGGTGGGCGGATGGGCCCGGAAGGTGACGGGCAGGCATCGCAGGCACCTGCGGCCGACCAGCGGGTACTGGAGGCAGCCGAGCCCGGGGAGGCGACCGCGGCGCCGGAAGCGGCGCCGGCGCCGGGTTCCCCCGGGCGGCGGCCGCGCAAGCCGCGCCAGCACCGCGTGCGCCGGTTCTTCCGCCGCCGGACCGTCCGGGTGTTCCTCGCGCTGGTGGCCGCCGGCCTGGTGTGGGCCGGCTTCTCCGTCGGCCAGGCGCTCACCGCCCCCGGCGGGGGCACCGCATCGTCGCGGCTGGCCGAGTGGGCCCGGGACCATTACCTGGGCCCGGTCGTCACGTTCGGCGAGTGGGTCACCTACAACCCGCCCCAGGTCGGGGGCAAGCCGTCGTTCGCGCTCACCGTCCCCACCGGCGAGGCGGCGACGACGAGCAGCCCGGCCCCGGCCGCGACGGGCGGCGCCGGGGCCAAGCCCGGCAAGCCCGCGTTCACCCCGGTCGTCCCGGCCACGCTCGCCGCCCTGGCGGGCAAGGCGCTGCCGGGCGAGGGCCAGTGGCGGGTGCTGGAGACGGTCCACGGCCAGCCCGCCGTGTTCAGCACCTTCCTGCGGCAAAGCGCCCAGTACAGCTCCTATGTCAGCGCGATCGTGTCGCTGGACCCGCGCCTGGTCCGGTTCTCCCTGCGCCCGGGGGCCGAGGACCCCGGGCCGGGTGACTGGGGGCCAGATGAGCAGCCGTGGATCCTCCCGGGCCAGCGGGCCGGCCTGCTGGCGACGTTCAACGGCGGCTTCAAGCTCGACGCCTCGCAGGGCGGGTTCTACCTGAACGGCAAGTACCACGGGTCGCTGCAGGCGGGCGCCGCGTCGGTCGCCTACTACCGGGACGGCACCATCAAGGTCGGCCAGTGGGGGCGCGACCTGCACCTCACCAGCCAGGTCACGGGCGTCCGGCAGAACCTCAAGCTGATCGTGGACCACGGCCAGGTCCCGTCGAGCGTTGACTCGAACGTCCAGACGAGCTGGGGCTTCACCCTCGGCGGGGGCTACTACGTCTGGCGGTCGGGAATCGGGATGACCAGCGACGGCCGGATCATCTTCGTGTACGGCCCCGCCCTCGACGTGCGCCAGCTCGCGACCTTGCTGCAGCACGCCGGGGCGGTGGAGGGGATGCAGCTGGACATCAACCCGTTCTGGACGTCGTTCGAGTACTACCAGGCCAAGGGCCAGCCGGCCGATCCGGGCCCAGTTAACCTCCTGCCCAGCCAGCAGGGCCCGGCGGACCGTTACTACAGCACCTACAGCCGGGACTTCACGGCGGTCTTCGCGCGGTGACCTCCAACGAGATCGTGGCCTCCAGCGAGGCGGTAGGCCCGGCCGAGACGGCAATCGCGGCCGGGGCGGGCGCGGGCGGCGCCGGCGCCCGGGGCCGCTCCCCCGGCCGGTGGGCGCGGGCGGTGGTGCGCGAGGCCCGGCCCCGCCAGTGGCCCAAGAACCTGCTGGTGTTCGCCGCCCCGCTGGCCGGCGCCACCATGGGACGGCCCGGCGGGGCGCTCTACGCGGTCGTCGCCGCGGTCGCGTTCTTGTGCGCGTCGGCCTCGGTGTACTTCGTCAACGACGTCATGGACGTGGAACGGGACCGGCGGCACCCGGTCAAGTGCAACCGGCCGATCGCGTCGGGCAGCCTGCCGGTCGGCGACGCGATCGTCATCGCCGTGATCTTGGCGGCCGTCGCGATCGGGGCCGGCTTCGCGATCGGCGTCCCGGCGCTGTCGGCGGTCACCGGCGGCTACCTGGCCTCGTCCACGTTCTACTCCACCCGCGGCAAGCACCTCCCGTACGTGGAGATGGCGCTGGTCGCGTCCGGCTTCGTGCTGCGCGTGCTGGCCGGGGCGGTGGCGACCAGGGTGCCGCCGTCGCCGTGGTTCCTGGCGGTCTGCAGCCTGGGCGCGCTCAGCGTGGCGGTCGGCAAGCGCTACGCCGAGATCACCAGCCTCGGCCCCGACGCGGTCCGGCACCGCCCGGTGACGCGCTTCTACCAGGCCGGGCGCGTCCGCGTGGTCCAGGTCACGATCGCCGCCGCCATGGTCGCCACGTACGTGATGTGGGCGCTGTGGGAGCCAGTCGCGGGCGCCCGCGACTGGCACCTCGCCAGCGCCGTGCCGCTGGCCCTCGCGCTCGCCCGGTTCGCTATGCTCACGGGACGCCGGAGCGTGCGGCCGGTAGAGGACATGATCACCCGGGATGGCCTGATGATCGCCTGCGAGGCGGCCTGGCTCGCCCTGTTCATCGTGGGGCTCTTCACATGACCTTTCACAGCAATGGGCCCTCCGCTGGCCCGCGCGTCCTGCTCCTCGGCGGTACCAGCGAGATCGGCCTGGCCATCTTGGCGGCGCTGCGGGCGCCCGCCGGCACCGAGGTCATCCTCGCGGGCCGCGACCCCCAGCGGCTGGAGGCGGCCGGGAAGGCGCTCGGCCCGGGGGCGCGGGTGTCGGTCGCCCGCTACGACGGCACTGACGTGGCCAGCCACCAGGCGTTCGCCGACGAGGTGTGCGCGGCCGGGGTGCCCGACCTGGTGATCGCGGCGGCGGGCGTGCTGATCCCGCAGCCGCAGGTCGCCCGGGACGTGCCGCTGGCCGCCAGGATGATCGGCACGAACTTCACCGGGCACGTCACTACCCTGCTGGCCTTCGCCGGGCCGATGCGCTCGCGGGGCACCGGGACGATGGTGGTCCTGTCC
>DATBEM010000156.1:0-21727 GCA_036276115.1 Trebonia sp.
CGCCCGCTCGCTAGCGGCCGCTGTTAGCCGCTACGCCGCCGGCGCCGGCGGCCGAGCCGGGTGAGCACCAGCGAGCCAGGGATCACCGCCAGCGAGCCGCCCGCGGCGTAACCGGACTGGGTCACGGCCGAGTCGGCGCCCCCGGCAGCCGGGGGGTTGCCCGTCCCGGCCGACGGCTGGGTGGGCAACCCGGATGGGAAGCCACTCGGGCTCCCGGTCGGATTGCCGCTCGGCGGCGGTGTCCGGCCCGAGCAGAACGGCGGGATGCACGATGGCGTGCCGGTCGGAGCCGAGGTCGTCGGGGTGGGATGCCCCGGCCCGTTGCCGTTGCCGGGGCAGTTCTGGCCGCCCTTGCCGCCGCGGCCGCCCTTACCGCCTTGCCCCTGGCACTGGTTCGAGGGCGTGGTCGTGGGAGTCGGCGTCGTCGTGGGCTTCGGCGGCGTGGGCTTGAGCCACTGGACCCACTTGGCGCCGGAGAACTGCGGCACCAGGAAGTCCTGGGTCTGGAGGCTGGCGAACTGCGACTCGGCGAAGGTGTTCCACATCTTGGCCGGCCAGTACCCACCGAAGCCACCCTGGCTCGTGCCACCCAGGTTGTTCAGCGTCTCCGGGTTCGGGATGTGCGTATTGGGCTTGTAGTCGCCCTGGTCCTCGGTGAAGATGCCGAACGTGAGCGCGTACTGGGGGATCGCCCCGATGAAGTAAGCGGTCCGGTTGCTCGTGGTCGTTCCGGTCTTGGCGATGATCGGCCGGTCCCCGGCCATGTCGATGATCCCGCCCGCCGTGCCGCCACTGTCTACGACGGTGGACATCGCCCACTGGACCTGCGAGGCCTGGGCCGGGGAAAGGACGATGTGCTGGGTGAACTTGCCGTTCTTCCGGGCGCCGCTCGTCGGGTCAATGACGTAGGCCACCATGTGCGCCTCGTGGTACACCCCGCCGTTGGTGATCGTCGCGAGCATGGTGTCCTGCTCGTTGATCGTGAGCGAGGCGATGCCCAGCGCCAGGCCGACCTCGTCGCGGAGGTTCTCCAGGTTGGAGCCGCCCTTGGTGTATGAATCGACGTCCACGCCCATCTGCGCGGCCAGGTTGATGACGTTCTCGGTGCCAACCCGGTGCGCGAGGTCAGAGTAGGCGGTGTTGGAGGAGATCTGCAGCGCCACCTGGGCGTTCAGCCCGCCATGGTTCGTGAAGTCGTCATTGTTGACCGGGTACGCCCCGGGCAGGGCCTTTGACTTGTCGGTGGTGGACAGGTCGTACTGGTAAGGGCCGGTGTCCTGGGGCACGTAGAGCGGGCTGTCGGCGTTGAGGACGCTGGTCTGCGCGTTCATGCCAGCCAGCACCGCCGCGGACAGCACGTAGGGCTTGAACGAGGAGCCGACCTGCTCGCGAGCGTCGATCGCCATGTTGACGGAGCAGTCCTCGACCGCGCACTTGGCCTTGTCGGTCGTCTCGCCCGGGCCGGGATAGATCGCGATGATCTGCCCGTTACTGGGATTCTGGAGCTCGCCGCCGATGTGCGCGTACGAGGGCAGCGGGCCACCGTCGGCGGCCATCAGGGAGACGTTCTTGTTCACGGCCTCGTAGAGGGCGACCTCGGACTGCCGGCTGATCGTGGTGACGATCTTGTAGCCGCCGGTGTCCAGCTCCTCTTCGGTGTAGCCGTCGTTGGCCTCCAGCTCCCGGCCGACCACGTTCATGACGTACGGCGCCCACTTGTCATTCGGGTTGGCGACGCCGCCCTGCTGCGACGCGGCGGAGGAAGCGCTGTCGGTCAGCAGGACCGGGAACTTCGCCGCGTCGGCCTGGGCCTGGGTGATGGAGTGCATCGCGACCATGCCGTCGAGCACGTAATGCCAGCGCGCTTCCAGGTTGGACCGGTACTGCGGGAGCGGGTAGTTCGTCGGCTGCTGGATGATCGCCGCCAGGACCGCGTCCTGCGCGACCGTCAGCTGGCTGAGCTGGCTGGGCGTGACCCCGAAGTAGGTCTGCGCCGCGGCGGCCACGCCGTAGGAGTTCTTGCCGAGGTAGATCGCGTTCATGTAGTGCTGGAGGATCCAGTCCTTGTTGTACTTCTGCGCGACCTTCTCCGCGACGAAGATCTCCTTGATCTTCCGGCTGCTGGTCTGCTGGGTGCCGATGGCCCCGGAGCTGTAGTACTGGCGGACGAACTCCTGGGTGATCGTCGAGCCGCCCGAGAGGTTGCCGCCGCTGCTAGTGAGGTCATCCCACGCGGCGCGGATGATGCCGGTCGGCGAGATGGCCCCCTCGGTCCAGTAGCTGCGGTCCTCGGCCGCGAGCACCGAGTCCTGGAGGTACTTCGGGATCTGGTTGTATTCCAGGTTCGTCCGGTTGACGATGCTGAACGTGCCGACCGGGGTGGTGCCGTCGCTGTAGTAGACGGTGGAGGTCTGGTAGTTGATGTCATCGGCCAGCTGGGTCGGGATCGCGACCGTGCTCGACAGGTAGAAGTAGCCCCCGAGCAGGGCGAGGATGAACACCCCGAAGGACGCGCCGACGATCAGGCCGGCCTTCTTCCAGGTCCAGTGACGCCACCAGTCGCCCTTGCGCTTGACCCGCTTGCCGCCCTTGCCCGGGCCGCCCGGGCCGCCCGGGCCGGTGGGCCTACCGGGGCCGCGACCACCGGGACCGCCGGGACCGCGACCGCCGGGTCCCTGCCCGCCCGGGCCGCCCGGCCCGCCGGGACCGCGACCGCCCGGCCGGCCAGGACCAGCCGGGTTGCCGTTCGGGCCGTACCCAGGCCCGCCGGGCCCGCCCGGGTCGACCCGGGTGCCGTACGGGTCAGGCGGCCCGAAGGGACCAGGCGCGCCGTAGCCGCCCTGGCCGGCCGGGCCGCGCCCGCCGCGCCCGGGGAAGCGGTCGCCGACCGCGCGCAACGGGCCGCTCAGCTGCTGGCCGGCCGCGCGCAGGGGACCGCTCAGCTGCCCGCCCGCACTGCGGAACGAGCCCGATACCTGCCCGGTGGCGGCCCGGAAGCCGCCCGTCACGCGGCCTAGGCCGCGCCGCATCTCATCGCGGTAGCCGCCCCGGCCATCGCCCGGGCCAGGCGCGCCGTGCCGCCCGCGACCGCCGCGGGCGGCCGGGTCCTGGCCGTCGCCGCCCCAGCCGCGAGCCGCATCGCGACCGCCGTCACCGCGGCCGCCGTCACCGCGCGGGCTGCCGTGGCGGCCCCCGCCGGCGTTCCCGTCGTAGCCCGGGCCGCGGCGCTGGGTCTGCGTCGGGGCACCCCCCTGGTTAAAGGAGCCGTCGCCGTTCCGGCCGGGCTGCTGCCCGCCACCGCCATTGGGCCGGGGGTCTTGCGGCCGGCCGCCATTGCGCTGGCCACCGCCCTGGGGGCCGGCGTACCCGCCCCACTGCTGCTGTCCGCCATCGCCACGGCCGCCCCGGCCATCCTGGCCGCCGTATCCGCGCTGGCCGCCGTAGCTATCGCGGCCGCCGTCACCGGGGGCGGCCTGAGGGCCGCCGCGCGGGGCTGCGCCAGCGCGGGGGTCTCTTCCGTCGCGTGCGTCGCGCGGGGCTCCGCCCTGGGCTGGCCCGGCGTCGTAACCGCGGCGCTGGCCGTTTCCGGAGCCGTTCCGGTACTCATCGTAGCCATCCGGTCGCTGGGGGTACTCACCTGGCCGGTCGGGTCGCTGTCCGGAGGGGTACTGCGGGCGGGCGGGCCCTCGGCCCTGCTGCCCGCGCGGGTAACTGTCCCCGTCGCCGCCGCGGCCTTCCCGATCGCCGTCAGCGTTGTCTGCTCCCCGCCCTCCAGCGGGCCAGTCTGACCCGTTAAAGTTATTGCTACTCACACGTCCTCGCTGTGGCTGTGAGCGAGCCCGTTGTCGCTCGTTCCGGCTGGGATGACGAACCCACACGTTACCTGGTGCGATGCCCCGTCCTGGCGGGTTCGGTGCACCCTTCCTGCGTGACTTAGCTCCGGCCGACCACGCTGCGCGCCAGGCCGTCCGCCGTCACTGGGTGCTCCCCGCGCGGCGCCTGCGGCGCGCGGGAGGCTCGCCGGTGCCGAGAACATACGACGTAGCGAGGTGGTTCCAGCCACAACTCTGACAGACCTCGACTACATAAGCCCGGAATTCGCTATATTCCGTAGCCATCTCGTCCAGTTCGGGCGCCCGCTTGACCCGCCCCGCGTACTGTCCGAGCTCGTCCCCGTACACATAGGTGACGTGCGTGGCGTTGCCCCGACGGCAGATCGGGCACTCGACGTCGGTCGCCTCGCCATGGTGCCTGGCCGCGCGGAGCAGGTACGGATGCGCGTCGCAGACGTCGGTCAGCGGCGTGCGCCCCGCGCGGACCGCCGCCAGGGTCGCGCGGCGGGCAAGCCCGTACTCCACTACCGATCGCCGAGACGCCATGCCCTCAGGGTACGTCGTGGCCCCTGGCCACGCCGGCCCCTGGCCTGACCGCGTTTCGGAGGTCCCGGAAAGGGGGGTCGCCCGGTCCGGGGTACAAGGGGTATGCTGTGGCTGCAACATCCGATATATCGAACCGAGATATCGACAAGAGATATCAGCTAGATACACCCGAACCCTACCCACTGGGGGATGCCGTGGGCCGCAACCGGACAGGCGTGCTGGAGTTCGCTGTGCTCGGGCTGCTGCATCGGGCTCCGATGCACGGCTACGAACTGAGTAAACAGCTGAACTCCATGCTTGGCGCGTTCCGGGCGCTGTCCTACGGGACCCTCTACCCCTGCCTCAACAAGCTGCACGAAGAGGGCCTGATCGCCAAGGAGGACGACACGCCCGGTGCCGCCCAGGGCAGCGTCGTACGGGCCAGCCCGGCTAGGGCAGGCGTCACGCGCGGCGGTGCTTCCAGGGCCGCCGCCAAGGCCGGCGCCACCAAGGGCAGGTCGAAGATCGTCTACCGGCTGACCGCCGAGGGCAAGGAACGGCTCCAGGACCTGCTGACGGAGTCGGGCCCGGCCTCGTGGGAGGACGAAGAGTTCGGCGTGCATTTCGCGTTCTTTGGCCAGACCCAGGCCGACATCCGGCTCCGGATCCTGGAGGGGCGGCGCAGCCGCCTCGAAGAGCGCGTGGAAGGGGTGCGAGTAGCCCTTGCCCGCACCGCGGAGCGGGTTGACAGCTACACCCTCGAGCTCCAGCGCCATGGACTTGAGTCGGTGGAGCGCGAGGTTCGCTGGCTCAACGAGCTGATCGCCTCCGAGCGACGGTCCGAGCAAAGCCGAGCCGGAACAACTGATCCCTTGAGTGAGAAGGAGTAAGCCACATGGGTGCTGTGCCTGCCAAAGCAGTGCGCGTAGCGATCGTGGGGGTGGGCAACTGCGCGAGCTCGCTCGTCCAGGGCCTTGAGTACTACAAGGACGCCACGGATGACGCTCGGGTGCCCGGCCTCATGCACGTCCGGTTCGGGGACTACCACATCTCCGACATCGAGGTCGTGGCGGCCTTCGACGTGGACGCCAAGAAGGTGGGCGTTGACGTCTCCGAGGCGATCTTCGCCAGTGAGAACAACACGATCAAGTTCGCCGAGGTGCCGCCGCTCGGGGTGACCGTCCAGCGCGGGCCGACGCTCGACGGCCTGGGCGAGTACTACTCCCAGATCATCACCGAGTCCGACGACCCGGTCGTTGACGTGGTCGCGGCACTGCGCGAGTCCCGGGCCGACGTGCTCGTCTGCTACCTGCCGGTGGGCTCGGAGGCGGCCGACCGCTTCTACGCCCAGTGCGCCATCGACGCCAAGGTCGCGTTCGTCAACGCGCTGCCGGTGTTCATCGCCTCTGACCCGGTCTGGGCGGCCAAGTTCACCGAGGCTGGCGTCCCGATCGTCGGCGACGACATCAAGTCCCAGGTCGGCGCGACGATCACGCACCGCGTGCTGGCCAAGCTCTTCGAGGACCGCGGCGTTGAGCTGCTGCGCACTTACCAGCTCAACTTCGGCGGCAACATGGACTTCATGAACATGCTGGAGCGCACCCGCCTGCAGTCCAAGAAGATCTCCAAGACCCAGGCGGTCACCTCCCAGGTGCCGCACGAGATGGAGAAGGCCGCCGTCCACATCGGCCCGTCCGACCACGTGCCGTGGCTCGACGACCGCAAGTTCGCCTACGTGCGACTGGAGGGCAGGGCCTTCGGCGATGTCCCCCTGAGCCTGGAGTACAAGCTCGAGGTGTGGGACTCCCCCAACTCGGCCGGCGTGATCATCGACGCGCTACGCGCCGCGAAGATCGCCAAGGACCGTGGCATAGGCGGCCCGATCATCTCCGCGAGCTCCTACTTCATGAAGTCGCCGCCGGAGCAGTTCGGCGACGACGTCTGCCGTGACCTGGTGGAGAAGTTCATCGCCGGCGAGGTCGAGCGCTAGGGCGGCTGACAAGCCGCTCGGCGCGGCCGGGAACCCCGTGTAACGCGGGGTCCCGGCCGCGCCTGTCTTGCTGGCCATGGGGAGTTAAGCTCAACCAGTGCAGACAGAGCCGTCCCCCGCGGGCCAGGCCCGGAAGTCTTCGTTCTGGGCTGATCTGCGGGTCGTTGCGGCCGAGCCGGACTTCCGCAAGCTCTTCACCATCCGGCTCGTTTCCTCGACGGCCGGCGGCGTCTTCAGCGCCGGGTTCACGACTTATGTCTTCTTCAGCGCCAGCACGTTCCCCAACCCGCTGGCCGCGGTCGAGGCGTTCGCGGTCCTCTACCTGCCCTTCTCCCTGATCGGCCCGTTCGTCGGCGTGTTCATTGACCGCTGGTCGCGCCGCCAGATCCTCATCTGGGCTGGCCTCCTGCAGGCCGCGCTGGTGGCGGTGGCCTCGCTCGTCATCTTGTCCGGGCAGACTCAGTTGCCGTTCTACATCAGCGTGCTGGCCACTCTCGGTGCGGGCCGCTTCTTCGCGTCCGCCCTCAGCGCGTCCACCCCGCGCGTGGTGGCAGCCGACAAGCTCGTCATGGCCAATGCCGTCGCCCCCACCAGCGGCACGATCGCCAGCCTGATCGGCGGCCTGATCGGCCTGGGCATGCGCCCGCTCGTCGGCCAGGGCCACGCCGGCTCGGCCATCACGCTCCTGGTCAGTGCCGCGTTCTACGTCATCGCGGGACTGCTTGGCCTGCGCATCGCCCGCAACCTACTCGGACCGGACCGCGAACCGGGCGCCACGTCCGCGGAGCGGGGCATCACGGGCGAGCTCGCCGACGTCGCCCGGGGCCTGGGGAGTGCCCTGCGCCACCTCGCCCAGCGCCGGAAGGCCGCCTACGCCCTCGGCTCGATCGGAGCGCACCACGCCCTGTACGGCGTCCTGCTCGTCCAGGCCCTCCTGCTCTATCGCAACTACCTCTACCCCGGCAACGGCGATGCGGCCCTCCAGCACGCGAGCGCGCTCGTGGCGACGTCGGCGGTCGGATTCGGGCTGGCCGCCGTCATCACCCCGCTGGGCACGAAATGGCTGCCGATGAACGCCTGGATCACGGCCTGGCTGGCCGTCGCGGCGGTCGCGACGCTGGCCCTCGGCCCCACGTTCAGCCAGGCGCCGTTCCTCGCGATGGGCTTCATCATGGGCCTGTCGGCCCAGTGCGTGAAGATATGCGTCGACACCACCGTCCAGCAGGTCGTGGCGGACCAGTACCGGGGACGGGTCTTCTCGATCTACGACATGCTCTACAACGTCACGTACGTGATCGGGCCCGCGATCGCCCTGCCGTTCTTGCCGGCCAACGGCAAGTCCTACCTTGTCGTCACCGCGATCGGGATCGGCTACGTGCTCGCCGCCGCCGCCTACGCCGCGCTCACGCTCCGTCCGGCGCGGACGGGCGGCTCCCCTCCGGAACCGGGATCCCCTCCGCCGCGGCCCACCGCAGTAGCTCAGCGATGACCCGCTCGCGCCCGACCATGCCCTCGTCCATCCGCAGGTCAAGGACGAACTTGCGTGCCTGGCCGACCAGCGGCCCCGGCGGCAGCCCGAGCAGCGTCATGATCTCGTTCCCGTCGATCTCCGGCCGGATGGCGTCGATCTCCTCCCGCTGGCGCAGTTCCCCGATCCGCTCCTCCAGGCCGTCGTAGGCAGCGGCCAGCCGGGCGGCCTTGCGGGCATTGCGCGTCGTGCAGTCGGCCCGGGTCAGCGCGTGCAGCCGGGTGAGCAGCGGCCCCGCGTCGGTCACGTACCGGCGCACGGCCGAGTCGGTCCACTCGCCCTCGCCGTACCCGTGGAACCGCAGGTGCAGCTCGATCAGCCGGGACACGTCGGCGATCACGTCCTTCGGGAACCGCAATTCGGCGAGCCGCTTGCGGGCGATCTTGGCGCCGACCACCTCGTGATGGTGGAACGCGACCCGCCCGCCCGCCAGCAGCGACCGGGTCCGCGGCTTGCCGATGTCATGCAAGATCGCCGCCAGGCGCAGCACCAGGTCGCGCTCGAGGCCGTACCGGGACTCCAGGTCAATCGCCTGCCGCAGCACCGTGAGCGAGTGAGCGTAGACGTCCTTGTGCCGATGGTGCTCGTCGACCTCCATCCGCAGCGCGGGCAGCTCGGGCAGCACCTGCGCCGCGACCTCGGTCGCGACCAGCAGGTCCAGCCCGTAGGCGGGGTCGGCCGCCACCATGAGCTTGGTCAGCTCATCGGTGATCCGCTCGGCCGAGACGATCGACAGCCGGGACGCCTGCTCTCCCATGGCCGCGCGCACCCCGGGCGCCACCGTGAAGCCGAACCGGGCCGCGAACCGCGCGGCCCGCAAGATGCGCAGCGGGTCATCGGAGAATGAGTCCTCCGGCCGCCCCGGGGTGGTGATCAGCCCCTCGTGCAGGGCCTGAAGGCCATTGAACGGGTCCATCAACTCGTAAGACGGCAGCCGCGCGGCCATGGCATTAATCGTGAAGTCCCGCCGGCGAAGGTCCTCGACCAGGGAGGTGCCGTACTTCACCTCGGGCTTGCGGGAGTGCCGGTCGTAGGCCTCGCTGCGGTAGGTGGTGATCTCGAAGATCGTGTCCCGCTTGCGCAGTCCCACCGTGCCGAACTCGATGCCGATGGTCCACGTCTTGTCCGCCCAGCGCCGGGTGATCTCCAGCACTTCCGGCGGTGTCGCGTCGGTCGTCAGGTCAAGGTCGCCCGGGTTACCGCCGAGGAACGCGTCCCGCACGGGGCCGCCGACCAGCGCAAGGTCGTGCCCGGCCCGGGCGAACAGGTCGCCCAGCTCCCCGGTCTCGGCCGGGGCGAGCGACCTGAGCACGGTACCCGCCGCCATACGCTGGTCATCGGTGACCATTCAACCCTTTCCTTTCCCCAGTGCTACCTGTCCGGCCACACAGCAGGCAATAGCATGCCAAGCGTGCGCACCGTCGTCCGTACCCTGATCGCCGGCGTCCTCGTCATCATGGGGACAGGCGTGGCCGGCCCGGCCCTCGCGGCCCAGGGGGCGCTAGCCACCCAGGCGCAGGGCGGATACCAAGCTTCCCGGACGGGCACGGCGGCCACCAGCAGCCAGGGCTCATCGAGCAGCCCGGATGTCTCCATCGTCTCGATCGGCCCGAACCGGTACGCGTCCCCTAACTCCGTGATTACCGTCAAGGGGACCATCACCAACCATACCCGCGCGCGGGTCGATGGCGTTCAGGTCAGGCTGGAGACCAGCGCCAGTTCGGGCTTCTCCGCCCGGTCGAACATGGCGGCGTTCGCCAGCGGCAGCGCGGGCGATGGCCTCGACTCCGCCCTCGTCCCGGTCGGCCAGCCCTGGATGGCGCCGGAGGCCCTGCGCTCGGGCGCGACCCTGTCCTGGAGCATCACCGTCGCCGAGGACGAGGTGGGCTACTCCCGGTTCGGGGTCTATCCGCTGGAGGCCAGGGCGTTCTCGGCCGACGGGGCGCCGCTGGGCGAGGCACGGACGCTGCTGCCGTACTGGGCCGGGCCGGATTCCGGCTCCCCGGCCCCGCAGAAGCTGGACATCGCCTGGGTGTGGCCCCTCGTCGACACGCCCCAGCAGGGGGCGTGCCCGCAGCACGTGGCCACCAATGAGCTCGCCGCCAGCCTCGCCCCGTCCGGCCGGCTGGGGGGGCTGGCGGCAGCCGGCCTCCGGTACGCGGGCAGCGCGCAGCTCACCTGGGCGGTTGATCCTGCCCTGCTGTCGGACGCGTCGGTGATGACAGGCCGGTACAAGGTGGGCGGCAACGCGGGGTGCACCGACACCATCGCCATGCCCGCCAGCGCCGCGGCCAGCCAGTGGCTGACGAGCCTGCGGGCCCAGACCGCGACTGACCCGATGTTCGTGACCCCGTACGCCGACGCGGACGTGTCCGCCCTGACCCACGCGGGGCAGGACCAGGCGATCGCCGAGTCCTACGCGATCGGGGACAGCGAGGCTCAGGCGATCTTGAACCGTCCCCAGCCATTCGGGCCCGGGTCCCCGGTCGCGTACCCGGACGGCGGGGTAGCGGACGCGAGCGTGCTGACCAGCCTCGCGCAGGAGGGGAAGGTCACGACCACCGTGCTGGCCAGCGACCAGATGCCTACCCAGTCCTTCGAGGACGACGCGGTCACCAGGGTCCCCACCGGGGTCGGCACCGAGATGACCGTCCTGCTGGCCGACTCGCAGCTGACCGGGCTGCTCGGGTCGGCCACGGCCAGTTCACCCCAGGGCACCCAGTTCGCGGCCGCCCAGGAGATCCTCGCCCAGACCGCGATGATCGTCGCCCAGGCCCCCAGTGCCTCCCGGTCCGTCGTCCTCGCGCCGCCGACCCGCTGGGACCCGTCCGAGCCGCAGGCGGCAGCCCTCCTCGCCATGAGCAGCGCGCCCTGGCTCCACCCGGTGCCCCTGTCCAGCCTGACCACGCCAGCGGCGGCGGTGCAGCACAAGCCGCTGGCGAGCAACATGCCCGCGCCCCAGGAGCTGGGACCGGGCTACCTGCGGGCCGCCACCAGCGGGCGGCAGCTCGCCAGCGTCTACCTGTCCATGTTGTCTCGTCCGAGCGCCCAGACCATGAGCCTGCTGTCCGCCGCCGTCGCGGTCCCCGAGTCCACCGCCTGGCGCGGCCGGGGCAGCAAGGGCGGCTGGGCCGCGCTGGACCAGCTCCAGGGCTACGTCAAGGGCAACGAGCAGCAAGTACAAATCGTGAGCACCACCAAGGTCGTGCTCGCGGGAACCTCGGGCGCGACGCCGGTGTCGATCGCCAACTTCCTGCCGGAGGCCGTCCAGGTCAAGGTGAGCGCCACCGTGCCGCCCGGCAGCCAGATCTCGGTCAGCGACCTGGACGGCACCGTTGACGTCCCGGCCTTCACCACCAAGACCGTGCGGCTCCAGGTCCACTCGGCCGCGCTCGGCTCAGTCCAACTGCGGCTACAGTTGCTGACGAGGAACGGGGCGCCCCTGTCCAGCCCGACCCAGCCGCTCAGCGTGGAGACGACGAGGTTCGGGCGGACGCTGCTCATCTTGATCGCGGCGGCGCTGGGCGTGCTCGTGCTCACGTCCGTGGCGCGGTGGACCCGGCGCTGGCTTCGCGACGGCGGCAACGGGCACCATGTCAGTGGAAGAAGCGGCGGCGCGGACGACGCTGGCGAAGGCAGCGCCGCCTCGGACAGCGTGCGGGCGGGGCAGGCCGCCGGCGAGAATGTCACTTCAGACGACGGCACCACAGACCGGGCAAGCGCCAGCGGTGGATCGGGAGGAACCGGATGACCAGGCCGCCACGGTCACCCGTCCCGCCAGAGGAGGCCCAGCCCAGTTCGGGGCAGCCGGGCCGCCAGGACCCGCAGCAGCCCGGCGCTGACCCGTCGGGGCCCCGGCCGTCCGGGCCGCATCAGCCGCAGCCGCCGGGGTCGCAGCCGCCGCGCCCGACGTTCACGCCCCGCCCGCCGGGAAAGCCCGCGCAGGCACAGCCGGTGCCACCGCGCCCGGCGGCACCACCGCCAGGACGGCCGGCCGCGGGTTACGGGGCTGGCCCGGTCCCGCCGCCTCCGTCGGCCCCCCCGCCGCCGCCGGCGGTTCCCCCGCCGCCCGCGGGCTCGCCCAGTGCGCCCCGCCCGACGTTCACGCCGCGCTCCGACGGCCCGCGGCCGGGCGAGCCGTCCCGGCCGGACGGTGGCGCGCGCGGTAGCCATCGCGCCGACAGCCGCCCGCGGCCGACGTTCACGCCCCGCGAGGGGTACGTCCCGCCGCCGGACTCCCGCCGCCGCGCCGCCTACCCGCCGCCGACCGCGTTCCTGCCGCCGCCCGGGTACCCCCAGCAGTCGTTCCCGCAGCCGACGCAGGTCATCGAGCTGCCGCAGGAGGGCCTGCCGCCGGAGGCGCCCGAGCGGGCGCCCGACGCGAACACCAGCCCGAACCTCGGCCGGTCGGCCAAGGCGATGGCCCTCGGGACGGTAGCCTCGCGGCTCACCGGCTTCCTGCGCACGTTCGTCTTCATCATCGCGCTCGGCTCGGGGCACATCGCCGACGCCTACAACAACTCCAATACGCTGCCCAACACCGTCTACTACCTGATGCTGGGCGGCATCTTCACCAGCGTCGTCGTCCCGATGCTGGTGTCGGCGGCCAAGTCCGACCCGGACAAGGGCGAGGGCTACGCCGAGCGGATCTTCACCCTCGGCGTCATCGCCCTGCTCGTCGTGACCGTGGTCGCGACCGTCCTGGCCGGCCCACTGGTGTCCCTCTACTCCTCGGTCAACGGGCCAGCCGGGTCGGAGAAAGCCGCCGAGCACCACCTCATGGTGCTGTTCGCCTACTTCTTCATCCCGCAGATCTTCTTCTACGGGATGGACTCGCTGCTCGGCGCCATCTTGAACGTCAAGGGCAAGTTCGGCGCCAACATGTGGACGCCGGTCATCAACAACGTGGTCGTCATCGCCGTCGCCGTCGCGTTCATGGTGATATACGGCACGCACCTGGAAGACCCCCGCAGCCTTCCGTCATCCGCGACGCTGCTGCTCGGCATCGGCACCACGGCCGGCATCCTGATCCAGTCCATCTGCCTGTTCCCGGTGCTCCGGCGGGCCGGGTTCAGCATGCGGCTGCGACCGGACCTGCGGATGTCGGAGATCAGCGCGATCGGCCGGCAGGCGGGCTGGCTGCTGGGCTACGTCATCTCCCAGTGGGCGGGCAACCTGGTCGTCCAGCGGGTCGCCAACATCGCCGGCTCGACCCAGGCGGGAACCGGCTTCGGGTACTCCGCCTACTCCTACGCCTGGTCGCTGTTCCAGCTCCCCTACGCGATCGTCGGCATATCAGTCATCAGCGCGCTGCTGCCGCGGATGAGCGGGCATGCCACCGACCGGCGGTACTCGCTGGTCCGGGAGGACTTCTCCATCGGGGTACGGCTCGCATCGGTGATCGTGGTGCCCGCGGCGGTCTTCCTGGCCGTGCTGGGAGCGCCGCTGTGCGAGTTCCTGTTCTCCTATGGCCACAACACGGTCAGCCAGTCGCGCTACATCGGCGAGGCGTTCGGCATCTTCTCCCTGGGCCTCATCCCGTTCATGCTGACCCAGCTCCAGCTGCGGGTGTTCTACTCCTTCCACGAGAACCGGACGCCGGCCATCATCGGGGTGGTGATGCTCGCCGTTGGCATCATCGGCGACCTCGTCGCGCTGACCGTGCTGCCCTCGCAGCACGTCGTCCTCGGCCTGGCCGTCGCCTACGGGCTGGTGACGCTGGCCGGCGCCGCGATCTCGTGGCCACTGCTGCTGCGCCGGGTGGGGAGCCTCGATGGCTGGCGGATCACCCGCAGCCTCGTCCGGATGTTCCTGGCCACGATTCCCGGCCTGGCCTTCATCTTGGTGGTGGAGGCGATAGCCGGCTCGCTGGTGCACCAGGGGCCGGTCTACGGGCTGCTCACTACCGTCATCGGCGGCGGCGGGGCGCTGCTGCTGTACGCGGTGTGCGCCCGGGTGCTCAAGGTGCAGGAATTCAAGGTGCTCCTGGGGTCCCTCGCCGGGCGGCTCGGCCGGTGACCGCCGGTCCCGCCGCCGGGTTCCGGCCCTGGTGGCGACCCTCGGCCCGCATCACGAACCGGCGGCAACTTGATTACGGCGAGAGCCAGGAACGATGACGCGCGGATGACGGGATCTGGAACACTCCCGGCGAGCACCGGGGGAGATGTGGCACACTGCGTGTGCTGGCACACGATATTGACGGTATTCGCGTATAACGGTAAGACGGTCCTCTTCCCGGCCGTGCCAGGGGGTAGTTCCCCTGCTCGCGGCGGACATTAGCATGAGAGGTACCGCGGCAAGGTCCGCACGGTAGGCATGGGCACCCGGGGCTGGAAGGAGGCCGAGAGCCGGCCCCGCTCTTGGCGCTGACGATGAGCACGTACATCTCTGAACCTGGGACCCGCCTCGCCGGCCGGTACCGGCTAGTAGACCAGGTCGATGCCGGCAGCGGCTGGACTATGTGGAAGGCCATGGACGAGACGCTCGCCCGGCCAGTCACAGTGCTCACCTTCGCCCCGGGCTTCCCCCGCGTGGCCGAGGTCGTGACCGCCGCCCGCGCCGCTAGCCGACTCACCGACCCCCGGCTCGCCCAGGTGTTCGACGTTGAGGACTCTGGCGACGGCGCCTACATCGTCATGGAGTGGGTGGCGGGCGAGACGCTGGCCGACCTGCTCGCTAGCGGGCCGCTCGACGCCGGGCGTGCCTGCGCGCTGGTCGGCGATGCCGCTCGCGCGCTGGCCGGCGCGCACGGGACCGGCCTCGCGCACCTGCGGCTCTCGCCCTCGGCGGTGCGGTGGACCCGGACCGGCGGGGTCAAGATCACCGGCCTCGGCATCGACGCGGCCCTGGCCGGGTCGGGACTAACCAGCGCGGCGGCCGAGGAGCCGGCCCTCACTGACACCCAGGGCCTCGGCTCGCTGCTGTACGCGGCGCTGACCGGCTACTGGCCCGGAGAGGGCCAGACCGCGCTGCCCGCCGCCCCGCAGTCGGAGGGGGCGCCCTGCACGCCCCGCCAGGTATCGGCCGAGGTGCCTCCCGCCATTGACGCCGTCGTCTGCCGTGCCCTGCTGCAGCGGACCGCGCGGCATGAGCCGCCGATCCTGACGCCCGCCACGTTCGCCGACGCACTGGCGGCAGTAGCGCCCCCCATCCCGCTCCCCGAGCCGGTGCAGCCGTCCTGGGCGGGCGGCGCGATCCCGCCCGCCGCCAATGGCTACCAGCCGGGTCCCCCGGACCGCGGTCACTGGGGGCCGGCTGGCCCGGGCCAGGGCAATGGCCCGCATGGCCGCCGGCCGCCGCCCGAGCGGAACATGGCCGCCCGGGGCATCGTCAGCGTCGTCATCGTCTTGGTCCTGGTGGCCATCGGCGCGGCTGCCTGGATGATCAGCAGCAACCTGCACAACGGGACCGCGTCGGACGCGCGTCCGCAGTCGACGCAGGGCACGGGGCCCGCGCCCGCTTCCACCCGGCAGGCGGCCCAGGTCCTCAAGCCGGTCAGCGCGAGCGCGTACAACGCCTACAACCCCACCGGCGACGAGGACGGCCAGAAGGCGCCCCTCGCCATTGACGGCAATCCCGGCTCCGCCTGGACGACCCAGTGGTACTCGGGCAACCCGGTGTTCGGGGGCTACAAGCCCGGCACGGGGCTGCTCCTCGACATGGGCAAGCCGGTCACGCTGAGCCAGGTTGAGGTGAGCTTCAGCTCAGCCTGCTGCACCAGCGCGGATCTCTACCTCGGCAACACGAGCACGGTTTCCCAGGCGGCATTCGGCACCTTCACGAAGGTGGCGAGCGGAGCGCGGGTATCCGGTGACTACAAGTACAACACGAGCGGCTCGGCGAAGGGCCGCTACGTGCTCATCTGGATTACCAGCCTGCCCCCGTCACTGCCCGGCTCAGGGTCGCCGTCCGGCACGTTCGAAGAGCAGGTCTACGAGGTTACGGTGCGCGGTAAGCCCGTTTCCGCCGCCGGGTAGGCCGGGTAGCGGGACGGGGACGCCGATGGCGGGGCGGCGGGAGCTGAGCGAGATCTACATCGAAGACGGGGGAATCCAGTCCGGCGAGCTGGCCAGCTCACCGGGCTTCCGTGATGGCGCGGATGGCGACGGCGAGCTGCTACGGCGCCATGTCGCCGGGGACCCGGAAGCGTTCGGCCGGCTGTTCCTGCGCCACAAGGACCGGCTGTGGGCGGTCGCCCTGCGTACTGCCTGCGATCCGGAAGACGCCGCCGACGCCCTGCAGGAGGCGATGGTCTCGGCCTTCCGGCGGGCCGGGGACTTCCGGGGGGACTCGGCCGTCACGACCTGGCTGCACCGGATCGTGGTGAACGCGGCCGTCGACCGAATCCGCCGCCGCTCCAGCCTGGCCCTGAGCTGGTCCGGCGAGGAGGAGGCGCTCGGCGCGCCGTCAGCCGACCGGGCCGGCTCGCGAGGCATCGTCGCCCCCCGCGACGCCATGGACAACGCGGACGTCAGGCTGGACGTCAGCGCCGCCCTGAGCCACCTGCCGGACCACCAGCGGATCGCCCTCATCCTGGTGGACATGCTCGGGTACCCGGTCGCCGAGGCGGGCGCGATGCTCGGCGTCTCGGTTGGCACCATCAAGAGCCGCTGCGCGCGCGGCCGCGCCCGGTTGCTCCCCTACCTCGCGCACTTGCGCGCTAATCCAGTGATCGGAGGGAACCAGCCCGGCATCATCAGCGTCTCATCTGAGCAGGGAGGAGGCGCATGAGCCGGCAGCTAGGCCATCCCGATCCGGCAGCCCTCGCAAGCCTGCGCGCCGGCCTTGTCGGCCTTCGCCGCGGCCGGAGGATCTGCGGGCACGTCGCCCGGTGCCCCCGCTGCGCACAGGCCTGCGCCCGGCTCGACGAGGTCAGCCTCGCGCTCGCGGCCGCGCCCCCGGCAATGCTGCCTGCCGCGACCGAGCGGCGGGTCCTCGCCGCCCTGGCCCTGGAGTCCGCCGCCCGGGTACGGCAGGCGGGCCGGACGCCCGAGACGGCGCCCGGGCACGCGCCTCGCCCAGGCCCTGGCCACCAGTGGTCGGCCCTCATCCGGCACCGGGCTCAGGGTGCCCGCAGGCTCGCCCGCCCGCGCGTCCTCGCCCCGGCGGTGGCGTCCCTCATCGTGATGTGCGCCGGCGGCGCGTACGCGATCGGCAGTTCCCCAGCCCCGCAGGGGCGCCCCGCACTGACCGCGTCCGCCCGCGTGGCCCACCCGCGGCGGTCGGGACAGCCAACGAGGCAGGACTCCCGGTCCTCGCGCTCACCAGCGTTCACGGTGACCGACACCGGCACCAGCTACCACGAGGCCACGCTGCCGACGCAGGTGAGCGCTCGCCTCGCGGCGCAGTCCAGCGTCATCGCGGCGGCGGCGCCAGCCGAGTCCTCCGTGACCGCAAGCGGCCCGCTCGCCTCGTCCGCGAGCGAGCCTGGCAACTGGGTGGACGGCGAGGCCCCGGCGCGGCCGGCCGGCCTCCCCGCCCCGGCGGCCGCCGCGATCGGGGCGCAGGCCCGCCCATCCGCGTCCCTGGTCGGCTGCGTCATGCACCTGACCGGCAACATCCGCCCCAAGCTGGTCGACCTGGCCACGTATCAGTCGCAGCCGGCGTACGTGATCGCCATCCCCGGCGAGGCGTGGGTCGTGGGGGTGGCCTGCACCGCCAGCCAGCCGACGCTGATCGCTGAGGTCCGCCTCGGCGGCTAGACAGCGTTAGCCCCGGCGGGAATCTTAGCGCCCTAGTATCGGTTTAGCGGGGTGCGATGCTTGAGAGAGGCGGCATGCAGTGACCGACGTAAGAGACGTCATCATCATCGGTTCCGGGCCGGCCGGGTACACGGCTGCCATCTACGCGGCGAGGGCGAAGCTGAACCCGCTCGTGTTCGAGGGCTCGGTTACCGCTGGCGGCGCTCTGATGAACACCACGGACGTGGAGAACTTCCCCGGGTTCCCCGACGGGATCCTCGGGCCGGACCTGATGGACGGACTGCGCAAGCAGGCCGAGCGGTTCGGCGCGGAGCTGGTCACCGATGACGTTATCGAGGCCGACCTGACCGTGACCCCGAAGGTCGTGAAGACCGCCACCGGGACGTTCATGGCCAAGGCAGTGATCGTCGCGACCGGGTCAAGGTACCGCGAGCTGGGCATCCCGGGCGAGAAAGAGCTCTCAGGGCACGGCGTGTCCTGGTGCGCGACCTGTGACGGGTTCTTCTTCCGCGAGCAAGACATCGCCGTCGTCGGCGGGGGCGACTCTGCCCTGGAGGAGGCCACGTTCCTGACCCGGTTCGGCAAGACCGTCACCATCATCCACCGCCGTGACACGCTCCGCGCGTCCAAGATCATGCAGGAGCGGGCGCTGGCGAACCCGAAGATCAAGTTCCTCTGGAACAGCGAGGTCATCGAGGCGGTCGGAGACCTGAAGCTGACCGGGCTGCGCGTCCGCAACCTCGTCACCGGTGAGGAGAGCGTGGTCCCCGTGAGCGGCCTGTTCGTCGCGATCGGCCACGACCCGCGCAGCGAGCTGTTCAAGGGGCAACTGGCGACCGACTCCGAGGGCTACCTACTGGTCGAGGAGCGGTCCACCAGGACCGGCATCGATGGCGTCTTCGCCTGCGGCGACGTCGTGGACCACACGTACCGGCAGGCCATCACCGCGGCGGGCAGCGGTTGCTCGGCCGCCATTGACGTCGAGCGCTGGCTCGCGGCTCGGGAGTCCTGAGTACTTCGCATCAGCGTCCGAACATCAACATCCGATACGGAAGGCGTGATCATCATGGGTGCGACTAAGGCCGTCACTGACGAGACCTTCGATGCTGAAGTGCTCAAGAACGACAAGCCGGTCATCGTTGACTACTGGGCCGAGTGGTGCGGCCCGTGCCGCCAGGTGGCCCCGGTGCTTGAGGAGATCGCGAAAGAGTACGCCGGCAAGATCGATGTCGTGAAGCTCAACATCGACGAGAACCCGACCGTCTCCGCGCGCTACAAGATCATGGCCATCCCGACCATGAGCGTGTTCCAGAACGGCGAGATCGTCAAGCAGATCGTGGGCGCCAAGCCCAAGGCAGCCCTGCTGAGGGAACTGGCCGAGTACATCTAGCTTCTCCGCGGGGACGGATTCCGTCCCTCCGAAGTGAGCTGCGAACGGCGAACGGCCCGGTGGGTACCCACCGGGCCGTTCGCCGTTCGGTCCAGGAATCAGGAGGCCACGACGGGGCGCAGGGCTCGCTCGGGGGTCATCGAGCCGAGCAGGCGCTCCAGGGCGACCTCCACGTCCTCGCGCCAGGTAAGGGCGGTCCGCAGTTCCATTCGGAGCCGAGGGTGACGGTGATGCGGGCGCACGGTCTTGAATCCCACCGCCAGGAGATGGTCCACCGGCAGGACGCAGGCCGGGGCGGTCCACTGCTTGTCGCCGAAGGCCTCGATGGCCTTGACCCCACGCCGGCTGAGGTCCTTGGCCGCCCCCTGGATGAGCATCCGGCCGAGCCCGGCCCCCGAGAACTCGCTGAGCACCCGCGCCGTCATGAGCAAGACGGCGTCAGCGCTGACCGGGCTGGTGGGGAAGGCGACAGAACGAGGAACGTAGAGCGGGGGGGCGTAGAGCACGAAGCCGGCCGGAGCCCCGTCCACGTAGAGGAGCTTGCCGCAGCTTCCCCACTCCAGGAGGACCGAGGAGATCCAGGATTCCTTCTCCAGGGCGGTGTCCGACCCCTCGGCGCGTGCCTTGCTTACCGGGTCGAGTTCCCAGAAGACGCAGGAGCGGCAGGTGGGCGGAAGGTCGCTGAGGTTGTCGAGCGTGATGTTGACGAGACGGCGTGACATCCAGTTCCCCGGTCTGACATGAGGCGTGCTCCCGACTTCGTCCCCCATTGTCGCACGTGGGGACGGGGCACGTCTGAAATAGACTCAGGGCCATGAGCACAGGCGCATTTCACGCCCCGGGCCGCAAAAGCTTCGGCAGCGATAACCACTCCCCGGTGCATCCGGTGGTCATGCAGGCCATCATGGACGCCAACACGGGCGACGCGATCGGCTACGGGCAAGACCCGTGGTCGGCGGGGGCAGTCGAGGCCCTGAAGCAGCTCACCGGTGCACGCGGCGAGGCCTACCTTGTCATGAACGGCACCGGCGCGAACGTCCTCGGGCTAGGGATCCTGCTGGGCAGGCATGAGGCCGTGATCTGCCCGGCGTCAGCCCACATCTATACCGATGAAGGCGCCTCCCCCGAGCGCATCCTGGGGGCCAAGCTGCTGCCCGTCCCGACCGCCGACGGGAAGCTCACCCCGGACCTCATCGCCCCGCGGCTCGCGGCTCGCGGCGTCGAGCACTTCGCCCAGCCCGCAGTGGTCTCCCTCACCCAGGCGACTGAGTACGGCACTTGCTACACGCTCGCCGAGCTCGAGGCCATCTACTCGTACTGCTCCGCGAACGGAGTACGGGTGTACATGGACGGCGCCCGGATCGCCAACGCCGCCGCTCACCTCGGCTGCACCCTGGCCGACATGGCCCAGTACGCGGACGTGCTCAGCTTCGGCGGGACCAAGAACGGCGCCATGGGCGTGGAGGCGGTCGTCGTCATGGACTCGGCCACCACTGCCAGCGCTCCCTACCTGCGCAAGCAGAACGGTCAGCTGTCGTCCAAGATGCGTTACCTAGGCGCGCAGCTCGGCGCCCTGCTCAGCGACGACCTGTGGCGGCAGAACGCCGCGCGCGCCAACGCCATGGCGACGCGCCTGGCGGACGGCCTCGCGTCCATCCCCGGCGTCTCGCTCCTCTACCCGGTGGAAGCCGACATATTGTTCGCCCGGCTGTCCCCGGGACACATCGCCGCGCTGCAGAAGGACTGGACGTTCTACGTCGAGGACGAGGCGGGACGCGTGGCTCGCTGGGTGACCGCGTTCGACGCCTCGGAATCCGACGTGGACGACTTCCTCGCCGCCATCGCCGCCACGGCCGACGCCTGACGCTTAAAGCACGGGGGCTAGTTTCACGTGAAACCGCGAGCAGGGACGCGCGGTTGAGGCGACGGACCTGAAGCCTGCTGAACGGTGGAACTGGCCAGCCCGATCCGGGCAGCGGTTCGAACTAGGCCGTGCTCCCAACGAAGTGCCCGCCTTGCGGGGGCCTGGGGCACCGCCCGGCTAACCGTTCATCGAGAGGTTCGGCCGCTCAGGCGGCGCCGGGGCGTCCGGTTTCCCCGCTGTTCCCCCTTGGCTGCGGCCTACCGCGACAGGTGGTGGGTCGCGGCAGCGCCAGCCGAATCCGGGCGCCAGGCTCCCGGCGGACGCCGCCGTCGGCCCTGATACTGACACCTTTCCGGTCCCGCCGATCGCGGGCTCTCGATTCGACGCCACCGCGGCCCGCACCCTGTTGCGCGCCACCCCGCCGTCTGGCGATCTCCTTGATTGGGCACGCCCTCCGCACGATGCAGACGGGTATCTCCGCCCGGTCCTCCACTCTCGGCACCCTTCGGTCTAAGGAGGGGTCCAGGCGTGATGGTGACACGGCTGGCCCTTGAGGGTGGTGGCCGGCGTGGGCGAGGGAGCAAGGGGGGCGCGGCGTTCGGCCCCGCTGGCGCAGGCGCGTGCATGGGCCGACGGTGCGGGTGGCGCGCGGCCTGCGGTTGGCCTGGGGCAGGGAGGGTAGGGCGGGAGCGTCCACGGGGCTGGCCAAGGTCCCAGGCAGCGTCCAGGCGCCTCAGTCCCTCAGCCGGGAGGAGCCGTCGCAGCCAATCTCGCGGTCGATGGTGATGCTGGCGGGGCATGCCAGGACCCGGCCGGGGCCAGTAGGCCGACCGTGGTCTCCTTGTGTTCGTCGGGCGGGACACGGCGCGGGCCAGCCGGGAGCGGTCGTCCAGGAG
>DATBEM010000157.1:0-3729 GCA_036276115.1 Trebonia sp.
GCTCCCGCGGCTTCGGCGTGGGGGACCCTCGGGCCTACGGATCGGCGCCGGGCCAGCTGAGCGGCCCCTGGCAGCCGGCGCCGCCGAGCCCGGGGCCGGGAAGCGGGCCCAGCGCCGCGCAGCCGCGGGTGGCGGCGGCACAGCAGCGCGGATCGGGATACCTGCCGCCGTCCTACCCTCCCTCCGGGCGGACGCCCGCTACCCCGGCCCCGCCCTGGCAGGCGCCCGGGACCGGGCCGGGCGCCGCAACCGGCGGCCCGACCCCGCCCCCGCAGGCGGCGTACGGTCAGTCCGGGTACGCCACCCCGGCCCCGTGGCAGCCGTCGGGCCAGCAGCCCCCGGCGAGCGCGGCCCGGCCGGGGACGCCGCCGGCTCCCGCCTGGGGCACCCCGACCCCGCCGCTACCAGGCCAGACCCCGCTACCAGGCCAGGTGCCGGCGACCGGCCAGGGGCCGTGGACGGGCACGGGCATGGCGCCGCCGGCGATGGCGGGCCCGCACGCGTACCGGCCCGCGCGGGGCAAGCCCGCCCGGGAGCAGGTCCCCTCGGCCGCCGCCAGCGCGGTCCGGCTGATGTACCTGGGCCTGGCGGCGGGCGTCCTCGGCATCATCTTGGGCATCGTGGACATCTCCCACCTGGCCCGCCTGGCCTCAGACGTTCAGTACACCGACACCGACGCCTACAACCGCTACAACGTGTCGATCGGCCTCATCGCCGCCTGCGCGGTGGCGGCCGACGCCCTGGGCATCGTCACCTGGATCATGTGCGCCTACGCCGTCCGCCGGGGCCGGCCGTGGGGGGCCACGCTCGGGTCGGTCATGCTCGGCCTCGACACGATCTTCATGCTCAGCGTCGTGATCGGGGTCCAGCAGGCCCCCGCGGCCAAGGTCATGAGCCTCCTGGTCTGGGTGATCGGCCTGGTCGCGGTCATCCTCACCTGGCAGGGACCCGCCCGCGCGTTTTACCGGGGCGGCTAGCGGCCGGCTGCTAGCGCCAGGCCACCGGGCTAACCACCGCAAAGGCGGGCAGCGGCACCAAGACCGCGCAAGGATTGGCCCGCCATCCGCATGGGTGGCGTTAGGGCTGCACGGCCCAGGGCGGCTGACCCCGCATCATGGAGGGATGGGAGCTCCTACCCCCGCTCAGCGCGGGCAGCTGCGGATTTACCTCGGAGCCGCTGCCGGGGTGGGCAAGACGTACGCCATGCTGGGCGAGGGGCACCGGCGCGCGGAGCGCGGGGCCGACGTTGTCGTGGCGTTCGCCGAGACGCACGGCCGACCGCAGACCGAGGCCCTGCTGAGCGGGCTGGAGGTCATCCCCCGGGCGCGGGCGGGCTACCGGGGCGCGTCGTTCGAGGAGATGGACGCCGGCGCGGTCATCGCCCGCCGGCCGCAGATCGCCCTGGTCGACGAGCTCGCCCACACCAACGTGCCCGGCTCGAAGAACGAGAAGCGCTGGCAGGACGTCCAGGAGATCCTCGGCGCCGGCATCGACGTGATCTCGGCCGTCAACATCCAGCACCTGGAGTCGCTCAACGACGTGGTCGAGCAGATCACCGGGATCCCGCAGCGGGAGACCGTCCCCGACGCCGTCGTGCGGGCGGCCGACCAGGTTGAGCTGGTGGACATGACCGCCGAGGCGCTGCGGCGGCGGATGGCCCACGGCAACATCTACCCGCCGGAGAAGATTGACGCCGCGCTGACCAACTACTTCCGGGGCGGGAACCTGACCGCGCTGCGCGAGCTGGCCCTACTGTGGCTGGCCGACAAGGTGGACGAGGGACTGCAGCGGTACCGGGCCCAGCATGACATCAAGGCCACCTGGGAAGCCCGCGAGCGCGTCGTGGTCGCGCTGACCGGCGGCCCCGAGGGCGACACCCTCGTCCGGCGGGCGGCCCGGATCGCGGCCCGGTCATCCGGCGGTGACCTGCTCGCGCTGCACATCACCCGGTCCGACGGGCTGACCGGGGCCAACCCGGCGAACCTGTCCCGCCAGCGGCACCTGGTGGAGTCCCTCGGCGGCACGTACCACCAGGTCGTGGGGGACGACATCGCCGGGGCACTGCTCGCCTTCGCCCGGGCCGAGAACGCGACCCAGCTGGTGCTCGGCGCGAGCCGCCGGCCCTGGCTGCTGGCGCTGCTGACCGGGCCCGGCATCGGGTCGCGCACCATCCGCGGCTCCGGCCCGATCGACGTCCACATCGTCACCCACGCGCATGTCGGCGGGCGCCTGGGGCTGCTGCGCCGGCGCCGCGGCGGCATCACCCGCCAGCGCCAGGCGGCCGGGCTCGCGCTCGCGGCGGCGCTGGCCCCGCTGCTCACCGTCGCCCTGACCAGCGTCCGGCACAGCGCGAACCTGACCACCGACGTGCTGCTGTTCCTCGTCGCGGTGATCGCCGTCGCGCTGACCGGGGGGTTCCTGCCCGCGCTGGTGGAGGCGATCGCCGGGTCGCTGCTGCTGAACTACTACTTCACGCCGCCCATCCACTTCTTCACGATCGCCGAGGGCAACAACGTGCTCGCCCTCGCGGTCTTCATCCTGGTCGGGCTTACCGTGAGCTGGATCGTGGACATCACCGCCCGCCGGACCAAGCAGTCGGCCCGCGCCAACGCGGAGGCCGAGCTCCTGGCGACCACGGCGGGCAGCATCGTGCGCGGGCAGGGCGCGGTCGACGCCATCCTGGAACGGGTGCGGGAGGCGTTCGGGATGACGTCGGTCACGCTGCTGGAGTGCGCCGACGTCAGCCCGGAGGGGCCGCCGGGCGCCCCCGTGCCCCCGGCCCGCGCCAGCCTGACCCCGCGCAGCCTCGGCCGCCGCTGGAAGCGCGTCGGCTCGGCCGGCGACGACCCGGTCGAGCGGCCCGACGACGCGGACGTGGAGGTACCGGTGTCGGACACGCTGTCGCTGGCCCTGAAGGGACGGCCGCTGCCGGCCGGGGACCGCCGGGTGCTGGGCGCGTTCGCCGCCTACGCCCAGGTCGCCCTGGAGCAGCAGCGCCTGGAGGCGCAGGCGGAGGCGGCGCGGCCCATCGCCGCCGCCGACCGCATGCGGACGGCGCTGCTCGCCGCCGTCAGCCATGACCTGCGCTCGCCGCTCGCCTCGGCCAAGGCCGCCGTCACCAGCCTGCGCTCCCCCGGCGTGCCGTGGACGAAGGCCGACGTGGCCGAATTGCTCGCCACCGCCGATGAGTCGCTCGACCGGCTCATTCACCTGGTGGAGAACCTGCTGGACATGAGCCGCCTACAGGCCGGCGCGCTGTCGCTGTTCCCCCGTCCCGTCGGCCTGGACGAGGTGGTCGCCAGCGCGCTGGACAGCCTGGAGCCCGACGGCCGGGCGGTGCGAGTGGACGTGCCCGACACGCTGCCCGCCATCAGCGCCGACCCCGCCATCCTGGAGCGGGTCGTCGTCAACCTGGTGCAGAACGCGATCCGCTACGCCCCGGCGGCGCAGCCGCCGCTGCTGGCCGCGAGCGCGCTCGGCCACCGGGTCGAGCTGCGGGTGGTCGACCGCGGCCCGGGCATCCCCGAGCAGGACCGGGAGCGGATGTTCGTGCCGTTCCAGCGGCTCGGGGACACCGACAACACCACCGGAGTCGGCCTCGGGCTGGCCCTCGCGCGCGGGCTGACCGAGGCCATGGGGGGCACGCTGACGGCCGAGGACACCCCCGGCGGGGGCCGGACCATGGTCATCTCGCTGCCCGCGGCCAGCGACGAGCCTCCCGGCCCGGAA
>DATBEM010000158.1:0-1990 GCA_036276115.1 Trebonia sp.
GTGCCGTCTCTGATCTGGACGAGATGGCGGAGCCGGTCGCTCGGCTGGTAGCCGTGAGTCTCGTACCGATGATCGCATTCGAAGACTGGTACCGGGTCCAGGCGCACGGTGAGCTCGCGCCCTCCCGGCAGGACGAGCGTCCAGGTGCCGAAGCCGTCTGGGGTTCCGGGTCTGCCGCGTGGGGTGAAAGACCAGGAGCCACTGTGACTGGCCAGGCCGGTGAGCGTGGCGGCGGGGATCGTCAGGTTCAGTCGGGCGGGGAGCGCGACCGGGGATGCGCCCGAGCCGACCTGGCGTGATGTCCGGGCCGGGCGGGCGCAGCCGTGGGCGATGGCGTATCCCTCGGGGCTGGTGGCGGTGAGGCACACCTCGGTGCGCGGGCTGGCGGCCGCGGCGGTGGCCAGCTCGCGGGCGAGCGACGGGTCGAGCAGGCCGAAGCCGTGGAGCTCGCCCGGCCGCTCGGCCAGCCCGAGCAGCGTCGCCAGCGGCACGATCAGATCGGCCGGGCGCCGCTCGTACGCCCGCCCGGTCGGCGGCACGCCGGGGCGAGGGTTCTGACCGCCGGAGCCGCCAGGACCGCCGGAGCCGGGACCGCCATCGCCGGAGCCGGAGCCGGTTTCGCCGCCATCGTCCTCGTCATCGGGGCTGGCATCGTCGTCGGGGTCATCGTCGTCGGCGGCTTGCCCGCTGTCGTCGAGATCTTCGGCTTCATGGGTCACGCAGCTGCCGTCGCACTCGGAGCACGGGCAGTCACCCGGGTCGGAGGGGGCGCTGTCCGTCAGGTCGTCTTGCTGTTCCGCGGCCGCGATCCGCGTCGCGGCCGGCATGCCGTTGATGAGGTCGAGATAGGCGTGGGCGCGCAGCACGTCCATCGGGGTGTCGGCGAACGCGCCTGATTCTTTGTATTCCTCCGCGCGGGCGTTGACGTTGGCCATCGCGGCGAGCGCCTCGTCGGGCGGCAGGTCCCGGCCGGACAGGCCCGCCGTGCCAGCCTGCTCGCGGAAGAAGGTGACCCGCGCGTCCCTCTTCTGCGCGTGCTCCCGCCACCGCTCGGCCAGCTCCGGGTCTACCGTCAGGGCCGCCTGCTCGGTTAGGCGCAGCACCTGGGTGAAGGTCTTGCCTGCCAACTGGTCGGCGATCAGGGCTTCCGCGGCGGCGGCGTCGGGGTCGGTCAGCTGGGAGAGCGTCTCGGCCACGGCCCTGGCCTTCCCGCTGGTCAGCGTCCCGTCGTCCAGCCGGGCGGCGATGCGGGGCAGCCGCGCTCCCAGCTGCCACGCGAGCGACGCGGTGCTCTCGGCCGACTGGGTCGAGCAGGCCAGCGCGCCCGCCAGCTCGTAGCGGAGCGACCGGGACCAGTCCTCCGGCAGGTCGCCGTGGTCGCTGCCAGGCGACGGGGGGCCCTCGCGGCGCATCATCTCGCGGATCAGGCCGAGCTTGGCGCCCGCGGCCCATGACTCGACCGCCGCCCACGCCCGCAGCAGGCCGACCAGCTCGTCGCCGGTGGCTCCCGGGCAGCGCCGCTGCGGCCCTGACAGCTCGTCGACCATTAGGGCCATCGGCCCCGAAGGAGCCGGGCCCTCGCTCGAGTCGTCCCACGCGAACTGCGCCAGCCGCTTGTCGGGACCCGGCGAGGCCGGGCTCGGGACCGGGCTGCCGGAGGCGGGGGGCGTCGGCTCGGGATCGCGGTCCCGGCCCGCGCCCTCCCCGTCCTCTTGCCCCGGCTGCCCGTCCATCGTGATCTCCGTTCGATGATCATCATCGTGATTTTCTATTACTCGAATTCTACTCCGATTCAACGCGTTATGCTGCGATGGATGCTTACCTGAGCGATACACTTTCCTAACCCCGACTGACTCTGTAGCCGCGCTGGTGCAGGGTGCTGACCGTGGACGCGGAGGGCAGGGACCGTTCGGGATGATGGATTTGCGGGTTTGACTTGTCGGATCCGACCGGGCCCGTTCGATGTGACTGTGAGAAGCCCGGCACGGGG
>DATBEM010000159.1:0-2016 GCA_036276115.1 Trebonia sp.
CCACGGCGAGACCCTAACGATCCGCCACGACTCCCTGGACCGCGCCTCGTTCATGCCAGGCGTGCTACTAGCGGTCCGCGGCATCGCGACTCTTCCGGCGGGCCTCACCGTCGGCATCGAGCCCCTTCTGGGCCTCGACTAGCCGCCGGCGATTTTACGAAATATCCGAAATTTCGGCGGGTCAGCCCCCAACTGCGAGCAAAATTTAATGATCTTGGATCGTTGTAGTCGCCATAGCGGCAGGTCGCAGACAAATGTGTCGCTGTCGGTGCGGGGGTCGGTGAGCAGGGCAGCGATGGTGCCGGGGGTGGACGGTGATGGTTGCCCAGATGGTGACCTGCCGTATGTGCTGGCGGTAGAGGGCCTGGATGTCGAGCGCGTCGTAGAGGCGGGCTTTGACGTGCTCGGGGGCGTCGGTCAGGTTGGCGGCGGCGTAGGGAAGCTCGTCAAGCAGGGAGGCATCGGGGGCGGGTGCCTGGGCGGCGGCGAGGGCGTCTATTTCGGCCTGGATGGCCTGGGCGCGGGTGTAGAGGTCGTTGAACTGGGCGGTGATCCGCTCGCGCATGGCGTTAGCCATGGCGCTGGTGTCGCTGCCCATCTGGGCTAGCTGGGTGATGGGCCCAGCCTGGGCGGTCTCGTTCTGCGCAGCCTGGAGGCGTAAGTTCCTCGGCGCGCTGGTGGTTGCGCTGGTCGGCGTCGGCCTGGGTGGCGGGCAGGATCGCGGCGAGCATGGCGGCGTCGGGGAGTCCGGCCCGAGGGAGTTCGGGGCGGGTGCCGCCCTCTTCCACAAGGGCGGTACCCGCCGGCCGGGAACCACCCGGTAGCGGCGGGGGGCGGTTCCCTCCTCAACCGCGCGGCGGAGGCATGCGCCGCGCGGGAGCCTCGTGCCTTCGCCGGTCAGAGGGGCAGGCCGGCGGCGGGCGGGTAGGCGGTGGTGACGGTCCCGTCGGACCAGTGGAGGGTGAGGCGGCTGAGGGCGGCGGGGACGGCCTCAGCCCCGGGGGGCGGCGTGCCGGGCTGCCCGGGGGTGGCGGCCTCGGCGCGGCAGGCGTCGTAGAGGCGGGTTAGCTCGCCGCCGGCGGCGAGCGTGAGGTCGGCTTTCTCCCAGAACTGGCGGGACTGCCAGAGCCGGCAGGTCTCGGCGTGCCCGATCGTGGTGACGGAGTAGCCGGTCAGGGCGGCCAGGGCGGGCTGGGTCAGGCCGCCAGCGTGGCGCAGGGCGGCCAGCGCGCGCGACAGCTGGCGGGCCGCGTACCCTGGGCGCGGCCCGCTGGGGACGGCGACGCGGGGACGGCCGGCCGGGCTCGGCCCCGGTGTGAGGATGCCGTCCCTGAGCAGGGTGCGCAGGGCCTTGCGGCAGGTGAGGGTCGAGAAGCCGGTCAGGCGGGCCAGTTGCGCCCCGCTGGGGGTGGGCTGGCCGGGCTTGAGCGTCCCGTCGGTGATCTGGGCGCGGACGATCGCGGCGGCCTGCTCGTACTTGTGTAGAGGCAGCCCGGTCACGATGCGGCCCGGCCGGGAAGAGAGGGAACGAGTACCCACCTGGTGCTGCCTGATTCCAGCCGGGCGTCCCATGCCCGTCCGGTCGGGCAGTAGTCGTAGGTCAGCGTGCGGCCGATGACGATGGTGGCCTGCTCGACGTGCGCGGCCCTGGCTCGCCCGCTGGCCAGCAGTGAGCCGGCCGCGCGGCGGGCGGCCTCGGCGGTGCCGGCCACGCCGCTGGCGTCGGCGGCCGGGCCCCTGGCGTTCCATATCCATACGATCATGCGCGCAATCCCATGTCTGCCGGTGGTGCTGTGGCGGTGGCTCTTGACGTCCCGACGCTGCCGGGGTGTCTCGGAACGGGCGTTCGCTTCGGCAGCGGCGGGGCGTATTCCCTAGCCTGACACGTAGTGACAGCGCTACGGTATGTGCAGCACGGACACGGCACAGAATTGCCAAGTGTGACCGGAGGCTGTCACGATGTCGTCACCAGATAGCGACGGGAACCACCCCGCGAAGCGCCTGGGCAGGAAACTC
>DATBEM010000160.1:0-27325 GCA_036276115.1 Trebonia sp.
CACCGTGAGCATGCCCGTGGCCTGGTCGATCTTGGCCCGGTGGAGCACCAAGTCGGGCGACTGCCCGTCCAGGACCGGCCGGGCATTCAGCACGCTGCCATCGTTGTCATACCCGTTCCCGTCGTGATTAGCCTCGTCGAGCAGGAGCACGGTCGCCATGTCCGCCAGGATGAGGCCATCCCCGAAGCGCTCGGTCGCCAGCGGGCCGGGGGAACTGCGGTACAGGCCCATCACCCCGGCCCGGATCGCCCCGATCATCAGCGGGAACGCGAATATCGCGGCCGCGCCGAGCAGGCGCGCCTGCGCCGCGAACCCGGGCCAGCGCTTGCCGGAGTGCTCATCGTCCAGGTCGGCCGCCAGCACCGGCGCCGCCGAGGACAGCACGTCGTGGCACGGGCCCTCGCCCAGGGTGAGCTGCAGTTCGGCCAGTTGCTCGGCCACCGGGTCGGTCACGCAGAGCACGAAGTCCGGCTCCTGGCCGCCGGCCGCGGCGATCCAGCCGCCGGTCACCCCGGTCGACCGCACGGCGACCGCGCACACGTCGGCGACCGATACGCGCCGGCTTGCCTCGGCGGCGTGCGCGGCGACTAGCCCCCAGGCCACCGCGGACCGGCTCTCAGTCACCCAGGGCCTGCGGTACGCCGGCCCAGTCGTGGCCTCGCCCCTCGCCCGCGCTCCCGGTGCCGGCGGATTCCGCCGCGGCGGGCACGCCCAGGAGGGTCAGCAGCCGCAGCACGATCCCGGGCGGGGTGGCCAGCTTGATGCCGGCCGGCTTTCGTGCGGTCAGCAGGGCGTTCAGCGCGTGGCAGTCGATGAAGTCGAGGGCTTCCAGGTCGATGATCAGCTGCTGCCCGCCCTCCGCGAGTTCCGCGACCGCGACCCCCGTCATCTCGGCGTCAGCGGTGTCCAGCTCCCCGCGCAGCGCTACCACGACGTGACCGTCGCCTACTCCGGCCCGCAGCTCAACGTTCATCATGAGGTGCGCCTCCCGCCGATGCTAGGCGGGTGCCGGACCCAGCGGGTAATTGCCGGCCTGCACCGGTAACACTACACGCCCACCGGACGGGCGACCGTACTCTCAGCCGCCCCGCCGGGGGCGAGGTCTCGCGCTGCCTAGAAGGCCGCGAAAGGAGCGGCCGCGCGGCTACTTGGCGCCGTTGATCCGGGCGGTGCCGCGGATGATGTCCCCCGCCAGCCCGGTGAGCGGATGGTTACGGTCGCGGGAGAACTGGCGCATGACGGCGAAGGCCTCGTCGGGGGTTATCCGCAGCCGCTCGGCCAGGACGCCCTTGGCCTGCTCGATCAGGACGCGGCTGTTCAGCGCGACCTGCAGCTGGGAGGCCACGACCTCCTGCTGGCGCACGGCCCGCTCTTGCAGGATGCCGATGGTGGCCACGTCCACCAGTGCGGTGGCCGCCACCAGGACCGCCGGGTCCAGGGCGCCCCGCGCGACCCGGAACAGGTTCAGCGTCCCGATGACCTGGTCGCGCAACCGCATCGGGATGGCGTGTACCCCGGAGAACCCCATTTCCCCGGCGGCGGCGGCGAACTGGGGCCACCGGGCCGCTGCTGCCTTGGCCGCGATGTCGCTGACGCTGACCGCGCGCCCGCCGCGGTAGCACTCCAGGCATGGCCCTTGATCGTTCTGGAGCTGGAACAGCTCCACGACCCGGGCCTGCTCGGTCGAGGCGGCCACCAGCCGCAGCGCGCCCATGTTGTCGGCGAGCAGGAGCCCGGCCGCGTCGACTTCCAGCAGTTCGACGCACCGGCCGGTGAGGGTTTCCAGGAATTCCATCAGGTCATACCCGGCGACCAGGGTGTCCGCCAGCTCCACGAAGGCCTGCACTAGGCGCGTGTCCACCGTTACCGCCATGACTGGAGGATAGCGCGCTGGCGCCGGCGCGAGCGGCTGCAATTGCGCTAACGCGGCGGCGCCCGCTCACCGCTCCGGGCCGAACCACAGCCGTCGGCTCACCACGTCGCCCGCGATGGCGTCCAGTGCCTGGTCGCCGGCGAACGCGTGCGCCCGCAGCCGCACGAGGGCCTCTTCCAGGCTCACGCCCAGTTGCACTGAGATCATCCCGACCGCCTGGTACACCTCGGCCCGGCTGCCGGACAGGCCATTCAGCGGATGGTAGCCGGGCGCCGCGCTGATGCCCGAGGCCGAGTCGAGCAGCAACTGCAACGCGATGTCGGCGAAGACCAGCGCGTCCGCTAGCTGCGATGGGTTGAGCGGGTCCGGGCGCGCCCGGTACAACAGCAGCACGCCCACCCGGATCGCCCCGGCCTGCAACGGGAACGCGAAAAGCGCCCGGGCGCCGGCGGCCATCGCCGTCGGCGCGAAGCCCGGCCATCGCTCCGTCACCGCCGCCAGGTCGGGGATCAGCATGGGCGACCCGAAGGCGAAATCCTCGACGCCTGGCCCCTCCCCGGTCGTGAACAGCAGCTCCTCCAGGCGGGCGCTCGGCCCGTCGGTGGCCGACAATGGCTCGCGGGCCGCCCGGCCCACCGCGGCTACGCTCGCGCCGTCCACGGCGAGCCAGCGCACCGCGGCCCGGCCGAGCGCGGCCAGGGACGGCGGCGCGTCATCCACGCGGGCCGCCGTGATCCACGCCCACACTCGCGCCGCTCGCTCGCCTGCCACGTCCCCATCCCGCCCCTCAACCCGCGCCGGGCGCCGAACCCTCGCTAGCCGCTGGCCCGCGCGAATCCCGCTGGGCGGTTCCCCCGATCGGGCGCTGACCGGGGCCGGGCGGACTCCTGCCTGTCCGCGAGGGATGAGGGCCGCGCGCCCGGGGCCCTGGGCCGGGGAGAACGCGCCCGCGCAGGGACCTGGCGCGAGCATTACCGCAGGGTGCAGAGTACCCGACGAGCGAGCGAGGCGGATGGGCGCTCGCCTATCCCGTTCTTCCGGGCGCCGTCCCCCGAGGGCTTGCCGCGCGGGCGCCCGCCGCCTCCACGCTGGAGTGGACGGCGAAGGTGCTGGTTGGCCGGTTGACGGCGAGGACCCGCCGGACCCGCGGCGGCGGCGCGGCCAGCAGCAGGTCGCCGCCGGCGAGCCGCGCGTGCCAGCGGCCGGAGACCAGCGCGGCCGCGCCCCGGCAGTCAATGAATTCGAGGTCCGCGAGGTCCGCGATAATCCGAGGGCAGCGCCGGGCGATGATGCGGAGGGCAGCCGCCACGTCGGCGGCGTATACCAGGTCAAGTTCCCCGGACAACGTGACGATGACATGTCCGCGGTATTCACGGGAGCCCATATCCATAGTGAACACGGAAAAGCCTTCCTGCCTCGCAGCAGGGCGGGGTCCCGACCCGGCGGCTGTTGTCGCCAGTTCTTGGTGTCGTCAGTACTTGCCCGCAGGATATCGGAGCGCGCGCCGTGTGCCATCCGCCTTGGAATATAGGCAAACCTGATACTTCCAGATTCAGGCGATTAGTAGATATATAGCAATATATTGACAGGCCGCGGCGGCGCAGACGTAGAAATGAAATACCTCGTGATAGCCGAGCACCGACGGGTACGGGTCGGGCCATCGGCGATGATAGGAAACGGCCCCGGTGATGTAGAGCAGGCCGCCGGCGAGCAGCAGTGCGCCGGACGTGGCGCCCGCGTGCGCCCATACCCACGGCACCGCGACGCCCCCCGCGCCCCCGAGCCCGACGAACACCGCGCCGACCACGATCTCGGGCGTGTCGCCGAGGGCCAGGCGGACGACCATGGCGATGAGCGTCAGCCCCCACAGGGCGATCAGGCAGGCCAGGCCGGCGCCGGGCGGGGCGCACAGCAGCAAGGCGGGAGTCGCCGTGCCCGCGATGAGGACGTAGATCATCGCCTGGTCCAGGCGCCGCAGCCGCAGCCGCCAGCCCGCGGTCCAGGGAGCGCGATGGTAGAGCGCGCTGGTCCCGAACAGCGCGCTGACGCTGGCCGAGTACACGGCGGCGGCCGCGACGGGCGCGCCGCCGTGCGCCCGTGCCAGCAGCAGCGCATCGCCGGCCAATGACATCACAAAGAAAAGCAGGTGCAGCCAGCCGCGCAGCAGTGGCTTCGCGTAATAGACGCCCCGGCGGGAATCGTAGAGCGGGCCCGCCCCTGTGGGGCCCGCTCCGGTCACCGCTGGCCCGGCTGCCCGGCGGATCTTCCCCGAGTCCCGCCTGGGCCGCCCAGCGCCCGGAGGCATGCCGGGCCTGTGCGCTGAGATGACTTACGGCATCCGGCCGGGCCGCCCGTCAGCCGCGGCCCGGCCGGCGGCGCGGAGCGGGATGCGTGCAGTGGTGCTCATGCCTGACTCCCTGAGTACAGGCCCGAACGCGAAAAATCCGGGCCGCGGGCTGCCCGCCATGATGGCGGGGCAGTGGCCGGGGTCCGGAGCGCCACGATCACTATACACTCCGCGAGCCTCGGCCAGCCGCAGGCAGACGGCCCGGGCGGGCAATTTTAGCCGTGTACTACGATGAAAATATGACCGGGGATCTTCCGGTGCTGGCGGTCTAGTTGGCGCCTCTTCGGCCTGGCAGTCTGGTGCGCCATGTGCCGGAGGTTGGGAAGGCCGAAATGTTCGGCTTCAAGGTCATTACCCAGTACGAGAAGGGCATCGTCTTCCGCTGGGGCCGCGCCCTCCCGGGCGTCCGCGAGGCGGGGCTGATCTGGATCAACCCGATCACCGACCGCCTCCGCAAGGTCAACATGCAGGTCACGGTCGCGGCGGTGCCCGCCCAGGAGGCCATCACCCGCGACAACGTCACCCTCCGGGTAGACGCGGTCGTCTACTACCGGGTGATCGACCCGCTCAAGGCGATCATCAACGTGCAGAACTACAAGTACGCGGTGTCCCAGGTGGCCCAGACCTCGCTTCGCTCGGTGATCGGCCAGAGCGACATGGACCAGCTCCTGTCGGAGCGGGACAAGGTCAACGCCCACCTCAAGGACGTGATCGACGAGCCCACCGAGCAGCCGTGGGGCATCCGGGTAGAGCGGGTCGAGGTCAAGGACGTGTCGCTGCCGGAATCGATGAAGCGCTCGATGTCGCGGCAGGCGGAGGCCGAGCGCGAACGGCGGGCGCGGGTCATCTCGGCCGACGGCGAGTACCAGGCGTCGAAGAAGCTCGCCCAGGCCGCCGCCGTGATGGCCGCTGACCCGGCCGCCTTGCAACTGCGCCTGCTGCAGACCGTGGTCGAAGTCGCCGCCGAGAAGAACAGCACCCTCGTCATGCCCGTCCCGGTCGAGCTGCTGCGCTTCTTCGACCGGGTCTCGCCGCCCGGCACCCGGGCGGCCGCCCTGCCCGACGACGGCCCGGGCAAGGCGATAACCGCCTGAGCCGGCCGGTCAGCACGGCCAGCCACTCGACGCGGGGCGAGAGGAGGTTCCGGGAAGCAATCGTGCCCGGAACCGCCCCCGGGGCACCGCCGCCGGCCCGCCGGGTGGCCAGGGGAGCTTGATCTCGCGTCCGTCCGGGCGGCCCATTGTCGAAGGGCGAAAGCGCGCGTAGCATCCGGATTATCGCGGTCAATGAGTAATCCTGGGCGAATGACAGTTGCATTGTTCGATTGAAACGATACATCTTACTGATCATTCCCCCGCCAGCCCACGAGGAGCGACATGAGCGACGACGCTCGATCCCGCCGCCGGGTGCCCTGGCGCCGCCGGCCGGCCGCCGTGACCCTCGTGGTCGGCGCCCTGCTGCTGGCCCTGGCCCTGCTGGCCCAGCCCGCCGCCGCCGTGGTGACGGGCGCCAGCGTGAGCGCGTCACCGGCGGCGGCGGCGAGCACGCCGTGGCCGGCGAGCCCGGACTGGCAGGCCTACGGTGAGGCCCCGTCCGGCCCGACCGTGTGCCCGGCCGCGATCACGAGCACGTCGGGATCCGTCAGCGGCGCCCAGAACCTGGTGTGCGGCGGGTCCGGGGGCGTGACGCTCACCATGACCGCGGGCGCCGCCGCCCCGGTGATCGTGCTCGACTACGGCCGCGAGGTCGGCGGCCTGCCCTACTTCACCGTCACGGCCGAGTCCGGGTCGCCGGCGCTCCGGGCCGGCTACAGCGAGGGCCTGAATTATGAGTCGGCGACGGGCGACGGGTCGACCCCGTGGGCCGAGGGGGACTCGCGGCGCTACGACGACTACACCGTGACCGGGGCCGGCACCATCACCAACCCGGCGGTGCAGGGCGGCGAGCGCTACGAGGAGATCACCCTCACCTCGCCCGGGACCCTGACGCTCAGCGCGGCCGGCCTCGACTACATCGCCGACCGCAGCCCGGACCAGGGCTACTTCGTCTCCAGCGACGACCAGCTGAACCGGATCTGGGCCGACAGCGCCTACACGGCCCAGCTCGACTCCGTCCCGCTGAGCTCGCTGCCATCGGCCTGGAGCATCAGTGGCGGCGCCCTCCAGGCGGCCGGCGGCGACGTGGGCCTGCTGCGCTCGGGCAGCTCGTGGGGCGACTACACCGACAACTTCCAGGTTCAGGTCACCAGCAACCAGGCCGGCTGGGTCGTGCGCGGCCAGGACCCCAGCGACGGCTACGTCTTCATCCTGAACGCCAGCAACGACACCGCCGGGACGCCCAGCACGCTGCAGGAGCTCGACCTGAAGGGCGGCACCTACACCAGCGTCGGCAGCGTGGCGCTGCCCGCCGCGCTGGCGCCCGGCACCTGGCACACGGTCGCTACCAAGGTAGCGGGGGCGGCGATCACCGTGTCGCTCGACGGGACGCAGGTCGCCAGCCTGACCTCCGCGTCCTTCCCGGCCGCGTACCCCGCCGGGACGGTCGGCTTCCGCGAGTACGCGGGCGAGGAGGCCAGCTTCCGTAACCTCAGCGTGGTGAGCAGCACCGGGGCCACGCTCTACAGCAGCCCGCTGAACGCCGCCGCGAGCCTGTCGGACTTCAACGTCCCCGGCAGCAACAGCGTGCCGTCCATCCTCGACGGCGCCAAGCGCGACCGGGCGATCTGGGTCGGGGACATGAACGTCGAGGGGCCGACGGTCTACTACTCCACCGACCAGGCCCAGTACATCAAGGGCTCGCTGCAGCTGCTCGGCAGCTACCAGCTGTCCAGCGGGTTCGTCACCGGCGACCTGCCGCCGCAGGACGCGCTGCACACCGGCGCCAACCAGTCCGGCACGACCGGCAGCTACTCCGCCTCGTACTCGACCTACTGGGTGCTCGGCCTCGCGTCCTACTACCAGTACACCGGGGACACCGCGTTCGTGCAGCAGGAATGGCCGGTGGTCCAGGGCGAGCTGGCCTGGGACGCCGCCCAGCTGGACGCCAACGGGCTGCTGGTCACCAACGGCAGCGACGGCGCCGACTGGGACTACTACGACGGGGCCAAGACCGGCGAGGTCACCGAGTACAACGTCCTGTACTACAAGGCCCTGCTCGACGGGGCGGCGCTGGCCACCGCGGCCGGGCAGGCGAGCGCCGCCCCGGCCTACGCCAGCCAGGCGGCCGCGCTCAAGACGGCGATCAACGCGCACCTGTTCAACCCCGCGGCCGGCGTGTACTACACCAGCAGCACGCAGATGACCGGCGTCGCCCAGGACGCCAATTCCCTGGCCGTGCTGTACGGGGTGGCGCCGGCCGCCGCCGACGCGTCCATCCTCGCCACCGTCAAGGCCGACCTGTGGACGAACCAGTACGGGCCCGAGCCGTTCACCGCGGGCTCTGGCGACTCGGCCGTCATCAGCCCCTTCGTCGGCGGCTACAACCTGGACGCCCTGCTCGCCACCGGGGACACCGCCGACGCCGAGTCGCTGCTGCGCACCCTGTGGGGGCACATGGCCGCGGCCGGCCCGGACGGCGTGGGGACCACGTGGGAGAACGTCAACCCCGACGGCAGCCCCGGCTTCGGCGCGGGCACCAGCCTGTCGCACGGCTGGTCGAGCATGCCCGCCTCGGCCCTGCCGCAGTACGTGCTCGGCGTCGCCCCCGCCACCCCCGGCTACGCCACCTGGCTGGTCCAGCCGCAGGCAGGCGACCTAGCGTGGGCCGAGGGCCAGGTGCCCACCCCGCACGGGACGATCACCGTCGACTGGGCGAGCCAGGTCGGCGACGGGGACTTCGCGATGAGCGTCACCGCCCCGGCGGGCACCAGCGGCACCATCGCCGTCCCGGTCGGCAGCGCCGCCAGCCCGGTCGTGGCGGTCGGCGGGAACGTCGTCTGGAGCAACGGCGCGTTCACGGCGACCAGCGGGATCGGCGGCGCCACCCGCAACGGCGGCTACGTGGACCTCACCGGCGTCGCACCCGGCGCCTACCTGGTCGCGGCCAACCCGGGCCCGTCCGGGGCGCCCGCCGGGTACGCGCAGTGCGCGGCCGAGAACGCCACCTGCTCGTTCGCTGGGACCCGGTCGGTCGCCTTCGGCGCCAACGGGATCTTCACGTACCAGACCCTCACCGGCGGGACGGCCTGCAGCGACGCGGTCTTCGGCGACCCCGACTACGGCGTCGCGAAGTCCTGCTACACCGGGCCGGTCACCACCGGGCCGAGCGGGTCGTCGTACTGCGCCCCCGAGAACGGCACCTGCTCGTTCGCCGGCACCCGGACCGTCGCCTACGGGGCGGGCAGCTCGTTCAGCGACAAATCGCTCACCGGGGGCACGCCGTGCGGCAACGCGGTCTTCGGCGACCCCGACTACGGCGTGGTCAAGGCCTGCTTCCTGCTGCCCGCCGGGTAGGCCCGCCCGCGATCAGGTCCCGCAGGCGGCCGATGTAGAGGTGCCAGGCACCGGAGCACTGGCCGAAGCAGGCGACGGCGGGAGCCAGGCCCACGTGAGTGAACCGGACCTCCGTGCCGGCGCCCGCCGGGGTGATCTCGAAGACGATGTCGGTGCCGGCCCACTCGGCCGGGTCGGGGACGAAGCTGAGGTGGCCGTCCTCGACGTGCCAGGCGACCCGGCGGCCGGGAACCAGCTCGGAGATCCGCCGGGTTGACCGGTGCACGTCCGCGTAGCGGTAGGTGAAGGCGGCGCCAAGCCAGTCAGTCGGGCCATCGACCTGCCCCGGCCACCAGTCCCGGACGCTGGTGATGGCGGCGAAGGCCGCCTCCGGGGTCGCTCGCACGGTGAACGCGATCGTGAGGCTGTCGTTGCTCATGGTTGCTCATGGTTGCTCCTAGTCGCTCAGGGCCGGGGCGGGCAGCTCGCGCAGGCCGCCGGCGGCCAGCAGGTAGCCAGGGGCGACGGAACCGGGGTCCGCCGCGACGAGGCCGGCCACCGCCGCGCCGGCCTCTTCGGGGGTCAGCGGCTCGCCCATCCCAGCCCGGAACTCGTCCTCGGTCGTGCCCGCCCGGGCGGCATAGGCCCGGATCCCGGACCGGCCGACCGCGCCGGACGGCGTCATCGCGGGCAGCACCGCCGTCACCGTGAGGCCGAGGCCGGCCCGGCGCGATTCCTCGGCCGCGTAGGCGGCGAGGAACCGCTGGGTGGCCTTCGCCCCCGCGTACCCGCCGCTGGCGGGCGACCCGAAGACCGCCGCGCCGCTGGAGATCACGATGATCCGGCTCCCCGGGGCCAGCGGCGCTAGCAGCGCCGCCTTCAGCCAGCTGAACGCGATCTTGACGTCGGCGTCCCAGTGGGCCGAGAACGTCTGCCACGTGTGCTCGGGCAGCGGCAGGCCCGTCGGCACCGCGCCCGCGACCAGCACAAGGATGTCCGGCCGATGGCGGCCAATCAGCCCGGCGGCCGCCTCCTCCCGGGCCGCGTCGGCGGGCTCGCTGGTGATCGCGGGGCGGGCGGCGGCCAGTTCGGCCAGCGCGGCCGGGTCCCGGGCGACCGCGACCACCCGCGCGCCGGCCTCATCGAGCGCCACCGCGATGCCCCGCCCGAGGCCGCGGCTCGCGCCGACGACGAGCGCCCGACGGCCAGTCAGCTCAGTCATTGCCTGTCCTTTCCGCACGTGGCCCGGCACCTCGTGGTGCCCGGCTACCTAGACCGATCCCGCCCCCCACCAGAACTCACCGCCCCGGAACGGCGGGCGGCACCGGTGAGTTCTGCCGCCCGCGGGGATCTGTACTCACGGGGAAGGACGCCGACGACAAGGAGGGGCAGATGGCAGCGAGGACGCAGGCTGACCCGGGCCAGGCCGAGTTCGCCCGGCTCGCGGGCCAGTACCGGCCGGAACTGCTGGCCTACTGCTACCGGATGCTCGGCTCGGTCCAGGACGCCGAGGACCAGGTGCAGGAGACGCTGCTGCGCGCCTGGCGCGGCTACGACAGCTTCGAGGGCCGGTCCTCGCTGCGCACCTGGCTGTACCGGATCGCGACCAACGCCTGCCTGCGGGCGATTGAGGGTCGCCCGCGCCGCCCGCTGCCAGCCGGGATCGGCGCGCCCGGGGACGACCCGGGCGGCCCCGTCGGTCCGCCCGCCGCCGAGGTGGCCTGGCTGGAGCCGTTCCCCGACGCGCTGCTGCGGCCGGAGTCAGCCGATCCGGCCGCCGTCGCGGCCGCCCGCGCGGGCCTGCGGCTGGCGCTAGTCGCCGCGCTCCAGCAGCTGCCGGCCCGGCAGCGGACGGTGCTGATCTTGCGCGACGTCCTCGGCTGGCGGGCACCCGAAGTCGCCGCCCTGCTCGGCGTCAGCGTCATCGCCGTCAACAGCGCCCTGCAGCGGGCGCGGGCGCAGGTCCAGCGGGCGGCGCCCGCCGCCGACGAGATCCGGGAGCCGTCCAGCCGGGCTGACCAGGCGATACTGGAGCGCTACGCCGCAGCCGTGGCGAACGCCGACGTGGCCGCGCTCGTCGGGCTGCTGGATGAGGACGCGACGTTCGAGATGCCGCCGGTCCCCACCTGGTTCCGCGGGCCGGGCGACATTGGCCGGTTCCTCGCCGCCCACGTCCTGACCACGCCGGGCCGGTTCAGCACGGTCCTCGTGGCCGCGAACGGCCAGCCCGCGCTCGCGGTCTACCGGCGCGGCGACGACGGGATCGCCCGCGCCTACTGCGTCCAGGTCCTCACCCTGCGCGGGTCGCGCGTGGCCGGCATCGTGGCCTTCCGGGCCGCCGGCTTGTTCCCCGCCTTCGGCCTGCCGCCCCGAGCTGCCCTCTGACGGGCTGCCCGCCGGTGGCCGGCCAGTCGAGGTATCGCCGGTCGTCTGCCCGCCGATCGGCCCCGCCTCGCGGCCTGCCCGCCGATGACCTTCCAGTTAGCGACTTCCTGGCCGCTGGCCTGCCCGGCGGGGCAGACTGGTGAGCGGCTCCGGCGCCGCGCCCCGCTGTTCGCCGCAGCTGCCCTAGTACCCCTGCCCCGCTCGCCCGGCGAGCGCCGCACCGCTTACCCCGGCCGCCCGCCGGCCCTGGCCGGGCGGGCGCGAAGGCGCCCTGGACCCGGTTACGGGCGTCAGGGCGCTCCGGCCAGGCCGGCCTGGTAGGCGAGGATCACGAGCTGGACCCGGTCGCGGGCGCCGAGCTTGGTGAGCAGGTGGGCCACGTGGGTCTTGGCGGTCGCGGGGGAGATGTAGAGCTTCTGGGCGACCTCGGCGTTGGACAGGCCGCTCGCGACCAGGTGCAGGACCTCGCACTCGCGCTCGGTCAGGCGCCCCGTGACGTCGCTGGCGGAAACGGCCGGGACTGGGGCCGCGGTCGCGGGCAGCCGGGCGGCGGGTAGCGGCGCGGGTGAGCCCCCGGCGGCTGGAGCCCGGGAGAACTCGCTGATCAGGCGGCGGGTGACGCTCGGCGCGAGCAGCGCCTCGCCCGCCGCGACGACGCGAATGGCGGTCATCAGGTCGGCGGGGAGGGTGTCCTTGAGCAGGAAGCCGCTCGCCCCGGCGCGCAGGGCCGCGAACACGTACTCGTCGAGGTCGAAGGTGGTCAAGATGATGGTCCGGACGCCGGCCGCCTCGGCGGCGGCACTGATCTGGCGGGTGGCCTCGATGCCGTCGAGGACCGGCATCCGGATGTCCATCAGCATCACGTCCGGCCGGGCCGTGCGGGCGACCTCGATCGCCTCGGCGCCGTTGGCGGCCTCGCCCACGACGGCGAAGCCGGGGGTCGCGGAGATGATGCCGCAGAACCCGACCCGGACGAGGGTCTGGTCGTCGGCCACCGCCACCGCGATCGTCATGGCACGCTCCTGGACAGGGGGACATCGGCCGGCGGCGGGGTCGCCGCCGGGATGAGCTTGGACGGTGCCGCCGCGGGCGTCGCCTCGGACGGGGCCGCTTCCGGCAGGGGAAAGCGGGCGTACACGCGAAAGCCCTTGCTGGCCCCCGATCCTGCCAGCACCGAGGCCGGCACTGAGCCTGCCACCACTGAGCCTGCCAGCACCGGTCCTGCCACCACCGGGCCGGCCGAGAACTCGCCCCCGCACAAGGCGACCCGCTCGCGCATGCCGATGAGGCCGTGCCCGGTCGAGACGGCTATCCCGGCGGCCAGGCCCGGGCCGGCGACTGGCGCGGGGGCCGTGGCGGGGGCGGGGGCCGGGGCGCCCGCGCCGCCGTCGTCGGTCACCTCGATCGTCAGCGCGTCCGGGCCGTAGGCCAGCGCCACGTCGCAGCGGGCGCCGCTCCCGGCGTGCTTGATGACGTTCGTGAGCGACTCCTGGACCACCCGGTAGGCCGACAGATCGATCCCGACCGGCAGGTCCCGTGCGGTCCCGGCCTGCCGCAGCGCGACCTGGACGCCGGCCCCGGTCGTGCGCTCGACCAGCCGCCCGAGCTCGCCGAGGCCGGACTCGGGCACGAGCGGGGCGGGGCCGGGGTCCCCGCCGTCCTCCTGCCGCAGCACGCCCAGCATCCGGCGCATCTCCTCCAGCGCGTCGCGCGACGTGGCCGCGATCGCGCCGAGGGCGCCCTTCGCGTCGGCCGGGTTGTCGTCGATCACGTACTGGCCGTAGCCGGCCTGGACGGCGATGACGCTCATGCTGTGCGCCACCACGTCGTGCAGCTCGCGGGCGATCCGCAGCCGCTCCTCGGCGACGGCGGTATCGGCCGCCTGCTCCTGCAGCATCGCCGCGTACAGGCGGCGCTGCCGGGCCGCGTGCCCGGCGTACCAGCCGACGATCGCCAGCAGCGCCAGCGGGACCCCGGTGGTGCCGTCGTGCGCCCGGGAAAGCCAGTCCGAGCCCTGGTAGCCGGCGATCGCGGCCAGGGCGCACACCATGGCGGTCAGCGCCGTGCGCCGGCGGTAGGTGGCCGCCACCAGGTACAGCACGTAGGCCGAGCCGCCCAGCGCCGTGGAGGCCACGTCGAGGCCGCTGCCGCCCAGCATCGTCACCGCCGCGAGCGCGATGATGGCCCAGAACATCGTCCGCGGCCACCGCCGCCGCAGCGCGACCGGAATGGCGATCGCGATCCCCGCGATCAGCAGGGCGACGTGCAGGGCATCCACGTGCTGGAGGTTGATCCCGGACGAGAAGGCGCCCCCGAGGCCGCCCAGCAGGCCCACGAGCACGTCGATGGCCAGCCAGTGCCCCGGGCGCAGCCGCTTGCTCAGCGGCGGCCGGGTCCGTCCCGGCCGCCCGCTGCCAGGCGCGGCCGGCGCTCGGGTCATAGCGCTACCGTAACCCGCGAGCCGGGACGGGCACGTCATCCCGCAGGCGTAGTCCGCCCGGTGGCCACGAGGCGCCACCGGGCGCCTGCGGTCGGCGAGGCGCCCGGGTCCGTGAAGGGGGATAAGGGAAATGAGTAAACCAGCGGGGCGGCCGAAGACTGTCCGGCGGCAGGGGAAGTGAAGAAATTGGAAATTTAGTAACCGGGCGTTCACATCTCGGCTTCCGTCGTCCGGTGATGGAGGCGTAGCTTCGCGTGCAGGCCCGTCCAGTCGGGCCCAGTCGCGATCAGTTGGAGGCCCGGGCCCATGCCCCGTCCGCTCATAAGGCGAGCATCCGTCGCTGCCCTGTCACTTTCCCTCGCGAGCGCCGCCGGCGCGCTGCTGGCCGTCCCGGCGCACGCCAGCCCGGCCGGGACCGGCCTGGTGATCAGCGAGGCATACGTCAACGGTGGCTCCGCCGGCGCGAGCTACCTCAACAAGTTCGTCGAGCTGTACAACCCGACGGCGAGCGCCATCGCGCTGGCCGGCGACACCCTGCAGTACCGGGCGCCCACCAGCACCGTGGTGCCGAGCGGCTCCCAGGTGTTCCCGCTGACCGGGACCGTGGCCGCCCGCGGCCACTTCCTCATCATGCTCCCCGGCAACGGCTCCGCCAGCAACCCCGGCGCCCCGCTGCCCACGCCCGACCTGAACACCGGCGGCAGCATCAACCCGGGCGCGGGGGGCGGCACGCTGTTCATCGCCGCCAGCGCGGCCGGGGTGCTGCCGACCGACGCTAGCGTCATCGACAAGATCGGCTGGGGCACCAGCAACTCCCCGGAGGGCACCGCGCCCACCGGGAACTCGGTGGTGCTGAGCTACCAGCGGGACGCGGCCGGCACTGACACCGACAACAACGCGGCCGACTTCGCCGTCGCCACCCCGGCCCCGCAGGACGCGGCCTCGGACAACGGCGGCGGCGGCACCACCGTCACGGTGAGCAACCCCGGGCCCCAGCAGGAGACGGCCGGCACGGCGATCACCCCGCTGACCCTGACCGCCGCCGGCGGCACCGCGCCGTACGCCTGGTCGGCCGCCGGCCTGCCCGCGGGCCTGGCCCTGTCGGCCAGCGGCGTCCTGTCCGGCACCCCGGCCACGGCCGGCTCGTACGACGCGACCGTCACCGCGACCGACGCGAACAGCGACACCGGCACGGCGGGCATCTCCTTCACGGTCGCGGCCGCGGCCGCGATCCTCCCGATCGCCGCGATCCAGGGCACCAACACCGCCACCTCGCCCTTCAACGGCCAGACGGTGACCACCCAGGGGGTCGTGACCGCCGACTACGCGACCGGCGGGTTCAGCGAATTCGTCATCGAGGCCGGCGGCGCCGGCGGCACCGAGGCCCAGGACCCGACGCCCGGCGCGTCCGACGCGATCTTCGTCTACGGCGCGGCCGCCGCCAGCGCGGTCCACATCGGCGAGAGCGTCCAGGTGACCGGCAAGGTCGACGTGTTCGACGGGGAAACCGAGATCGAGTCCCCGGCCGTCAGCCAGCTCGCCACCGCGCTGCCCGCCGTCGTCCCGGACCAGATCCCGTGGTCCGACCTCACGACCGACGCCCAGAAGCAGGCCCACCAGGGCGAGCTGATGATGCCGCAGGGTGACTTTACCGTGACCGACAACTACGACGCCAACTTCTACGGCTCGATCACGCTGGCGTCCGGCGACACCCCGCTGCGCCAGCCGACCGACGCCGGCGCGGCTGGCAGCGCGGCGGCGCAGGCAGCCGCGGCCGACGACGCGGCCCGCACGGTGACCCTCGACGACGGCTCGAGCGCGAGCTACAGCCCCGACAGCTCCGCCGCCAGCGACCCGCTGCCGTGGCTCACGCCCGCCAACCCGGTCCGGATCGGGTCGGCGGTGACCTTCCACGAGCCGGTGATCCTGGACTACCGCTACGACCTGTGGAACTTCCAGCCGGTCCAGCAGGTCACCGACGACGGCGCCGCCGTCGCCACCTTCAGCGACACCCGCACCGCCAACCAGCAGCCGGCTGACGTTGGCGGCGACATCCGCCTGGCCACCTTCAACGTGGAGAACTACTTCGCGCTGACCGGCGAGCAGTACGTCGCCGACGGCCTGGGCACCTGCACCTACTACGACGACCGGGCCGGCGACCACATCACGGTCAACACCTGCACCGGCACCGACGGCAGCCCGGGCCCGCGCGGCGCGGCCGACGCGGCCAACTTCGCCCGCCAGCAGGAGAAGATCGTCACCGGCATCAACCGCCTCGGCGCGAGCATCGTGTCGCTGGAGGAGATCGAGAACTCGGCCAAGTTCGGCGAGCCGCGCGACACCGCGCTGTCCGGCCTGGTCGACGCGCTCAACGCCGCCGCCGGCTCGGACGTGTGGGCCTACGTGCCCTCGCCCCCGGCCAGCGCGCTGCCCCCGCTGGCCAGCCAGGACGTCATCCGCACGGCCCTCATCTACAAGCCGGCCGCCGTCTCGCTGGTGGGCACCTCCACCGTCCTGGCCGACGACTCGGGCGCCGGGCAGCCGTTCTCGATCGCGCGCGAGCCGCTCGCCCAGGCGTTCAAGAAGGCCGGGGCCACCGACGCCGACGCGTTCCTGGTCGTCGCCAACCACTGGAAGTCCAAGAGCGACGACTCCAGCCCGCTCTACCCGGGCGACGCCGAGGACACCTCGTCCCCGGCCGTTGACCAGGGCGCGTTCAACGTGACCCGGACCAAGGAGGCGCAGGACACCCTGGCCTTCGCCAGCCAGGTGGCCGCGAGCATCGGCACGAACCGCGTCTTCATCATGGGCGACCTCAACTCCTACACCCAGGAGGACCCGCTGCAGGTGCTCTACCAGGCCGGGTACACCGACCTGGGCAGCACCGACGACCCGGCGGGGGACTCGTACTCCTTCAATGGCCTGTCCGGCTCGATCGACCACGTCCTCGCCAGCCCGGCCGCCCTGTCCATGGTGACCGGGGCCGACATCTGGGAGATCAACGCCCAGGAGTCGGTCGGCTTCGCCTACAGCCGGTACAACTACAACGTCACCCAGCTGTTCAACGGCAGCGACCCGTTCGCCGCGTCGGACCACAACCCGCTGGTGGTGGGGCTGAACCTCCCGTCCACCCCGGTCGCGCCCGCGTGGGACGCCTCGAAGGTCTACAACGACGGCGACATGGTGACCTACCAGGGCTCCACCTGGGAGGCCATGTGGTGGACCCAGAACCAGGCGCCGGGCGACCCGAACGGGCCGTGGGAGCAGATCGAGACCGCGCCCGACGGCACCGCCGCCTGGGCGCCGTCGCGGGTCTTCACCGCCGGCGACGTCGTCGTCTACCAGGGCAAGAAGTACGAGGCCCAGTGGTGGACGCGCAATCAGGTGCCGGGCACCCCGTACGGGCCGTGGCAGCCGCTGGGCTAGTCCTCGTCCGGGATTTACGGCAAGGAGCCCGCCCCCGGTGCCAGCCGGGGGCGGGCTCAGCCCGTTGGGGGTCACCGGCGCGAGCGCAGCAGGCCGGCGCACAGCAGCACCAGGCAGATCACGAAGATGATTCACGGAACTGCCACCATCAAGTCGCTCCCAGTCATCGCCCCTGCCTTATGCTGCGGTAACGAGTGGTGTCCCTTCAGGTACCAGTGGATCTCACGCGCGTGCCTGCCCGGTGTAGTTCTCATGGTGACGGTGTGGAGGCGCGGTGGCAGCCACGGTGCTGGTCGTGGAGGACGAGCGCAAGCTGCGGGACCTGGTCCGGTCTTACCTGGAGCGGGCCGGGTTCACGGTGCTGTCGGCCGGGTCCGGCGCCGAGGCGCTCACCCTGGCTGCCCAGTCCGCGCCCGACCTGGTGGTCCTCGACCTCGGCTTGCCCGACGTGCCCGGGGAGACGGTGGCGAGCGAGCTGCGGGCGATGTCGGCCGTCCCGGTGGTGATGCTGACGGCGAAGGCGGCCGAGGAGGACCGGGTACGCGGGCTGGAGCTCGGCGCCGACGACTACGTCACCAAGCCGTTCAGCCCCCGCGAGCTGGTCCTGCGGGTGCAGGCGGTGCTGCGCCGCGGCCGCCCGGCGGGCGGCCAGGACGGCGTCACCAGCTACGGGGGAGGGGCCCTCGTCATCGACGAGCCGCGGCGGGCGGCGACCGTCCGCGGCGCGGCGGTCGCGCTGACCCCGACCGAGTGGGGCATCCTGGTGGCGCTGGCGGCTAGCCCCGGGCGGGTCTACTCCCGGTTCGAGCTGATCAACAAGGTGCGCGGGTACGAGTTCGAGGGCTACGAGCGCACCATCGACTCGCACGTGAAGAACCTGCGCCGCAAGGTCGAGGATGACCCGGCCGCCCCCGCCATCGTCGTTACGGTGCTCGGCGGCGGCTACCGGCTCGGGCTGAGCCGGGATGCCTGACGGCCCGTGGCCCTCGCGTGGCAACACGCTGGGGGTACGGCTGACCCTGGGCTTCCTCGGGGTCGCGCTGGTGGCGATCGCGCTGATCACCGTCTTGACCGCGGTCTTCTCCGCCGTTGACGTGTCATCCCTGGGCGACCGTCAGCGCGACGAGCTGGCGAGCGCGTTCGCGGTGGCGGCGGGCAGCTCCTACCAGGCCGACGACGGCTGGACGATGGCCAGCCTCAAGCCCGTGCTGGACCTCGCCCGCGGCGGCGGGGTGCAGCTGATGGTGCGCGCGGTTGACGGCCGCGTCATCGCCGCCACCGGCCCCTTCTCGGCCGCGCAGGGCGCCTTGACCAGCCTCCCGGTCGTGGTCCAGGGCACCCGGGTCGGGACGGTCACGGTTGGCCTCACCCCGGCCGGGCTCGGCGCGGCCGACTCGGTCTTGCAGTCCGCGCTGTGGCGGGCCATCGCCGGCACGGCCGGCCTGGCGGCCCTGCTCGCCCTCATCGCCGGGCTGGGGGCCGCCCGGCGCATCACCCGCCCAGTCGGCCAGCTCATCGCGGTGGCCCGGGCGATGGCCGGCGGCGACCGGTCCGCGCGGGCGGGCCAGCTCAAGGGGGCCGGGGAGCTGCGCGAGCTCGCCGCCGCGTTCGACAACATGGCCGACACGCTCGACCGGGAAGACCGGATCCGCCGCGACCTGGTCGCGAGCGTGGCCCACGAGCTGCGCACCCCTGTCGCCGTCCTCCAGGCAGGGCACGAGGCCCTGCTGGACGGCGTCACCGAGCCGACCGGCGAGGAGCTGGGGTCGCTGCGCGACGAGGTGCTGCGGCTGGCCCGCATGGTGGACGACCTGCAGGTCATGGCCGCGGCCGACGCCGCCGTGCTGCGGCTCGCGCGCGAGCCGCAGGACCTGGCCGCCATCGCCGGCGCCGCCGCCGACAGCCTGGCCCACCGGTTCGAGGCGGCCGAGGTCACGCTGCGGCGCGAGCTGGCCCCGCTGCCGGTGCAGGCCGACGAGCGGTGGATGCACCAGGTGGTCACCAACCTGCTCAGCAACGCGCTGAAGTTCACCCCCGCCGGCGGCACGGTCGCGATCCGTGGCCGGCGGGACGGCGGGGACGCGGTGCTGGAGGTCGAGGACACCGGGATCGGCATCCCGCCGGCCGACCTGCCGCGCGTCTTCGACCGGTTCTGGCGGGGGGAGTCGGCCCGGCCGACCTCCGGCAGCGGGATCGGCCTCGCGATCGTGGCCGAGCTGACCTCAGCCCATGGCGGCACGATCACCGCCGCCAGCCCGCCGGGCGGCGGGGCCCGCTTCACCCTCACCCTGCCCGCCGACGCGTCGCCGGACGGCTGGCGGCTGGCGGCTGGCGGTGCCGGACGGCGGGGCCGCCGGCCCCGCGCGGCAATCCCGCGCCGCCCCTGACTCGTAGCCCCGGCTCCTAGCCTCGGCTCAGCCGCCCGCGACGCGGAAGATCGGCCAGCCGATCTCGGTCCGCCACCGCTTCGGGTCGGGCGTGTCGCGCGGGCTGGTCAGGTAGGTCTCGTGGACGGGGCCGTCCACCGCCAGCGCCTGGTCGACCACCCAGGCGCCGAGGCGGCCGTAGGTGACGCCGATGTCGTCGTGCGTCCCGGGGTGCACGGTGATCGCAAGCTCGACGGCGGGCAGCTCCAGCACCTCGATGCGCCCCCGGGGCCGGGGCGAGCGGACCGGCCGGAAGACGGCGACGGCCCCGCCGTCCTGGGTGAACAGCTCGTTCGCGTAGCGGCCGCCCGACGGCCCGGTGCGCTCGGCGGCCGGGTAGGCCATGTCCAGCTCGGCCATCGCCGCGTCGTACCAGGCATCCACCTCGTCCCGCCGGACCTCGCCGCGGATGCCCGCGACCGTCCGGGCCGGGACCGTCCGCAGCTCGACGGGCAGGTCGCGGACATCGGGGCGCAGGAGCTGCCGTAGCGACCGGACGGCGGCGCGGGTACGGTCCAGCTCCTGCTCCAGGCGCTGGAGGTGGTCGGCGATGAGGTCGGCCCGGCGGTCCGGGTCGGGCAGCGCGAGGATGGCCTTCACGTCGGCCAGGGGCATGTCCAGCTCGCGGAGCCGGTGGATGACCTGGGCGGCCGGGATCTGCTCGGCCGAGTAGTAGCGGTAGCCGCTGAAGCGGTCCACCGCCTCCGGCTCCAGCAGCCCGGCCTCGTGATAGCGCCGCAGCGTACGCACGCTGAGGTGGGTCAGCGTGGCGAATTCTCCGATGGTCAGGTTCGCAGGCACGAAGCCACTATGGGCCCTCTCCCGGGGGGAGGGCCCAGCGCAAAGGGGGCGGTGCGGGAAAATCGGCGCTGGCACAACCGCGTGGACGCTCACTAGTATTTCCCTAGCAGGCGTGCGCTCTATCTCCCAGTGGGTCGCACCGCGACGTACCTGGGCGGACGAGGGAGCGGCGGACAGAGGTGAGGGCGCCTTGAGCGCGACTGCGGTAAGTCAGCTACTGGCGGCGCTCGTCATCATCATAGCCCTGGCGCGCGTCTTCGGGGCGATCGCCCGGCGCCTGGGCCAGCCCCCGGTCGTGGGCGAGATCCTCGTCGGGGTCGTGCTCGGCCCGACCTTCTTCGGCCCCGGGCCGTCCGGCGCGCTGTTCCCGGTCGCGGTCGTGCGACCGTCGCTGTCGGGGATCGGCGACGTCGGCCTCGCCCTGTTCATGTTCATCATCGGCTACGAGCTCGACCGCAAGCTGGTCGTGTCGGCCGGGCGGGCGACGGTCTCCATCTCCCTGGGGTCCATGATCCTCCCGCTCGGCCTGGGCGTCCTGCTGGGCTTCTGGCTCGCCGGCCAGCAGGACGTGGTCGTCCGGCACAGCTCCTTCGCCTTGTTCATCGGCACGGCGACGGCCATCACCGCGTTCCCGGTCCTGGCCCGGATCCTGGCCGAGCGAGGCATGCAGCGCACCTGGGTCGGCAACCTCTCGCTGGCGGCCGCGTCCGTCAGCGACGTGCTCGCCTGGATCCTGCTCGCCATCGTGGTGATCGTGGCCAAGTCCGTGTCCGCCAGCGACTGGCGGCTGCTGGTGCTGCCAGGGTACGTGCTGGTGATGCTGCTCGCCGTCCGGCCGCTCATGTCCTGGCTCGCGCGCCAGCGCCTCCGGGCCGGGCGGCTGACGCCCGACATGCTCGTGGTCATCATCGTCGGGCTGCTCGCCTCTGCCTACGTGACCGAGTGGATGGGCCTGAACTTCATCTTCGGCTCCTTCTTCTACGGGGCGCTGCTGCCGCGTGGCGGCGTGGAGCAGATGCGGGTGGAGGTCCTGGAGCGGGTCGAGCAGGTGTGCGTGCTCCTGCTGCTGCCGGTGTACTTCGTCCTGGCGGGCCTCGCCGTCAACCTGTCCGGCTTCAGCGGGCGCGATGGCCTCGACCTGGCCGCCATCCTCGTCGTCGCGATCGTGGGCAAGTCGGTCGGCGTCTTCACCGCCGGGCGCCTGCAGGGCATCGGCCGACGGCACTCGGCCGTCCTGGCGACCTTGATGAACACCCGCGGCCTGACCGAGATCGTGATCCTCACCACCGGCCTCCAGCTCGGCATCATCGACGTGCGGGTGTACTCCCTGATGGTCGTCATGGCGCTGGTCACCACCGCGATGGCGGCGCCGGTGCTGGACGCCATCTACCCCAAGGCGATGGTGGCCCGGGAGCTGGCGGCGGCCGACGCCGCCCTGCGCGGGCCGCGGGCCGCGTTCCGGGTCCTGCTCGCCCTCGGCGCCCAGGCCAGCGACCAGGCCCTGATCGCGGCGGCGGGCGCGCTGGCGGCGGCGCGCAAGCCCGCCGAGGTGATCGTGGCCGTGGTCGCGCCCTACCGGACGCCGCGGCTGGAGGTCGGCGGCGGCATCGCCGAGGATATGCTCGGGTTCACCCAGGACATGGCGCGCCTGGAAACGGCGCGCGAGGGCCTGGCCGGGCGCGGCATCGTGGCCACGCCCACGGCCCGGCTGGCGGCCGACCCGGCGGGGGAGCTCGCGCAGATCGCCTCGGCGGCGGACGCTATGGTCATTTCAGCTGACCACCCGTATTATCAGGCGGCCGCCGCGGCGGCCAACGTGCCCGTCGTGGTGACGGTCGGCCCGGGAGCGCCGTCGTCCTGGTCCGCGGTCGCCGTCCAGGCCGGCACTGGCGCCGACGCCAGCGCCACGGCCGAGGTCGTCCGCCTGCTGGCAGCGGGCGCGCAGGTCATCGTGGACCCCGTCGGCCTGAGCGGGCGGGGGCTGGACCGGTTCACCGACCTTCTGGGCGACGCGGACCGCAGTACGCAGATCACGGGGGAGATACCGGGGGATGTGCTCATCGTGGCGCGGCCAGGCGCGCCGCGAGCGGGAGCGCACCTGATCGTCCGGGCCGGCCCTCGATATACCCCAGCGGAGCCGGCTGCCCTCGTGGGCGCCGGCCTTGGTCAAGAGGACAGGTGAAATCCAGGTGGCCCGAGTTCTGGCCGGACGGTACGAGCTAGAGGTTCCGCTCGGCCGCGGCGCGTCCGGGGAGGTATGGCGCGGCAGGGACACCTCCACCCGCAGGCCAGTCGCGGTGAAGCTGGTTGAGCTGGCGGAGATCGAGGACGCCGCGCTGCTGGCGGAGACGATCGAGCGGTTCCGCCGGGAGGCCGACACCCTGACCCGGCTGCACCACCCCAACATCGTCAGCGCGCTGGAGGCCGGCCGCGTCGGCAACGAGCTGTTCCTGGTCATGGAGCTCGCCGAGGGCGTCTCGCTGTCCAGCATGCTGGAGCAGCGGCACGTCAACCACCTCGGGCTGTTCCCCGTCCCGAGCGTGCTGCGCATCGTCGAGCAGGCCTGCGCGGGACTGTCGGTCGCGCACGCGGCGGGCGTCGTGCACCGCGACATCAAGCCCAGCAACCTGATGGTGGCCACCCGGCTGCACATCAAGATCATCGACTTCGGCATCGCCCGGCTGCTGCACGACAACTCGCCCCGGCTGACGCTGCCGACCCAGGCCATCGGCACCCTCGCCTACATCTCGCCTGAGCAGCTCGGCGGGGTGGACGTGGACGGCCGGGCCGACCTGTACTCGCTCGGCTGCGTGATCTACGAGCTGCTGTCCGGGCGCCCGCCGTTCATGGCCGAGGTGCCCACGGCCCTGCTGCGGATGCAGCTGCAGGAGCGGGCGGTCCCGCTCGACCGCATCCGGGCCGACCTCCCGCCATCGCTGTCGCAGCTGGTGGACTCCATGATGGAGAAGGATCGCACCCGGCGGCCGGGCAGCGCGGCCGAGGTCCTGCAGCGCGTCCAGGCGATCAGCGCGGGGCTGCACCGGACCACCCCCGAGCATGAGGCCGACCGGCAGACCATCAGCCGGGTGACCGCCATGGGGGCCGGGGCCGGGGGCGCTGCCCTCGGCGCCCAGGAGGCCGACCGGGCGACCGTCTTCGCCAGCGATCCCCCCGGCCGGCCGCAGCAGCAGCAGCCCCCGGCCGAGGCCCACCGCGGCACCCAGCTCACGCCGGAGCGGCTCGCCGACCTGTCCGGCACCGGGACCGCCTACCCGGGCGCCTTCGCCGACGGCGTCCGCGGCTACCAGCCCACGATCGGGAACTTCGACGATCCCGGCGCGAGCTACGGCGGCGCCGGCGGCGGCCGGGGAGCCACCATGGACGCCGCCTACGCGGGCCCGCCGCCCGGCAGCGCCCCCACCGGGGGCGGCCAGGCCGGCGGCGGGCAGTTCCCGCAGACCCGGCACCCGGACACCCAGCACCCCGGCACCCAGCAGGCGTCCGGCCCGGCCTGGCCGGACACGGCCGCCCGGCCGGGCCGCCGCCGCCGGCGGCGCTCGCCCTGGCGCGGCATCATCAGCACCCTGGTGACGCTGGCCATCGTCGGCGGCGTGGCCGCCTTCGTGTACGAGCGCAGTCAGCACCCGGCCCTCAAGGTCAGCGGCGTGAGCGTCGCGCTGGCGAGCGCGCCGAAGAACTGCTCGGGCGAGGTCGCGATCATCGGCACGATCGTCACCAACGGCACGGGCGGCCAGGTCACCTACGAGTGGACCCGCAACTCGGCCCCCGAGGCCGCCGCCACCGTCACCAACGGCAGCGGCCAGGACAGCATCCAGGTGACCCTCAAGTGGACGTTCACCGGGACGGGCAGCCAGCAGGCCACGGTCCAGCTGCAGGTGCTGTCGCCGAACCAGGCGGTCGGCAACACCCAGTTCACGTACTCGTGCGCCAAGTGACGAGCGGGGACGGGCCGGGCCGCCGGCGTGTAACGAACTCCTCAGCGGGCTGGACTGAGGAGACATGAACGGGCGGACCGGCCCCCTGCGAGCGGCGCGGCGGTGAGGGGTGACTGAGGAGTGGCAGCGCACCACCGTCATCGGCGGCTTCGGCGCTGAGCTAGCGCAGCTGGTGCCCGACCGCATGCCCGGCGAGGGCGGCGGGGACCTGACGAACGAGCTGCTCGACGCGCCGGTGTGGACCGACCGGATGCTGGCGGCGGCGGGCATCCCCGTCATCGACGCGCCGTTCGTCACCGTCGGGGGCGGCATGGGCTCGTTCGCCATGGTGGACTACCTGCGAATCGCGGGCGTGCCGCCCGAGCGGATCAGGGTGCTGACCAACATCGGCTTTCCCTGGCAGACGTACGAGTACCTGACCCGGGTGTCGCAGATCTCCGGCGACTCGCGAATCCGCTCCGACTCCTCGGCCCGGCCCGACAACATCTGGGGGTTCCCCTCCTACGCCCTGCAGGAGGCATGGCAGGACAGGTCGCTCGCGCCCCTGTGGCACGTGCTGATCGAGCCGGTCTTCGCCGACTACTGGACGCCCCGGCGCTCGATGGTCTTCGCCGCCATGGACCGCGAGTCCCGCCGCATCGGCTACGAGAAGCTGATCGCCCGGGGCGCGGTCCGGATGGTCCGGCGCCGGTTCGGCGGGGGCTACTTCGTGCTGCTGACCCCCGACGCGGGCACCAGCCGGACCAAGCGGGTCGCCTACCGGGCACGGTTCGTCCACCTGGCGGTCGGCTACCCGGGCCTGCGCTACCTGCCTGACCTGCAGGCCTACCGGGAGGAGCACCAGGACTACGAGCGAGTCGTCGCCGCCTACGAGCCTCACGAGCACGTCTACGAGACGCTCAAGAGCCGGGCGGGCACCGTCGTGGTCCGCGGCGGCGGCATTGTCGCCTCCCGGGTGCTGCAGCGGCTGTTCGACGACCGGGCGAAGTACCAGCTGCCCACGAGCATCATCCACGTCTTCCGCACCTACATTGACGGCCCGCACGGCCCGCACCCGTGGATGCGCCGCAAGGGCGACCACGGCTGGGCCTACCAGGGCTTCAACTACCCCAAGTCGGTATGGGGCGGCCAGCTCAAGGCCCGGATGCGCAAGCTCGACGGCCAGGACCGGGCCGACCTGTACAAGCTCATCGGCGGCACCAACACCCCCCGCCGCCGCCTCTGGCAGCGGCAGCTGGCCGACGGCCGGGCCGGCGGCTACTACCGCGACCTGCAGGGCGTGGTGGAGCGGGCGGAGCCGGGGCCGGGCGGCGGCGTGGTCAGCTACGTGACGGGGCGCGACGGCGAGCAGCGGATCACGTCCGACTTCGTCATCGACTGCACGGGCCTGGAGGCGGACATCTCCGAGCACCGGGTGCTGGCCGACCTGCTCAAGAACACCGCCGCGGTCCGCAACCCGCTCGGCCGCCTCGAGGTCGAGCGGCACTTCGAGGTCAAGGGCACCGCCAGCGGCGATGGCGCCCTCTACGCCTCCGGCGCGGCGACGCTCGGCGGCTACTTCCCCGGCCCCGATCACTTCGTCGGGATGCAGATCGCCGCCCAGGAGATCGCCGACGACCTCGCCCGGCGCGGCTGGTGCGAGAAGATCGGTCCGGTCCGGTCCACGGTCCAGTGGTTCAAGTGGCTCGCCGGCACCCCGGTCTGACCCGGCCCGCGGCGCGAAGGAGGCCCTGATGGTGCCCACGCTGGCTGGCCGCGTCCAGACCCGGCTCTTCGTGCTCGCCTCGGCCGGGGCCATCGTGACCGCGGTCATCACGCCGTTCATCGGCATCGCGAGCTCCCCCGGCGGGGCGTACGAGGCGGCGTATGCCATCCTGGCGACGATCGCCGTTATCGGGATCATCTGGGAACTGATCTACCATCTGCTCATGCAATGGCGCTGGGAGAAGGACTGGCCCGCGCTCTTCGGCCTCGTCAGCGGGGCCTGGGAGGGCGCGGCGGTCTGGCTCCTGCTCGCCGCCCACGTGGTACCCGGCATCAGCACCACGCCGCCGCTGCCGGCGTACCTGCTCGACTTCATCGTCGTGTGGCTGTGCGCGTGGCTGGCGACGCAGGGTCCCATGCGCGTTCCGTTTATCCGCTGGCGTTTCCGAGGTGGGAGGCTCGTATGACCGACATGACGATCACCGCATGCGCTCCGCTGCCAGGCCAGGGCCTGGTAGCCAGGCGCGGTGACCTCGTCATCGTGACCGATGGCCAGTCTGACGGGCCCGACCCGTTGCTAGGCGCGCTCGAGCAGACGGCGGGCGGTGACGGCACCGCCCTGGTGCTCGCCGCTGCCCGGGCCCTGCTGACGTATCCCGGCCAGTCCTCCGGGGCCTGCGCCGGCGTGACCGCGGGGGGCGAGGTGGCGGTCCTCGTCCACGGCTCCGCCCGGGTGACCGTCGCCGTGGACGGCGAGCCGGAGGTGGTGCTCACCGCGGACGGCTCGATGCTCCCGGTCCACCGCACGTTCACCGGCTCGGAAGTACGGGCTTGGCTGCTCAGCGGGGGACCGGCGGCCCCCGACGACCGGCTCCAGCTGGACGGCGGGGTCATCTACGCGGCCGGGCTGGCGCTGGAGGTGACCTCCGCGACCGGGGGGACCGGAGAGACCCCGGCAGGCGTCCAGCCGGCCGGGCAGGCACTCGCGGAGCCGGCCGGCCCGCCGCTGGCGGCCGACCCCGCCGCGGCGGCCAGCGCGGAGCTCGCGCCGCCAGCCGGGCAGCCGGCGGCCGAGCCGGCGTACGCCGATGACGACATCGTGGACGCGGGCAGTGCAGCTGACCACCAGGTAGCTGACCACCAGGCAGCTGACCACCAGGTAGCTGACCAGCTGGCCGCCGACCACCGGGCTGCCGGCCACTGGGCCGGCGACGACCTCGCGGACGCCGGGGGCCCCGCCGGTGACCGGGGCGCCGACGACCGGGCCGATGACGCCCCGGCCGCCGGCGACGCTGGCAGCGATGACAGCGATGACAGCGCGGACGCCGCGGCTGCCAGCGAGCCGCCTGCGCTCGCGCCGGACGAGCAGGCGGGTGAGCCGTCGCCAGCGGCCGCCAGCCCACTGACCGCCACGATGAACGACCTGCCGGTGAGCCCGGAGGCGGCCGGCATCGCCGCGCCCGACGCCGGCGGGCAGCCGGAGACCATCCCCCCTTTCGACGTGCCCCCGCAGACCCCGGCCGGGGTGTCCGGGCCG
>DATBEM010000161.1:0-20743 GCA_036276115.1 Trebonia sp.
CCCGGCCTCGTCGTCCCCGGCCTCGTCGTCCCCGGCCTCGTCGTCCCCGGCCTCGTCGTCCCCGGCCTCGTCGTGCCCGGCCTCGTCGTCCCCGGCCTCGTCATCCCCAGTTCAGGCGCCCTCGGCGCTGAGTGGCCTATCCGCGCCTGATGTCTCTCCGGCCGGACTGCCTGCACGGGCGTTCCCGGGGGCCAGCACGCCCGCCGGGTCGCACGCCCCGCCTGGATCTCCCACGCCGCATGGATCTCCCACGCCGCATGGACCTCCGGTGCCGCCTGGACCTCCGATGCCCGCTGGGCCACTCGCGCCTGCTGCGACTAGCGGGCCTCCTGCATCCTTCGGGTCTCTCGTGTCCCAGGCAGCTCAGGGGCCTGACGAGATCACGGTCGAGCGGGAGTTCTCGCTGCGGACCATGCCCGAGATCGCCGACCACTGCCTCATCCCGCAGCCCGAGGGGTGGCCGGATGACTCTGACCGGTTCCCGATCGTGCCGCTCACGGTGATGCTGGAGGTCATGGCCGACGCGGCCCTCAGCCTGCGGCCGGGCCGCGTCGTGGTGGCCTACGAGCAGGTCCGGGCACTGCGCTGGCTGCCGGTGGAGCCGCCTACGCGCACCCTCGTCCGGGCCGTCAGCGAGGGCCCGGCCGCGGCCGGGCCGGGCGGTGCGCCCGGCCGGGGTGACCGGGTGCGGGTCACGATCGAGGGCTACGCGACCGGGCAGGTCGTGCTGGCCGACCGGTACCCGGCGCCGCCCGCCCCCGACAAGGCCCCGCTGGCGGGGGAGCGGCCGGCTCCGGTGCCCGCCCGCGAGCTGTACGCGCGGGGCTGGATGTTCCACGGTCCCCGGTTCGCCGGGCTGGAGAGCATCGACGCCGTGGCCGACGACGGGCTCAAGGGCCGCATCCGCGCCCTGCCGACGCGGGGCGCGCTGCTGGACAACGCGGGGCAGCTCATCGGCCACTGGATGCAGGTGTCGCACACCATCGACCGGGAGATCCTGCCGACCGGGTTCCGCGCCATCCGGCTCTACGGGCCCGAGCAGGCGGGGGCGGTGCTCGGCTGCACCGTGCGGATCCGCGAGGTCACCGGGACCGCGATGCGGGCCGACGCCGAGCTCCGCACCAGCGACGGGCGGGTGTGGTGCCAGGTCGAGGGGTGGGCGGTCCGCCGCTTCGTGTCCAACGACGCGATGTGGCGGACCCGGCTGAACCCCGGCGCCTGCCTGCTGGCGTGGGCCGCGCCCGGCGGCTGGACCGTCGCCGTCGAGCGCTGGCCGGACACCGCGTCGCGGGAGATGATCATGCGCCGCTACCTCAACGCCGCCGAGCGGGCCGAGTACCAGCGGATCAGCCCGCGCGAGCAGCGGCTATGGCTGCTGGGCCGGATCGCGGTCAAGGACGCGGTCCGGCGGGAGCTGTGGGAACGGGGCGCCGGGCCGGTCTACCCGGTCGAGGTCGCCGTCGCCGAGGCCGCCGGCGGCGGGGTCTGCGTCCGCGGCTCGTTCCAGGCGCCGCCAGTGTCGGTCGCCCGCAGCGCCCTCGGCGCCCCCGGGCGGCCGGTCGCGGTGGCGGTCACCGGCCGGGCCCGCGCCCCGTTCTCGGTCAGCCTCGACGCCGATGGCGGGGTGATCGTGACCGAGCCAGCCGGGACCACTCGCCTGCCGCCGCCCCCGGAGCCAGCCAACGACTAGCGCCCGCCGCAACGGTGCTGCCCTACCCACAGTGCCGCCGGAACCGCAAGAGAGAAAGGACAACGACAGTGACCCGAAGCGTCCTCGACGAGATCGCGGACATCCTCGCCGACGTGCTCGGGGCGGATTTCATCCGCCAGGTGCCGGTCACCCCCGGGACCTCCTTCAGCGATGACCTGGCCATGGAGAGCATCGAGTTCGTCCAGCTGTCGGAGCAGCTCCAGGTGCGCTACGGCGAGCGGGTGAACCTCGTCGCCTTCATCGCCGACATGGACATCGACGCCGTCGCCGCCATCACCGCGGGCCAGCTCGCCGGCTACATCGAGGCCCAGCTGGCCGCGACCGCCTGACCGCCATGCCAGTCATCAGCGCCAACGGCACCCGCTTCCACGTGCAGCGCCTGTCGGCCGCGCGCGACGAGGCCGCGCCCCCGGGCACCGTCGCCCCGGCCGTGGTGTTCGTGCACGGGCTGCTCATCGACAACCTCTCCAGCTTCTACTACACGCTCGCCGGGCCGGTGGCGATCGCGGGCGCGCGGGCGCTGATGTACGACCTGCGCGGCCACGGGCGTTCCGACCGCCCGCCGGGCGGCTACTCGGTCGCGGGCCACGTGGCCGACCTGCGGGCGCTGCTCGACGCGCTCGACGTGACCGAGCCGGCCTACCTGGTCGGCAACAGCTTCGGCGGCCTCGTCGCCGCCCGCATGGCGGTCGCGGCGCCCGAGCGGGTGGCCGGGCTGGCGCTGATCGACGCGAGCTGCGCCGGGCCGCGCTCGGCCGCCTGGCTCGAAAACATCCTCAACACGCTGGCGGCCCAGGCGCTGCGGCTGGAGCACGACCCCGGCTTCGCCGGCCGGCACCGCCGGGCCGGGCAGCGGCGGCAGGCCGATTCGGCCGAGACCGTCAACGCCCTGCTGAACGAGACCAGCCTGATCGAGGACCTGGCGGCCGAGCAGCCGCTGGACCTGGCCGACCTGGCCGGCCTGGGCTGCCCCGTCCTCGGCATCTTCGGCGAGCACTCGGACCTGCGCGACAGCGCCGAGGACCTGCGCGAGCACGTGCCCGCCAGCCGGGTCGAGATCGTCCCCGGCGCGGCCCACTACATGCTGGCCGACGCGCCCGGCCTCGTCCGCGCGGCCGTCCTGGACTGGCTGCCATTCCGGAAGGCGATCGCATGAGCGAGCTCGCGAGCGAATCAGGAAGCACCGCGCCGCCGCGAATGCGGCCGACGAGCGCCAGCGAGGCGATCGCATGAGCCGGGTCCTGTTCGTCGTGCCGCCGCTGGTGGGGCACGTCAACCCGACGGTCGCCGTCGGGGCCGAGCTGGCGGCCCGCGGGCACGAGGTTGCCTGGGCGGGGCACCCGGACCTGCTGGCGGCGCTGCTGCCGGCCGGCGCGCGGGTGTTCCCGGTGGCCGCCGACACGATCCGGCTGCTGGCGACCGGGGTGGGGGACCGGCCGGCCGGGATGCGCGGCTTCGCGGCCCTGAAGTACCTGTGGCAGGAGTTCATCATCCCCCTCGCCCAGGGCATGCTGCCCGGGGTCGAGGCCGCCATCGCCGCGTACGCGCCCGACGTGGTCGTGGCCGACCAGCAGGTCCTGGCCGGGGCGGCCGCGGCGCGGCGGGCCGGCATCGCCTGGGTCACGTCGGTCAGCACCCCGGCCGAGCTGACCCGCCCGCTGGGGGCGATGCCGAAGGTCGGTGAGTGGATCACCGCCCAGATCACCGCCTTCCAGCGCGAGATCGGCGTGGACGACCCGGTTGACCTGCGCTTCTCCGACCGGCTCATGCTGGTGTTCTCCACCCCCGAGCTAACCGGGGAAGTGGGCGGCTTCGCCGGCAAGGTGGTCTTCACCGGCCCGGCCCTGGCTGGGCGGCCCGAGCGGGGGCAGTTCCCGTGGGAGTGGCTTGACCCGGGCCGCCGGCACCTGCTGGTCTCCCTCGGCACCGTCAACGGCGAGGCCGGGCAGCGGTTCTTCCGGGTGGCGGTCGAGGCGCTGGCCGGCCTCGGCTCCGAGCTGCAGGCGATCCTGCTCTGCCCGCCGGTCCCCGGCGCCCCCGACCACGTCCTGTTCGCCGAGCACGTGCCCCAGCTGGCGCTGCTGCCGCACCTGTCCGCCGTCGTGTCGCACGGCGGCAATAACACCGTGTGCGAGACGCTCGCGCACGGGCTGCCGCTGGTGCTCGCCCCGATCAGGGACGACCAGCCGGTGATCGCCCAGCAGGTGGCGGACGCCGGCGCCGGGATCCGCCTCAGCTTCGCCCGGGTGAGCGCCCCCGAGCTGCGGGCCGCCGTCCGGGCGGTGCTCGACGACCCTTCCTACCGCCATGGCGCGGCCAAGATCGCCCAGTCTTTCGCCGCGGCCGGCGGTGCCCGCGCCGCGGCCGACCACGTAGAGGAGCTGCTGTGACCGCCATCATCGTGACCGCGATCGTCGTCGCCGGCCTGATCGTCAATGGCCTGCGGCTGCGCGCCCGGGTGCCGTCGGCGCTGCCGGCCGCCCCTGCTGGCCCGGGCGGGAGCCGGCCGCCCGGCCCGGACTGGACCTGGCTGACCGCTCGGGGCACCGCCCCCGACGCCGCGACCCGCCGGGCCGCTGCCGCCCACGCCGCCGCCGAGCGGCTGGAGATGCTGGAGCTGGTGCCGTCCGACCTGCCCGTGACGGCGGCCCGGGACATGCTGCGGCGGGTTGACCCGGTGGCGTACCGCGACAACCGCATCGCCGTCGGCCGCGGCGCCGGGATCGCGGTCCTGGTGGCCGGGCCGATGGCCGAGCGGGCCGATGCCCGGCCAGTCGACGAGCCGGGTGACCCGGCCGACGTGGTCGCGGCCATCCGCCACCTGCGGCCCTGCGCCCCCAGCAGGGGCGCCGCCATCGTCGTGGCCCCGGGGCTGCGCTACGGTACTTCCCCCGGCGGCGGGTACCCGGCCGGAGGCGGCACCGCGGGCGATGGCCGGACGGCGGGCGACCTGGACCGGCGGCGGGCCCGGCTGCAGGCCAACCAGGTCGTGGTGTCCGTCCACGTGGCGCTGGACGCCATCCCGTTCGCCCTGACCGCGCTCGCGCTGGCCGCCGGCTGGCCGTGGGGGCTGCTCGCGCTGGCCGCGTACTGCCTGCAGCCGTACCTGATCTTCGCCGGCACCGCCCTGGCGCCGCGCGGGCTGCACGCGGCCGCGCTCGGCCGCCCGGTGCACGCCCCGTACGTGATCGGGCGCACCCTGGCGGGCCGGTGGCAGTCGGCCGCCGGGCGGCGGCGCGACGTCGAGCTGGCCGCCGCCGGCCCGTACTACCAGGCCGCCCTGGCCGCGGGCCCGCAGCGGTTCCTGGAGGAGCGGCGCCCGGACTGCCCCTGGTGCGCCTCGCCCGCCCTCACCGTCGCCGTCCGCAGCCCCGACCTGGGCGTCGGCAAGCCGGGAACGTTCACCCTGGAGCGCTGCGGTAACTGCGGGCACGTCTTCCAGAACCCGCGCCTGACCCTGGAAGGGCTGGGCTTCTACTACCGGGACGTCTACGACGGGCTCGGCACCGACACGACCGAGCGCGTCTTCACCGCGACCCGGCAGTCCTACCTGGGCCGGGCGGGGATGGTCCGGCCGTACACCACCCCCAAGGCGTGGCTCGACGTCGGCGCGGGCCATGGCCACTTCGCCGCCATCGCCGCCGAGGCGTGGCCGGAGACCGTCTTCGACGGCCTCGACATGGGGGCCGGCATCCTGGAGGCGGAGCGCCGGGGCTGGGTCGACACCGCCTATCACGGCGAGTTCCCCGCCCTGGCCGACACCCTCGCGGGCCGCTACGACGTGATCAGCATGCACCACTACCTGGAGCACACCCGCGATCCCCGGGCCGAGCTCGACGCGGCCGCGCGTGCCCTGCCGCCCGGCGGCTACCTGCTCATCGAGCTGCCCGACCCCCAGTGGCCGCTGGCTGGCCTGTTCGGGCGGTACTGGATGCCCTGGTTCCAGCCGCAGCACCAGCACCTGATGCCGCTGGCCAACCTGGCCGAGGCCCTGGAGCAGCGCGGGCTGCGGCCGGTCGCGGTCGAGCGCGGCCCCGCCCACATCGCGAGCGACTTCTTCCTCGCCGCCGTGTTGTGGCTCTGGCACCACGCGTCCCCGTACGCCGTTCCGTGGCGGCCGCCGGCGTCCGCGGCCGGGCAGGCCTGGCGGGCCGTCTTGTGGATGGTTGGCGTGCCGGTCATGGCGGCCGGACTGCTGCTGGACCTGACCGCCGGCCGGGCGCTCGCCCGCCGCCGGGACGTTGGCAACGCGTACCGGATCCTCGCCCGGAAGGAAGACATCCTCAGCCATGACCGCTGACCTGACCGAGCGCCTGGACCTCGGGCTCGACCTGCGGCTGGAGGCCGCCTTCCGGGCCGAGTTCGGCCGCCCGCCCGCCGTCGCGTGGCATGTCCCCGGCACCGTGACGCTGCTGGCCGACGGGGCGCTGCGGCTGACCGTGGCGGCCCCCTGGGGGACCGCCGCCGCCCGCGGCGCGGGCGACGGGGACGCCATCGAGCTCGCCCTGGCCGACCGGCCGGGGGAGCGGGAGCGGCTGACGGCCGGGGAAGCGGCCGGCGGGGGCGGCCCGGACTGGGCCCGGGCGGGGCTGCGGGCGGCCCGGGCAGGGGCAATGCTGCTGGTCCGGCCGGAACTGCCACCTGGCACCGGCGCCGGGACGGGCAGCGCGACCCAGGCGGCAATCCGGTTGTGCCTAGCGCACGAGCAGGGCCTTGCTGGCCAGCAAGGCCTACCGGCCGGGCAGGGCTTTTCGGCCGGGCAGGGCTTTTCGGGTGAGCAGGGCCTTCCGGGTGAGCAGCGGCTTCCGGCCGGGCAGCGGCTTCCGGGTGGGCACAGCCAGGCGGGCGGGCACAGCCAGGCGGGCGGGCAGCGGCTTCCGGGTGGGCACAGCCAGGCGGGCGGGCAGCCGCCCGGACCCGGTGGCGGGCTGGCGGCCGGCTGCGCCGTCGCCGGCTGCGCCACGGCCGATGGGGGCACAGTCGATGGGGGCACGGTGGATGGGACCACCGCCGGCGGGATCACCGCCGGCGGGCGGACCGGCGGGTGCGGCCTGACCGGGGACCGCCAGCTGCCGCTTGACCTGGCCGCCGCCGGAATGCGGCTGGTGCTCATCGACCCGCGGATGCGGGCCGCGCCGCGCCCGGCGCCGGCCGAGCGGTCGCCGATCGAGGCGGCCCTGGAGGCCCTCAGCGTGGGCGACATCATCGGCCTCGGCCCGATGCTGACCGCCGCCCACCACGAGCTGCGGGCGGCCCTGCCCGCGGCCCGGTCGGCCGCCGAGGCCGCCGCCGACGACGTGCAGCACGGGGCCGTGCAGGCGGCGCTGCGGGGCGGGGCGGCCGGCGCGCGGATGATCGCCGACGGCCCCGGCCGCCCCGCCTGCGCGCTCGCCTTCGCCGACCAGCTGCCCGCCGTCCGGGCGGAGGTCAGCGCCTGGTTCGCGGGCCAGGGCCTGCGCCCGCCGCGCCTGCTCACGTTCACGCCGTCCCCCGGCCCGCGCCGCCTGAGCATCAGCTCTCACTAGCTCTCCGCCACGGGCCGCCGCCGGGCCCGGACCGCCGCCACGGAGCGGTTTGGCGTGTACGCAGCGTGATGGGTGACTAGCGTCAATCTTGCCAATTTTGTCTGACGGTCATATAGTCGGTCAGAGTTGCCCTGCTACGGGAAAACGGTCGGCCCAGGGAGTTGCCATCCGGGCCGGGCGCTCTGCACCCGTGCCCATCACAGGAGAAAGGTCGGCTCCGGCGTGGTCGTCAACGGCTCTGACGTGCTCATTATCAGCGAGGCAGCGATATGAGCGACCAGGGTGAGTACGAGGTCCTCATCGTCAAGTACGGGGCGCGGAGCACCGTTCGCAGCGATGTCTTCCTGAACTACGGCCTCTATCACGAGCCGGACGCGCCCATTGGGATGGACTATTTCTGCTGGGTCGTGCGAAATGAATCACAGACGGTAATCGTTGACACTGGCTTCAGCGCGGCGGGCGGTGCGGTGCGCGGGCGCACCATGCTCATTGACCCGCGCGACGCCCTGGCCGGGCTCGGCATCTACCCGGTGGACGAGCCGATCGTCGTCGTCACCCACGCGCACTACGACCACATCGGCAACCTGGCCCACTTCAGCTCCTCGCCGGTGGTCATCGCGCGCGACGAGGTCGAGTTCTGGACCGGTCCCCACGCGAAGCACCCCTTGTTCCATCACTCGGTCGAGGACAGCGAGCTGCGCGCGCTGGCGGACGTGGTCGACGAGGGCCGGGCGACGCTGTTCGACGACCGGCACGTGGTCGCCGACGGCATCGAGGTGATCCAGGTCGGCGGGCACACCCCCGGCCAGTCGGTCGTCCTGGTGCGCACGGCGGACGGGCCGGTCCTGCTGGCCTCCGACGCCGTCCACTACTACGAGGAGTGCGATAAGGACATGCCCTTCGTCTCGGTCGCGAGCCTGGTCGACATGTACGCCGGGTTCGAGAAGGTCAGGACCATGACGGCCGACGGGACCGTCGCCCACGTGGTCAGCGGGCACGACCCCGCAACCCTGGGCCGGTTCGCCGCGGCCGGCGGGCCGGCGGGCGCCCAGGTCGCCGTGATCGGGGGGCGGCGCTCGTGAGCGAGTCAGGAAGCGAGGAGCGCCCGCTATGCTGGCGGCTTTTGCCAGCGGGCGCGGATCGGGGGGTACGGGGGGTCGCCCCCCGGGAGGTAGGGCGGCGAATGAGGCCGACGAGCGCCAGCGAGGAGAGCTCATGAGCAGCGGGAAGCTGGCGGGCCAGGTGGCGCTGGTCACCGGGGCCGGCAACGGGATCGGCCGTGGCTCGGCCCAGCGGCTGGCGGCCGAGGGCGCCCGGCTGGTCGTGGTCGACATCGACGGCGACGCCGCCGCCCGGGTCGCGGCCGAGCTGCCGGGCGAGGCGATGGCCGTCACGGCCGACGTGTCGGACGAGGCCCAGGTCGATGCCTGCACCGAGGCCGCCGTGGCCGCGTTCGGGCGGATCGACCTGCACCACCTCAACGCCGGGATCTTCGGCACCTTCGCCCCCGTCCCCGACCTCCCGGCGCAGGAGTTCGACCGGGTGCTGGCGGTGAACGTGCGCGGCCAGTTCCTCGGCCTGCGGGCCGCCTTCCGCCAGTTCCGGGCGCAGGGGCGCCCGGCCGGCGGCCCGCCCGGGGCCATCGTGCTCACGGCCTCGATCGCCAGCCTCACCGGCAGCGCCGACCTGCTCGCCTACCAGGCGTCCAAGCACGCCACCCTCGGGCTCATGCACGGCGCGGCGATGTACGGCGGCCCGCTCGGCATCCGGGTGAACGCCGTCGCCCCCGGGATCGTGCCAACCGACCTGTTCGCCGCCGCCGCGAGCACCGCCGGCGGCAAGAACGACATGACGCAGCGGGCCGCCACCACGCCCCTGCGCCGGGCCGGGACGCCGGCCGACATCGGCGCGGTCGTCGCGTTCCTGCTCAGCGCGGACGCGGCCTACATGACCGGGCAGGTCGTCTCGGTTGACGGCGGCGCCACGATCGTCAACACCGTCCGCCCGTCGGGCGGGGCCGGTGCCTGGGACCCGGCCGCGGTCGACGCGGCCTTGTACGGAGCGAGCTGGAACTGGAGTGGCAATGAGTGACGTGATCGGCTTCATCGGCCTGGGCAACATGGGGGGCCGGATGACGGCCCGCCTGGTCGCCCAGGGCCTGCCCGTGGCCGGCTTCGACGTGCGCCCCGGCCTCGCGGCCGACCTGGGCGCCCGCCCGGCCGCGTCGGTGGCGGAGGTCGTGGACGAGGCGGACATCGTGCTGCTGTCCCTGCCCGACAGCCATGTGGTCGAGGCCATCACCGGCGGCCCCGGCGGCCTCATCGCGCACTCCCGCAGCGGCCAGGTGGTGGTCGACCTGTCCACCGCCAATCCCGCCTCCACCCGGGCGATCCACGCTGAGCTGGCCGCCCGGGGCGTCGGCTACCTGGACGCCGGCATCTCCGGTGGCGCCGCCGCGGCCGACAAGGGCACGCTGACGCTCATGGTGGGCGGCGAGGCCGCCACCCTCGACCGGGTCCGCCCCGTCCTCGGCGCCTTCTCGGCCGAGGTCTTCTACTGCGGGGACAGCGGCTCGGGGCACGTCGCCAAGCTGCTGAACAACTTCCTCAACGCGGTCTCGCTGGCCGCCACGGCCGAGGTCATGGTGGCGGGCAAGAAGGCCGGCCTTGACCTTGAGGTGCTGCTGGCGATCATCAACTCCAGCTCCGGCGTCAACTTCGCGTCCCTGAACCGGTTCCCGAAGATCATCCACGGCGACTACCTCAAGGGCGGCCTCACCAACGCCCTGATGATGAAGGACGTCACCCTCTACACGGACCTGGCGGCGAGCCTGGGCATCGCCAGCCTCAACGCCGCCGGCCCGGTCGCCTCCTTCGGGCTGGCCATGGGCCTCGGCTACGGCGACGAGATCAGCAACACCGTCGTCGACGCGATCGGCGACGTGTCCGGCGGCGTCCGGCTCCACACGACTGATGAAGAGGCGAGCAAGTGATCATCGTTCCCGGCCGGGTCGCGGGCGCGGCCACCGACAAGCGCGGCCCCACGTTCACCGGCGAGGCCTGGGCGGACCCGGTCCTGCCCGCGACCGATGGCGTGACCATCAACACCGTCTTCTTCCCGCCGGGCGGCCGGACGTTCTGGCATCACCACGAGCGCGGCCAGATCCTCCACGTGCTGGCCGGCAGTGGCCTGATCTGCACCTACGGCGAGCGGCCGCGCGCCTTGCGCCCGGGTGACGTCGTCTGGGTGCCCCCGGGCGAGCGCCACTGGCACGGTGGCGCCCCTGGCTCGTTCCTGACCCACCTCGCGATCTCGCTCGGCACCACCTCGTGGGAGCAGGAAGTCAGCGAGGCCGAGTACACCACTTCCCCCGACAGTGAGGACCGGTAGAGATGACAGAGGCGACGCACGCCGAGAGCTACGAGCGCGGCATCGAGATCCGCCGCGCCGTCCTCGGCGCCGAGCACGTGGACCGCTCGCTGGCGCAGGTCAGCGACTTCTCCCGGCCGGTCCAGGAGCTGGTGACCGAGTACTGCTGGGGGGTCGTCTGGAACCGCGACGGACTCGAGCGCAAGACGCGGAGCCTGCTCAACCTCGCCATGCTGACCGCCCTCAACCGGTCGCACGAGCTCGCCGTCCACGTCCGCGGGGCCATCAACAACGGCGTCACCGTCGAGGAAGTCCAGGAGGTCCTGCTCCAGGCCGCGATCTACGTCGGCGTGCCGGCCGCGCTGGAGTCGTTCCGGGTCGCCGAGAAGGTGTTCAAGGAGCTGGGCCAGGATGCCTGACGCGCCAAAGCCCACTATCGCTTTCGTCGGCCTCGGCAACATGGGGTCGCCGATGGCCGGGCGCCTGGTTGACGCCGGGTACGAAGTCCGCGGCTTCGACGTCAGCGACGCGGCCCGGGACGCCTTCGCCGCCCGGGGCGGCAAGGCGGCCGGGTCTGCCACTGAGGCCGCCACCGGCGCCAGCATCGTGATCTTGATGCTGCCCGACTCGGGCGTGGTCGAGGCGGTCGCGACCGAGCCCTCGTTCACGGCCGCCCTGGCGGCCGGGGCGGGGCCGGGCGCGGCGGCCGTGCTGGTCGACATGAGCTCTTCCGAACCAGCACGGACCCGGGCGCTCGCCGCGAGCCTGCGCGCGGCCGGCGCCTCCCTTATTGACGCGCCGGTCTCGGGCGGGGTCAAGGGCGCCGTCAGCGGCAAGCTCGCGGTGATGGTCGGCGGCGCCGACGAGGACGTGGCGCCCGTGCAGGACGTGCTCGCGGTCATGGGCAAGGTCTACCGGGCCGGCCCGGTCGGGGCCGGCCACGCGGTCAAGGCGCTGAACAACCTCATGTCGGCGACCCACCTGCTGGTGTCGTCAGAGGCCATCGAGGCGGGCCGCCAGTTCGGCCTCGACCCCGAGGTCATGCTGTCGATCTTCAACGCCTCCAGCGGCCGCAGCGGGTCAACCGAGAACAAGTGGCCCAACTTCATCCTCCCCGAGACCTACAACTCGGGCTTCGGGCTGCGGCTGATGCTCAAGGACATGCGGATCGCGACCGGCCTCGCCGCCCAGCAGGGCGTGCCCAGCCGGCTGGGGGAGCAGGCGGCCGGCCTGTGGGCGCGGGCGGCCGAGGCGCTGCCGCCCACCGCGGACCACACCGAGATCGCGCGCTGGCTGCCGACGAGCCAGGACGCGCCAAGCGAGGGAGGCGAGATGGCGCTGACGCCGCGCCAGGAGGAGATCAAGGCCCAGTTCATCGAGGTCCGCGGGACCTGGGGCGAGCTGTGGGAGACGATCTTGCGGCTCGACCCCGAGTTCCTGCTCGCCTACATGAACTTCTCGGCCGTGCCGTGGCGCCACGGCGTCCTGCCGCCCAAGGTCAAGGAGCTCATCTACATCGCGATCGACGCGAACGCGACCCACATGTACCTGCCCGGCGTCCGCCAGCACGTCAAGGCGGCGCTCGCGGCCGGCGCGACCGGGGCCGAGATCATGGAGGTGCTGGAGCTCGCCGCCACCCTCGGCATCCACGCGATGAACATCGGCGTGCCGATCCTGGTCGAGGTGCTGCAAGAGAAGGGCCTGCGCGCCGGCCCGGCCCCGCTGAACGAGCGCCAGGAAGAGATCAAGGCCGAGTTCACTCAGGCCCGCGGCTACTGGCACGAGTTCTGGGACGAGATGCTGGAGCTCGACCCCGAGCTCCTGGCGGCCTACACCGAGTTCTCGGCGGTGCCGTGGCGCACCGGCACGCTTGAGCCGAAGGTCAAGGAGCTCGTCTACATCGCCTTCGACACCGCCGCCACCCACCTGTACGTCAAGGGCCTGAAGGCGCACATCAGCAACGCCATCGGCTACGGCGCCACCGCCCAGGAGGTCCTGGAGGTGATGGAGATCGCGTCGGTGCTCGGCATCCACGGGGTCACCACCGCCGCCCCGATCCTGGCCGAGGAGCTCGCGGCCTTCGAGGCGGCCAAGGGGGACCAGTGACCGAGCTCGTGAGCGAGCCTGCGCCGGTGCTCGTCGAGCAGGTCGAGGACCGGATCTACCGGATCACCCTGAACCGGCCGGCCAAGCGCAACGCCCTCAACCGGGAGGCGCGCCAGGCGCTGCTGGCCGCGCTGGACCAGACCCGGGGCACGGCGAGCGTGGTCATCGTGACCGGCGCGGGCGGGACGTTCTGCGCGGGCATGGACCTCAACCAGCTCAGCACCGGCGACGCGGCCGACGAGGACGAGCTGAACGAGGCCTGGCGGACGGTCCAGGAGCAGATCCGCCGCCACCCGGCCATCGTCATCGCGGCCGCCCAGGGCTACGCCCTCGGCGGCGGCTCCACCCTGATCAACACCAGCGACCTGGCCGTGGTGGCCGAGGACGCCCAGATCGGGATGCCCGAGATCGGCTTCGGCTTCTACCCGGGCGTCGCCGGCCCGGCCGCCCAGCTGCGCCTGTCGCAGAAGCGGGCGGCGTACATGGTCCTGACGGCCAAGCGGATCGACGGGCGCACCGCCGTGGACTGGGGCATGGCCAACATCGCCGTCCCCAGCGACGAGGTGCCGGCCGCGGCCCTGGCCCTGGCCCGCGACGTGGCCCGGTTCGACCAGCACGCGCTGGAGTGGTCGAAGAAGGCCCTGTGGCAGATCCCCATGCACATCAGCGAGTGGCGGGCCGCCCTGGAGTTCGGCGCCTACGTGAACGCCGAGATCCACCAGCGCTCCCGCGCCCACGAAACCGGGCTCAGCAACTTCATCGAAGGCAAGCCCAATCCGGGGCAAGGAGTGAGTCCATGAGCGAGGCCTGGTTGTGGGCTCGCGGGAAGCAGAGTGACCTCCTGCGGGTGGTCGAGGTCGCCGACGGGACCGCGGGCGCGGTCTGCGGCCGGCTGTTCGCGGGCCTCGGCCATGACGTGGTCAAGGTCGAGGCCGCGGGCGGGGACCCGCTGCGCTCGCAGCCGCCGCTGAACGCGGCGGGCACGAGCCTGGCCTTCACCGCCCTCAACGCCGACAAGCAGTCGGTCGCGGGCCGGGACGAGGCGGCCCTGGCCGCCCTCCTGGCCCAGGCGGACGTGCTGGTCCTCGACGTGACCCCGGGGGCCGCGGCGGCCCTCGGCCTGGCGCCGGAGCGGCTGCGGGAGTCCTGGCCCCGGCTCATCGTGGTCTGGATCACCGCGTTCGGCCGCGAGGGCGAGCTGAGCGAGATGCCGGGCGACAGCCTGCTGGCGGAGTCCTACGGCGGCATCGCCACCATGATCGGCGCGGCCGGGCAGCGGCCGCTGAGCCTCGGCGGCGAGCAGGTCGCCTACTGCGCCGGCGTGACCGGGTTCCTGGGCGCCCAGCTGGCGCTCATCCGCCGCGACGCGGGCGAGCCGGGCGACCTGGTGGACGTGGCGATGTGCGACGTGGCCGCCTACATGGACTGGAAGGGCGACGTCGCCTACCACATGACCGGCAGCGCCCTGCAGCGGGCGAGCCTCGACAGCGGCGAGTGGCGGCTGGTCCGGGCGGCCGACGGGTACGTGGGCTTCATCTTCCTGCAGCGGCACTGGGCCGGCGTGGTCGAGCTGGTCGACGCGCCCGAGCTGCGCGACCCGCGGCTGGCGGTCGAGGCCATCCGCCTCAAGGAAGGGCCGCGCTGGTGGCCGGTCGTGGAGCGCTGGGCGGCCGCCTTGCCCGCCGAGGAGATCTACGTCCGCGCGCAGCGGCTGGGCCTGCCGTTCGGCTGGGTCGTGCCCGCCTCGGGCCTGCTGGCCTCCCGGCAGCTGCGCGAGCGCGGCTTCACCGCCCCGGTTCCCGGCGCGGGCCTCGGGCTGGTCCCGGCCGTGGGGGCGCCCGCGCACTGCGGCCAGCTGCCGTGGCGCTCCGGGCAGGCTCCCGGCGCCGGCTCGGCCCCCCGCCCGTGGAGCGCCCCCGACGCCGCCTGGCCTCAAGCGGCACCGCCGCACCCGGCCCAGCCTGCGGCGGCTGATGGCCCGCAACCGGCCTGGGCGCCGCCTGGCGGCCCGCTGCGGCCGGGGTGGCTGCTGGCGGGCCAGGGGCAGCCGCTGCGCGGGGTGGTGGTCCTCGACTTCGGCACGATCACCGCCGGCGCGGCCGTGACCCGGCTGCTGGCCGACCACGGCGCGACGGTCGTGAAGGTCGAGTGGACCGACAAGCCGGACACCTTCCGCAGCTGGAAGATGCCCGACGGGGACAAGCGCGAGTCGCCCTACTTCCCGTCCAACAACGTCGGCAAGCTCGACGTCGGCATCAACCTCAAGACCGAGCAGGGCCGCGACCTGGTCCGCCAGCTCGCCCGCCACGCCCACGTGGTGGTGGAGAACTACCGCGTCGGGGTGACCAAGCGGCTCGGGATCGATGACGAGTCGCTGCGGGCGATCAACCCGGACCTGATCTACCTGTCGCTGTCGAGCCAGGGGCAGCACGGCCCGGAGGCGGGCAACAGCTCGTTCGGCTCGACGCTGGACCTGCTGTCCGGCCTCGCCTCGCTGACCGGCTACGACGCCGGCCACCCGATCTGGTCCTCCTCGGAGGTGAACTACCCCGACCAGCTCGTCTCGCTCGTCGGGGCCGCGTTCATCGCCTACTGCCTGCGCTCGGGCCGCTCCGGCGTCAGCCTGGACGTCTCCCAGCGGGAGGTGGTGAGCTGGACGCTGGCCGCGAGCCTGGCCGAGTACCTGGTGACCGGGCGCGACTCGGCCCCGGCCGGGAACGCCCGTCCGGGCCGCGCCCCGCATGACACCTACCGCAGCGGCGACGACGGCTGGGTGGCGATCTCCTGCGCCACCGACGCCGAGCGGGCGGCCCTGGCCGGCCTCCTCGGCGGCGGGGAGCTTGCCGGGCAAGACGCCGCCTGGTGGGACGCGCACGCCGCCGCCGTGAGCGACCTGATCAGCCGGTGGACCATCGCCCGGGGCCGCGACGCGGCCGCGGCGGAGCTGCGCGCGGCCGGCGTGCCCGCCGTCCCGGTGCTGACCGCGGCCGACCGCGCCGTCATCCCCCGGTTCCGCGAGCGCCAGGTGACCTTCGACACGAGCGGGCCGCCCGTTAAGGGGTTCCCGGTGCTCTTCCGCGATTACGAGCCGCCCGTGCACCTCAAGGCCCCGGCGGTCGGCGAGCACACCCGCGAGGTGCTCACCGAGGTCATCGGCCTGTCACTGGACGAGCTAGGCGCCCTGGAAGCACAGGGCGTAATCCATTGCGCACGGTAGCCGTGCAGAAGGGAGCGGTCCGATGCCAGAGCGGACCAATGGCTGGGCCAGCGTGCCGGAGCTGCTGACCCGGGAAATGATTCCGGTCCCGACGATGCTCATCCGCGGCGGGACCAGCAAGGGGGTGTTCCTGCGGCCGAGCGACCTCCCCGAGGACCGGACGCTGTGGGGGCCGTACCTCATCGACCTGTTCGGCGCCCGCGACGTCCGGCAGATCGACGGCCTCGGCGGGGCGATGCCGACGACCAGCAAGTGCTGCATCGTCGGCCCCAGCGGGCATCCCGAGGCCGACGTGGACTACACGTTCGCGCAGGTCGCCATCGGCGAGGAGCGGGTGTTCTGGGACTTCAACTGCGGGAACCTCACCCCCAGCGTGGGCACGTTCGCCATCCTGGCCGGGATGGTGCCCGCCAAGCCGGGCCTGACCACGGTGCGGGTCTACCAGACCAACACCAAGATGCTGCTGACGATCGAGGTGCCGACCGATGACGACGGCGCCCCCCTGGTCGAGGGCGACTACGTCAACGCGGGCGTGACCGGCACCGGCGCGGCCGTGTGGACGGACTTCTCCCGCGCCACCGGCGCCTCCCTCGGCGGCGACCTGTTCCCGACCGGCCACCGGGCCGACGTGCTCGACGTCCCCGGCATCGGGAAGGTCACCGCCACGATCGTCGACCTGGCCAACATGTGCGTCTTCTTCCGCGCGGGCGAGGCCGGGCTGACCGGCTACGAGATGCCCGAGCAGGGCCCGGACGTGGTGGACACGTTCACCGCCGTCCGGCACGCCGCCCAGGACCTGCTGGGGGTGGACCATGCCAAGACCACCCCGTGGCCGATCACGGTCGCCCCGCCCAAGGCGTACGAGACGTACGGCGGCAAGGGCACGCTCGCGGCGGCGGACTACGACTTCGCGGTCCGCTTCGCCGGCATCCAGCCGATGCGCGACACCCTGCACGAGGCGCACCCGGGCACCGCGAGCTGCGGCACCGCCATCGCCGCGGTGACCAGGGGCACGGTCGTCCACGAGCTGTACGCCGCCCGCCCGCGGGGCGATGACAACGTCACCTTCGGGCACCCGTCGGGCACGATCACGGTCGAGGCCCGGGTGCACTACGAGGGGGACCGGCCGGTCGCGGACCGGGCGGTCCTCGGCCGGACGGTGCGGCCCATCATGGCCGGCACGGCGCTGGTGCGCCGGGCCGAGGTCGATCGGCTCGCGTCCGCCATCGACCGGTCCGACCGGACTCGCTCGACGGTGCCGGAGCCCGGCCGCGCCTAGCCCGCCTAACGTCGCCCGGCCCGGCGCCCCGTCCGGGTGCCGGGCCGGGCGACCCGCTCGCGACCAGGCATTACATGACGACAGAGGTGCCCCGGGGTTGCCGAACCGCAGGCGGCCGGGACGTGTCAGGGAAGTATTGCCGTCATGTGAATTCGTCTGTAAGCTGAGCTGGTCGTCAGATTGTCCGTCAATCGGACAGTCTCACAAAAAGACAGTCGCACAAAAAGTTACCTGGCGGGGTCCCAGCCCAGGCGCATCACGGGCCTGGGCCTCCGCTGGCCGCGGGGACGGCTCGCGATCTGCGCCCCAGCGGCGACCGGATGCCCCGACCCCAGCCGGATATATGAGGGGATCGTCATGTCAGCAGACAAGGCGGCGTCGTCGCCGTCACGATGGAGGCACCGCCTGGCCCGGCGGCGCATCACCGCGTCTTTCGCGGTCGGCGCGGTGGCGGCCGCCCTCGCCCTGGGCGCGTGCAGCTCGTCGTCCGCGGGCGGCGCGGGCGCCAGCGGGGGCGGGAACTCCGCCAGCGGCGGGACCATCTCGCTCGGCATCTCGGTACCGCTGAGCGGCGCCGTCGGGTCGAGCTGCACCCCGATGAACCAGGCCATGCTCGCCTGGTTCAACCACGTCAACGACACCGGCGGCGTCAACGGCAAGAAGATCAAGGTCGACAACCGCGACGACGGCTACACCGCCGCCCGCGCGGTGACCAACACCCGGGCGTTCATCGCCGAGAAGGTCCTCGCCGTCACCGGCCAGTGCGGCAGCCTCCAGCCCCCGGCCCAGGTGCCGCTGCTGACCGCGGCCAAGGTCCCGTTCCTGTTCGTGTTCGGCGCCTCCAACTCGATGCTGCACCCGCTCAGCCCCGAGTACTTCAACCTGATGCCGACCTACGGCGACCAGCTCGCGGCCGAGATCCCCTACGTCTTCCAGCACTACGGCAAGGGCTCGGTCGTGCTGATGAACACGGTCACGCCGGACTCCCCGACGACCACCACCCAGGTCCAGACGGCGGTCAAGAGCGCCGGGGGCACCTTCCTCGGGCAGTACAACGCGCCCCCCGGGACGGCTGACTTCTCGCCCTACGTGCTGCAGATGAAGCAGCAGCACCCGGACTACGTGATCATCGACCAGATCCCGCAGGACGCGGCGCGGCTCATCCAGGAGATGACCTCGCAGGACTTCATGCCGGCCAAGAACATCATCGGCAGCAACGCGGTGTCGCAAGCGACGTTCCTGTCGTCGGTCAGCACCGCCGTCCAGCCCAAGCTGCTGCTGACCTCGGACGTGCTCGCCCCGGCGAGCGCCGGCGGCACCCAGTGCGAGTCGGTCCTGAAGGCGGCCAGCATCGCCGTCACCGGGGTCACGCTGCGCGGCTGCGGCACCGCCCAGGTCGTGGTCAAGGCCCTGCAGGACACCAAGGGGACGCTGACCAGCCAGGCGCTGGTGAACACGATCCAGGGCTGGACCAACGTCCAGGCGTCGGAGGTCTACCCGCCGCTGACGTTCACCTCCACCAACCACGTGGGCGTGACCCAGCTATACGTCTTCAGCGCCAAGAACAACGCCTTCACCCAGGTGGGAAAGCTCTCCCTGAGCGGTTCCTAGCGAGCATCTCCCTGGCGGCGGGCGCCCGCCCGCCGCCAGGGAGCCTTCTTTCATCCATCGCGGTTTGGGAGCTATCAGTGGGGCTAGCGATCTCGGTGATCGTGAGCGGTATCGCCTTCGGGCTGCTCATCGGCATCCTCGCGTTCACGCTCGTGTTCCTGTACAAGACGACCGGCGTCGCCAACTTCGCCATTGGCAACATCGGCATGTTCGAGGCCTTCATGGTCTACGAGCTCTATGAGTCCGGCCTCGGCATCTGGCCCGCGGCCCTGATCGGCGTGGTCCTGAGCGTGGTGTTCGGCGCGCTGGTCTACCTCGTGGTGCTGCGGCCCTTCAGCGGCGGCGGCGGCCAGGCCAACGTGCTCGTGCGCACCGTCGGGCTGTACCTGCTGCTCGCCGCCATGGCCGACGTCTTCTTCGGGCAGAACCAGCCCTACCGCTTCCCGCAGCTGCTGCCGCACGGCGGCCCCGACGCGGGCAGCGTGGTCATCGGCTGGTCCAACCTGATCACGGTCGGGGTGGTGCTGGTCATCTGCGCCGCGTTCGCCGCGATGTTCCGCTACACCAGCCTCGGCCTGAACTTCCTCGCGGTGGCGCAGCGGGCGTCGGTGGCCCGGCTGCTCGGCGTCCGGGTGCAGCGCCTGTCGATCATCGCCTACATGATCGCGGGCATCCTGGCGCTGCTCGTCGGCGTCCTCGTCGCCCCCCAGCAGCTCCTGTTCTCCCAGATGATGGACCCGATGCTGCTGTACGCGTTCGCGGCGGCGGTCATCGGCGGCCTCACCAGCCTCGGCGGCTCGCTGGTGGGCGGGATCATCATCGGCGTCGCCGTCGACGTCGTCTCGACCTACGTCGGCGGCGACCTCGCGCTCGCCAGCGCCCTCGGCCTGCTGCTGCTGACCCTCGCCGTCCGCCCCAACGGCCTGTTCGGCACCGCCCAGGTGGTCCGGCTATGACGGCCGCCAAGGCCGCGAAGGCCGCCCGGGCCGCGCGGCGGCGCGCGGGAGCCAGCCGGTCCCGTGACGGATCCGATTCACGAGGAGTGACGCTCGCATGCTGACGCGCGCGCGTGACAACGTGGGGCTGCCGACGCTGATCGTCGTCGTCCTGCTGGCCCTGGCCCCCCTGGTCATCGGGAGCGCGGCCGGGCAGTCGGTCATCATCGTGGCGATGATCTACGCCGTCGGCGCGGTCGGCCTCGACCTGCTGACCGGCTACTCGGGCCAGTTCTCGTTCGGCCAGTTCGTCTACTTCGCGACCGGCGCCTACATCATGGCCTCGCTGGAGATCAACGCCCACCTGACGTGGTGGGTGGCGCTCATCATCGCCGTGCTCGGGTCCGGGCTGCTGGCCGGGCTCGTCGGCGCGGCCATGGTCCGGCTGCGGTTCTTCGGCTCCGCCGTCGGGACGTTCTTCCTCGGCGCGGCCGTGGTCGACATCATCAGCGGCTCGCACCTGGCCAGGTGGACCGGCGCGTCCAACGGCCTGCCGGTGGCGCCGGTGTCGCTCGGCAGCCTCGCCCTCACCAGCGGCTACGGCCTGTACTACACGGTGCTGACCGGCCTGGTCCTCGCGACCGCCCTGTGCGTCCGCTACACCAAGATCCGCGCTGGCGTCGCCGCCCGCGTGGTCAAGGAGAGCGAGATCGTCGCGGCCAGCATGGGCATCCGCGTCTTCCGCGAGAAGCTGCGCGCGCAGGTCACCGGCGGCCTGCTGGCGGGCCTGGGCGGCTGCCTGCTGGCGATGAACCTCGGCTACCTGTCGCCCGACACCTTCGACGTCTCCCAGTCGATCGAGCTGTTCGCCATCGTCGCGGTCGGCGGCACCGGCTCCATCGCCGGGCCGATCCTGGGGGCGCTGTTCTTCTTCGGCGTCACCAACTCGCTGCCGTCGGGCTCGTCCTCGGAGCTCGTCTTCGCGCTGAT
>DATBEM010000162.1:0-10926 GCA_036276115.1 Trebonia sp.
CCTGACGCCCCCGGCATCGGTCAGAGGCCCAGGCGTGCTACGGATGAGCTGGTATTGACATGGAGAACGCTGGGTCCCGACGATTCGGGTAGCTGGCGGTGATGTCCCGGCCGCTGCGGCCCCGCAGGACGGCCTGGCCGCCGCTGATGTAGGCCAGCGCGCGGGCACCGTCCCACTTCACCTCAGCGGCCCATTCGTCCTCGCGAGCGGGAACATCGCGGGCCGGCGTGGCGAGCATCGGGACGATAAGCGGCGGGATACTGCTGGCATCCCCCGGCATGATCCCCCGCGCCTTGACGGCTGAGCGCGGAACAGGCGCCTCAGCGGCTTTTCGGGGGTTTCGGTCCTGGGCTGGGGTACCCATCGGCAGTGGCGTTCACGCCGATGGCGGTGATCCCTGGCGCCAGCCCCCATGCCGCCGTCCCGCGCCCACCGGGCCGCGTAGCGGGATTAACCGCGCGTCCCTGGCAACCAACGTCGTGCCACCCGGCTCGGGTTCGCGTGCGACCGTACTCGCTTGCCTCCCCGTCGCGGATCCCAGACAGGTTCGCCGCGCCCCGATAGCCGCAGGTCAGAGAGCAGGTATACCTGGGACGTACCTCTGATTGACCCGGCTGGCCGAGGCGTCCGGGATCACCGCACGCAGCAGGTTTCCCGCGCCGCGCCGCTCCCGCTGATCCACGTCAGCGGGAACCGTAACGCGAGCGCGGTCGTCCATCGCTAAGGCCCCTCGAAGAAAAAGAGCCGACGCAACAGGCCTGCCGCCTGCACTCCTTACTATGCGTAACGAGAGCGGAGACGACCGACTAATGGTGGTCTAGACCAATCAACGCAAACTCGACAGTCCCGCACCGCAGCCCGGAAAACACGCGAGCTAACATCGACCAACCACGGGAGTAAAACGAACAAGCGGAGATGCCTAAAATTAGGCATCTCCGCAGGTCAGACACGGTGCGCCGCGAGGGACTTGAACCCCCAACCCGCTGATTAAGAGTCAGCTGCTCTGCCAATTGAGCTAGCGGCGCGCTAGCGACATCCAGATATTAGCAAGGATCGGCCAGCCCTGCGAATCGGGGCGAAGCAGGCCCCCTCCGGCCGCCGGCTACGTTCGTCTACCAGATGTCCCGTCGCCCGCCACCCGAGGCCGGCGCCGCCGCCTCACCAGCCAGGATCCGCCTCGCCACCCGCGGCGGACCAGGAGGGAGCCTTGACGATGGATGACCAGGCAGCAGGCAACAGCGAAGCGCCCGCGACGGCCGGGGAGCTCGTCACCGAGACGTTCGGCTACGACGGCGGCCGCCCGATCACGGCCTACGTCCCGCCCGCCAGGCCCGAGGCGATCGTGTTCGCCGCCGACGGCCGGGGAGTCGCGCGCTGGGGCGCGCTCCTGGAGGCGTCCGCCCTGCCGCCCGTCATGATCGTCGGCGTCCATGGCCTGGCCGATGAGCAACTGCGGCTGCAAGAGTACTCGCCCGTCTTCGACGAGCAGCGGTTCGCGGCCCACGAGCGGTTCTTCGTCGACGCGGCCCGGCAATGGGCGCGGGACCGGTTCGCGGTCGCGCTCCCGGCCGAGCGTACCGCCGTGCTCGGCGCCTCGGCGGGCGGGGAGCTCGCCCTCGCCCTCGGGCTGCGGCACCCGGACGCCTACGGCGCCATCTTGTCCGGCTCGCCGGGCGCGGGCTACCGGCCAGGCGGCGCGCTGCCGGGCCCGGACCGCATCCCGCGCACGTACCTGGTCGCCGGCACGCGGGAGCCGTTCTTCCTCGCGAACGCCACCCGCTGGGCGAACGCGCTGCGCGACGCGGGCGCGGAGGTCGTCCTGGCCGAGCGGGACGCGTCGCACGGCCCCGCCCTGTGGCGGGCCGAGTTCCCGCTGATGATCGCGTGGGCATTCGGCCGCTGACCCAGGCCGGCCGGCCCCCTCGCCACGCTCATCAGGCGCTTGACGACGAAAGCTACTAGCAATAGCATCCTGGCTATGAGCATTAGCCAAGGCGTCAGCGCCGCCGGTCCCACCGCCCTCGGCGCCGAGGGCGATGCCGCCGCCGAGGGCGATGCCGCCGCCGAGGGCAGCCGGGGGCACCATGCCTAAGGCCGGGCTCAACACCGAGCGGGTCGTCGTGGCCGGCGCCGAGCTCGCGGACGAGGCCGGGATAGCAGGCGTCAGCCTCGCGGCCCTGGCCGCCCGGCTAGGCGTTAAGCCCCCCACGCTCTACAAGCACGTCGCCAGCCTGCAAGACCTCCGGTACCGCATCGCCATCCTCGCGATGACCGAGGTCGGCGACCAGCTGCGCGACGCCCTCCAGGGCCGGTCGGGGAGCGACGCGCTGGCAGCCGCGTTCACCGCCATGCGGCACTACATCGTGGCCCACCCCGGCCGGTACGCGGCCACCACCGGCGCCCGCTTCGCCGGCCCGGACGACCCGCTCTTCATCGCCAGCAACCGCGTCGTCAACTCGATCCGCGCCGTCCTGGCCGGCTACGGCATCCCCGGGGACCGCCTTGACCATACGGTCCGGGCGCTGCGCTGCTCGGTCCACGGGTTCGCGCTGCTGCAGGTCAGCGACGGATTCCAGTGGGGCAACGACCAGGACGAGAGCTTCGACTGGATGATCCGGCTCACCGACCTGGGCCTGCGCTCCATCTCCGGCCGCCCCGGCCCGGCCGGCCGCCAAGACTAACGGAAGGAAACCCCAATGCTCCTCGCCCCCGGGCTCCACCGCCTCGGCACCGGCATGGTCAACAGCTACCTGATCGTGGACGGCGACGACGTCACCATCATCGACGCCGGCATGCCCGGCCAGTGGAAGGAACTGCAGGCCGAGCTCGCCTCGATGGGCAAGGACCTCGGGGCCGTCAAGGCGCTGGTCCTCACCCACGGCGACAGCGACCACATCGGCTTCGCCGCCCGCCTGCACCGCGAGGCCGGGATCGTGGCCTCCGTCCACGAGGCCGACGCGGTCCGCGCCCGCCTGGAGGTCAAGAAGCCGAGCTCCGGCTGGGGACCGGTCAAGGCCGGCCCGCTGGCGTCGTTCCTGTGGTACTCAGCCACCCATGGCGGCCTGCGCATCCCGCCGGTGACCGACCTGAGCACCTTCAGCGACGACCGGACCCTGGACGTGCCCGGCTCGCCCCGGATCATCACCACCCCCGGCCACACCCCGGGCAGCGTGTCGGTCCACGTCCCGGCGGTCGACGCCGTCCTGGTCGGCGACGCGATGACCACCCGCCACGTCCTCACCGGCGCCGCCGGCCCCGGCCCGGCCCCGTTCACCCTGGAGCCGGCCGAGGCCAACGCCTCCCTCGACCGGATCGCCGCCACCGGCGCCACCTGGGTGCTGCCCGGCCACGGCCCGGCCTGGAAGGGCGGCGCGGCCGAGGCGGTCCGGATCGCCCGCGCCGCCGCGCCCGGAGCCTGAGGTGCCGCAGGCCACCGGGGCCCGGCCCGGGGGCGCGCTCGGCTGGCTCAACCTGACCGTGAAGTTCCTGCTCGAGCTGTGCGCGCTGGCGGCCTTCGGCTACGCGGCGACCCACGTGGGGCACGGCGTCGCGGTGACGGTGCTGGCGACGGTCGCCGCCCCGCTGGCCGCCGCCGTGGCCTGGGGCCTGCTCGCCGCCCCGCGGGCGCGCCGCCGGCTGCCGATGCCCGCCCGGGCCGTCTTCGAGCCGGGCGTCTTCGCCCTGGCGGCGATCCTCCTGGCGGTGGTGCACCAGGTCGGCCTCGCGATCGCGCTCGCGGTGGTCGCCGCCCTCAACGCGGTCGCGCTCACGCTCCTGCGCCAGTGGGAGCGCTAGCGGGGCGGCACGCTCAGCGGCTCATCGCCAGCAGGTCGTCCACCAGGGTCATCGCGTACTCGCGGCCGCCGATGAGGCCGAACACCGCGTGGTGGTACAGCGGGGCGATGACGTGGTCGAGGACCTGCCGGACAGCCGGGACGCGCTCGTCGCGCTCGCGGGCGCGCCCGGTTATCGCCGCCGCCTGGCCGACGCGCAGGTCCCAGCACGGGCACGAGGCCACCAGGCCCTCGCGGGAGTACGCCAGCGCTCGCAGGTACGTCAGCCGCTGCGGGCGCTGGATGTCCTCGGCGATGATCTCCGCCCAGGCCCGCAAGTCGCCCGCGATGGTCCCGGTGTCGGGCAGCGGCTCGCCCTGGCTGAGCGCGGACACGGCCACCTCTTCCAGCAGCGCCTCGATGCCCCCCCAGCGCCGGTAGATGCTGGTCGGGTTCACGCCCGCCCGCTCGGCCACCTGGGGAATCGTCATCGTGTCGCGGTGTCCCTCGCCCACCAGTTGCCCGACGGCGCTGTACACCGCGTCGCGCACGCGGGCGCTGCGCCCGCCTGGCCGGCGGCCGGCAGCAGGAGTTGTTGCGACCATGACCAGTACTATAGCAAACGTAGTTGCTTTTAGAGTGCCCGCGGGCTACTCTCGCTAAAGCCACGTCAATTGCTTTAGCTTGGAGGATCCGTGCCGCCGCTCGCCGCACCCAGGACCCGGTCCGCCGGTGCCTTCCCCGTTGTCATCGCCGCCATCGCCGTCACGATGTTCGCCTCCGCCGCCCCGTCCCCGCTGTACCCGGTCTACCAGCAGCTCTGGGGCTTCTCGGCCGCCACCTTGACGATCGTCTTCGCCGCCTACGTCGGGGCGCTGCTGGTCAGCCTGCTCACCATGGGCTCGCTCTCAGACCACGTGGGCCGCCGCTCCGTCACGGCCGCGTCCTTGCTGCTGCTCGCCGTCGCGATGATCCTGTTCGCCGCCACTGGCAGCGTCGCCGGGCTGATAACCGCCCGCGTCGTCCAGGGCCTCGCCACCGGCACTGCCATCGGCACCCTGAGCGCCGCGGTCGTTGACCTGCAACCTAGCCGCCGGGTGGGATCGCTCGTCAACACGGCCGCGATGACCGGCGGCCTCGGGCTCGGCATCGCGGTCAGCGCCCTGCTCGTCCAGTACGCTCCCGAGCCCCGGCGGCTGGTGTTCGCCGCGGTCGCGGTCGCGCTGGTCGTCGTCGTGGCGGCGTTCCTCGCGCTGGTCCCGGAGACCTCGCCCCGCAAGGGCTTCGCCTCCCCGGCCCACGCTGCCCGCAGCCTGGCGCCCCGCGTGTCGGTGCCCCGCGAGGTCCGGTCCGCGTTCGCGGCCGCCATTCCCGCGCTCACCGCGACCTGGGCGCTGGGCGGGCTCAACCTCTCGCTCGGCTCGTCCATCCTCGGCCGCGAGCTGGGCATCAGCAACCACGCGGCGGGCGGCGCGCTGCTGTCCGGCTTCTTCCTCGCCGCCGCCGCGGCCGCGCCCCTGGCGACCACCCGCCGCCCGGTCCGGCTGCCCGCCAGCTACCTCCTGCTGGCCGTGGGCCTGGCGTTCCAGCTGGCCGGCTCGGTGACCACCTCCGCCCCGGCCTACGTGGCGGGCCTGGTGATCACCGGGATCGGGTTCAGCACCGCCTTCTCCGGCGTCCTCGCCTCGCTCGCGCACGCCCCCGCGAGCGAGCGCAGCCGCCTGTTCGCCGCCGTCTACATCGTCAGCTACGTCGCCTTCAGCGTCCCGGCCGTGATCGGCGGCCTGACGACCGACTCCTACGGCCTGGGCCGCACGACCGACGGCTACACGGTGTTCGTGCTGCTCATGGTCGCGCTGGCCGCCGCCCTGCACGTCAGCCGCCGACAGCCGGCCCCCGCGGCCATACCCTCACAGGGCGAGCCGCCCGCCCGCCGCGAGCCCGCGCCGGAATCGTGCGGGGCCGGGAAGGCCGCCTAGAACGGGAGGACCCTGGATGCGCCCGATCACCGTCGCCGGGCGCCACCTCGCGCTCCGCGAGCTGGCGCCCGCGGACGAGGCCCCGGTGCTGGAGCTGCTGGCCGCGTGCGAGGACTACCTCGTCAGCGCGACCGGCCTGCCCGCCGCCCCGGGCGACGTCCAGAGCCTCTACTACGGCCTGCCCGACGGGGCCGCCGAGGACGACAAGGTGCCGCTGGTGGCGGTCGAGGGCGAGCGGGTCATCGCCCTCATCGGCGCGGTCCGCCGCTACCCCGGCCCGGCCGACTGCTCGGTCGGCCTGTTCCTCGTCGCCCCCGCCGCCCGCCGCCAGGGGATCGGCACCGCCGTGGCGGCGGCCCTCCTCGACGAGGCCCGGGCCGCCCGGGCCGAGCGGGTCACGGCCAGCACCCCGGCCGGGCGGGAGCCCGGCGCGGCCTTCCTGCGCGCCCGCGGCTTCACCCTCACCGAGCCGGCCGCCCCCGGCGCGACCGTGGGCAACCGCTCGGCGGGCCCGCGCGAGCGTCCCGCGATCCGGGCCATCCTGGCCCTTTCCTAGCAGCAACATTTTCTTTCACGGGTCCGGGCGCCTCGCCCGACGCCTCTTCCTCAGCGCTAGCCCCCTGATGGCAGAAGGCGCCCCCAGCCCCGATGACAGCCAGTTCCAGCGCCGCCCAGGTCCCGCCCCGCCTCGAAGCCCCTTGACTGCCGTCGATTGGACGCACATGTGAATCCAATCGACGGCAATCCGTCGCCTTCCGCTGATAACAGCAAGAGGGGGCGTGGGCGCCCGCCCGGAGTGCCGTCGATTCGGCGCGCACGTGAAGCTAACTGACGGCAGTCCGCTGCGGGCTGCTGATAACAGCAAGAGGGGAGCCTCTTCGCGTGCCTGGCCGGTCCTCATCCGCTCGCGGCCCGTTCCCGGCGCGGCTGCCCGGGGCCGGGGCGATCCGGGCGGCTAGTCGAGGTCGTCCTGGCCCGAGAGGGCGTCGGGGGACAGCGGCAGCTTGACCCGGAAGTCGGCTCCCTCGCCGGGGGCGGAGGTGACCGAGACCTCGCCGCCGTGCGCCGCGACCAGGCCGGCCACGATCGCCAGCCCGAGGCCGGTGCCGCCGGAGGCGCGGTTGCGGGCGGCGTCGGCCCGGTAGAACCGCTCGAACACCCGCTGGGCCTGCTCGGGCGTCATGCCCTGGCCGTTGTCGATCACGTCGAGGACGACCGCCGGCGCGCCCGCCTGCAAGGCCCCGGCCCCGATCGCCACCTGGATGGACGCCTCGGTCGGGGTGTGCGTCAGCGCGTTGTTGACCAGGTTCCCGATGACCTGCCGGAGCCGCTGCTCGTCTCCCTCGACCAGGAAGGCCGCGCCCGGCGCGACGGTGAGGTCGATCCGCCGCCCGGGGGCGACGATCCGGGCGTCCTGGACGGCGTCGGCGGCCAGGGTGAGCAGGTCGACCGGGTGCATGTCCAGCGGTCGCTGCTGGTCCAGCCGCGCCAGCTGCAGCAGGTCCTCGACCAGCAGCCCCATCCGGGACGCCTCGGACTCCAGCCGTGCCATGATCCGGTCCAGCTCTTCGGAGCTCATGCCGGCGCTGATGACCTGGGTGCCGCCCGCACTCGGGTAGGGGGCCCCGGCCTGGACGCCGCCGCGCTGGCGGTAGTACTCGGCGAAGCCGCGGATGGTCGTCAGCGGCGTCCGCAGCTCGTGGCTGGCGTCGGCGATGAACCGCCGCATCCGCTCCTCGGACCGGTGCGCCGCCTCCTCCGAGGCCTGCCGGTCGCGGAACGCCACCTCGATCTGGCTCAGCATCGCGTTGAGCGACCGGCCGAGGCGGCCGATCTCGGTCCGCGGGTCCCGCTCGGGGACCCGGTGGTCCAGGTGCCCGGCGGCGATCTGCCCGGCTGTCAGCTCGATGTCGTCCAGCGGCCGCAGGTTCGCCCGGACGACGCCGATGGTGACGAGCGCGAGGATGATCAGGATGCCGCCGCTGACGATCAGGTCCACCGTGATGAGCCGCCTGATCGCCGCGTCGATGTTGCCGAGGTTCAGCGCCACGATGAGCGTTCCGCTGGTCTGCTGGGACTGGTTCCCGACCGGTGCCGTGGCGGGCGTGACGATGACCCGCCAGATGTCAGGACCCGACTGCGAGCCGAGCGTCAGCAGCTGCCCGCTGTTGGCGGTCGCCCATTGCTGGCTGTTGGCGGGGATGCTCGGGACGGGCGACGGGCCGCCCTGCCCGGCGAACGTCTGGCCAGATCCTGGTTGCGCGGGGGAGAGCTGGTCGCCCGGCAGCAGGAAGCCGCCAAACAGGCTCGGCTGGCCGGGCAGGGCGTAGAAGCTGTTAGCCGAGAGGCTGGAGAAGTCCGACGGGAAGTGCCGGGCGAGGGACTGGTAGTTGCTCTGCAGCGTGCTGTCGGACTGGGTGGTCAGGTAGTTGCGCAGCACGTACACGCTGGTGACGCTGATCGCGGCGAGCGCGGCGATGACCAGCGCGAGGACTGCCGTGATGAGCTTGGTTCGCAGCGGCGTGCGGTCCGAGAGATGCCAGAGCGAGTCCCAGCGCAGCCTCGATCGTCCCGGCGGCGGGGGCGGCAGCTGGCTGCCGGGAACGTCCTGCTCTTCCGGAGCAGCCGCCGCCCCGCCGGGGACGGCTCCAGAAGTCATGGCCAGAGACCCTTTCTGCCGCGAGCTACGAGGTCGGGAGCCGCAGGACGTAGCCGACGCCCCGCAGCGTGTGGATCAGCCGCGGTTCCTTGGTGTCGATCTTGCGCCGCAGGACCGAGACGTACGACTCCACGATGCCCGTATCCCCGCGGAAGTCGTAGTCCCACACATGATCGAGGATCTGCATCTTCGACAGCACCCGGTTGGCGTTGCTCATGAAGTAGCGCAGCAGCTTGAACTCGGTGGGGGAGAGCTGGACCTGGCCGCCGCCCCGCCAGACCTCGTGGCTCTCCTCGTCCAGCTCCAGGTCGGCGAACTTCAGCCGGGGAGTCGGCTCGACCCCGTCGCCGCGGGTGCGCCGCAGCACCGCCCGGATGCGGGCGATGACCTCTTCGAGGGAGAACGGCTTGGTGACGTAGTCGTCGCCGCCGAGGGTGAGGCCGCGGACCTTGTCATCGGTGCCGTCGCGGGCGGTCAGGAAGACGACCGGGATGCGGGTCCCGCCGCCGCGCAGCCGCCGGATGACGTCGAAGCCGTCCATGTCCGGGAGCATGACGTCGAGCACGATGAGGTCGGGCCGGTGCCGCTGGGCGGCCTGGACCGCCTCGGTGCCGGCCGAGGCCGTGACCACGTCAAAGCCCGCGTAGCGCAGGCTCGCCGAGAGCAGCTCCAAGATGTTGGGCTCGTCCTCGACTACCAGCAGTCGCGCGTCGGCCTGCGGTCGCGCTTCGGTGCTCGCCATGCTCATGACGGCAATCATGGACTACGAGCCTGGGAGAATCCTGAAGGCTACCTGGGAGTGTCCTTGCCTGGCCGGGGCTCTTGGCTGGGCCCCGGCCGATGTTGCTCCTGTGACTAAAGTTACATCTGGTAAAGGTGCACTGAATGGCCATATTTGCGTCATTGATGCCTGAATCATCGCTATGCGTGCCTCGCCGTCGGGGGTACGGTCCTGGAGCCGAGCCAGTGCGCGATCGCCGCCGGGCGGTTCCCGACCCCGAGCTTGGAGTAGATGGAACGCACGTGGTTCTTCACGGTCTTCTCGGCCAGGAACAAGGACGAGGCGATCTCGCCGTTGGTATGACCATCGGCGATCAGCGACATGATCTCCGACTCTCGTGCGGACAGGGACTTGCCGTTCTGCCCTGCGGGCATGACGGTGTCGGCTCCAGTAACTTCAACGCGGCCCATGAGACCTCCGCCAACCTCGGCTCGCGGGCATCGAGCCTTGGTCATTCGTGCAATCTCACTGTTCAGTAACTCTGACCCTTTTATGTACAGATACACCAAAACCACGCTGGTCAAACCGTTTTGAGCAGCACCCGCCACAACACTCGCCATGTGGCCAGCCGCAAGGCACCGAAGGCGATAACCAACGGGCCCTGCGCAATCACGCGCAGGGCCCTGAGGGTAGCGGGCTGTCATCGCGGGCGGGCGCCCCTACGCGGTGCCCTGGAGGGCGGTGCCGGACAGCAGGCTCTTCGGGACCGCCCTGTCCGCCTTGAGGTCCCCGAACAGCTCCAGGGCCCTGGTCTTGTCCCAGCGGATGACCGAGCCGACGCTCGTGTTCTCGAACTCGCCGAACGGGACGCTCGTGCTCACCGGGCTCTTCAGCGCCTGGCCGACGGAGTACAGGTCCAGGAGCGAGACCCCGGAATCCACGTCGAGCGTGCCCGCGACCGCGTTGGCGGCGGGGATGCTGGCGAACGGGTTGAACATCGTGCCGGGCGAGGTCATCTTCTTCAGCAGCGCCGTCAGCAGCAGCCGCTGGTCCTCCTCGCGCTGGATGTCGCCGAGGGGGAAGTTCCGGGTCCGGACGAAGCCGAGCACCTGGTCGCCGTTGAGGTTCTGGCACCCCTTCTTGAGGTTCAGGTGCGCCTTGGGGTCGACCAGCGGGCTGGGCAGGCACATGCGGACGCCGCCGACCGCGTTGACCGCGTCGACCAGGCCGCCCAGGCCGATGCCGAGCCAGTGATTGATGTAGAGGCCGGTGACGTTCTGCACGGTCTCGGCCAGGAGCTTCGGGCCGCCGAACGCGTAGGCGGCGTTGATCTTGTTGTAGCCGTGGCCGGGGATCGGCACGTAGGAGTCGCGCGGGATGCTGACCAGGATCGGCGGGTTCCCGTTGGCGGGGATGTGCAGCACCATGATCGTGTCCGAGCGCTGGCCCTCGACGTCGTGGCCGAGGGAGAGCTGCGCCTCGTCCGCCCGGGTCAGCCCGCCCCGGCTGTCAGAGCCGGTGATCAGCCAGTTCGTCCCCGCGCCGGCGACCGGGCGGCCGCTGTAGGCGACCAGCACGTTGGCCCGGTTGAGCTTGCCGTTGATGTTGAAGTACAGGTAGGTCCCGATGATGGCGAGCACCACGATCAGCGCGACCAGCCCCAGCAAGATCCGCTTGGGGCGCATCCACCGCCGCCAGCCGCGCCGCCGGGGCCGCCCCGGGCCGCCCGGCGCGGGCGGGAAGCCGTCCCGGCCCCCGCGCCCGGGCGCGGCCCGGTCGCCGTACCCGTTGCTG
>DATBEM010000163.1:0-25859 GCA_036276115.1 Trebonia sp.
CTCGCCCGACAGCGTGAGCAGCGGCTGGCCCGCCTCGGCCTCCAGCTGGCGCCAGCGCTGGCCGGCCAGCCCGGCCAGCCGGACGTAGAGCGGGTCGGGGTAGGCGCGGCGGAAGATGCGGGCGCTGCCGTGCGAGCTGCCCGAGCGGTGCCCGGGGGCGAGCGCGTCCACGATGATGACGCCCAGCCCGCGGGCGCTGGCGGCCCACGCGGCCGCCGCGCCGGTCAGCCCGGCCCCCACGATGATGAGGTCGGCCCTGTCCACGGCGCTCACCCGCCCTGCCGTTCCGGTGTGGCCCGTCGGTGCACGATGACTCTGCCCGCGTCGAGCATGGCCACCGCCAGGTCCGTCAGGGTCAGCGCGTACGGCGCCAGCGGCGCGTCGCCGCCGAGGTCGCGCTCACGCTCCCAGCGGGCCAGGCCGCTGTCCAGGAAGCGGAGGGTCAGCGCGACCCGGCCGGCTGCCTCTGGCCGCGGGAGGTGGTCCAGGTGGGCCGCCATGAGGCTGGGCAGGCCGGCCGCGGCCGGGCCGGCCGGCGGCTCCTCGGCTTGCAGGACCTCGCTGAGCCGCGCCCAGGACGAGGGGGCGCAGCGCAGCATCTCGGCCACGACCGGCCGGACGTGCGCCTCGACCAGCTGGCGGGTCGTGCGGGCGGCGGGCCCGGGCAGCCGCGCGATGAGGTGCTCGCGGTGCTCGGCGACCGGGACCTCGTGCTGCTCGCGGACGGCGGCGATCAGCCCGGCCCGGGACGCGAAGTGGTACGTGATCGCGGACCGGTTGCGCTGGCCCGCGGCGGCGACGATCTCCCGGTTCGGCACCCCCAGCCCGCCGGTGGCGAGCAGCTGCTCGGCGGCGGCCAGCAGGCGCAGGCGGCCGTCCGCGGATCGCCGGGGGCCAGCCGCACGGGGCGCTGGCGTCGCCGTCAGCAAGGAGCCAGTCACATGTTCGCACACTACGCTCAAGATCCAACACGCACCCGTCTGCCACGTTAAATCTCGGCGACGGCCACCTCTGAGGCGTTCTCAGCCAAGTGCGCCCGGGATGAAAACAGGGGACGCTGCTTTCATCCCGGGCGCCGCTTCATCAACGCGCTGACCAGGAACGACGCCAGCAGGCGGCCGGGGCGGCCGGAGCACTTAGCGGTCTTTTGCGCACTTTCGGCCTAGTTTGGCGTTACCGGGGCCCAGCGTCGGGTCCCGGCAGCCAAAGGAGGCTTGATGGTGCACCGCAGACCAGTCCTCGCCATTGCCGCCACGCTGCTGCTCGCGGCCGGCGGCGCCCTCGCCGGGCTGCCCGGCGGCGAGGCCCACGCCGCGACGAGCCTGTGCCAGAGCCAGACCGCGTCCGTCGCGGGCGGCAGCTACATCGTCCAGAACAACGAGTGGAACTCCAGCGCCCAGGAATGCGTCACGACCGACGGCAACGCCGACTTCACGGTGGCCAGCTCGGCCATTAACAACGCCACCAATGGCGCCCCGGGCACGTACCCGTCGATCTACCAGGGCTGCCACTGGGGCCTGTGCAGCTCCGGAGGCCTGAGCTCCCAGCCGGTCGAGGTGTCGAACCTGACGTCCGGCGCGGTGACCAGCAGCTGGTCCACCACCCAGCCCGGTAGCGGCGCCTACGACGTGGCCTACGACATCTGGTTCAACCAGGCGCCCACCACCACCGGCCAGCCGAACGGGACCGAGATCATGGTGTGGCTGAACCACGCCGGGGGCGTCCAGCCCTTCGGCTCGGTCGTCGCGTCCAACGTCTCCATCGGCGGTCACACCTACAACGTCTGGTACGGCACCCAGTCGACCTGGGACACCGTCTCCTACGTGATGACGAGCGGCGCGACCTCGGTGAGCAACCTGGACATCGGGACGCTGGCCCAGGACTCGGTCAGCCGCGGCTACACCAAGAGCAGCTGGTACCTGATCGACGTCGAGGCGGGCTTCGAGCTCTGGCAGGGCGGCGCTGGCCTCGCGACCAACTCCTTCTCGGTCACCGAGAACGGCGGCTCGTCCACCCCGCCCCCGCCGCCCCCGCCCCCGCCCTCGTCGGGCTGCTCGGCCGCCTACTCGGTGACCGGCAGCTGGTCCGGCGGGTACCAGGCCCAGGTGGTCGTGACCAACACCGGCTCGGGGACCAAGAACGGCTGGCATCTCGGCTGGACGTTCCCGGGCGGCCAGTCGATCACGAACCTGTGGAACGGCAGCTACACCCAGTCGGGCTCGCAGGTCACGGTGACCAACGCGTCCTACGACGGCTCGCTCGCCCCGGGCGCGACCGCCACCGTCGGCTTCACCGCCAACGGCAGCGCCACCCCCGCGCCCGCCGTCTCCTGCAGCTAAGCACCTCCAGCGGCTAAGCACCTCCAGCGGCTAAGCGGCCCACGGCCAGGAAAACGCCCCGGGGACGACCGCGGTCGTCCCCGGGGCACGCTGCCGGGACCCGCCCGCGGGCCTCAGGGGGCGACGATCCGCGCGACCGCGTCGATGATCGCCTGGCGGCGGCCGGCCTCGGGGACCAGGGCGCGCAGGTCCTCGCTGGCCTGGTTCCACATGCTGGCCAGGCCCAGGACGGCCGCCAGGACCAGGCCCGGCGCGAGGGCGGCGGTGACGGTGCCGCGCCGCTGGGCCTCGCTGATCGCCGCGACCTTGGCGTTCATCGCGTCGGCGGCGGCGGCGCGCTGGGCGGCGGGGCCGCGCTCGAGTGAGTACCAGGTCGTGAAGCGGATGACGGCCGGGTTCTCGACCGCGCCGTCGTAGAGCCGGGCGGCGTAGCGCGGCAGGTCATCGGCGTCGATCGGGATGGCGGCCACGGTCAGCTCCACGACCTGGTCGAAGACCGCGTCGAACAGCTCCTCCTTGCCGTCGTAGAAGGAGTAGACGAGGCCGGCGCTGATGCCGGCCCGCCTCGCGAGCCGGTCCACGCGCGCCCCGGCCAGGCCGAACTCGGCGAACTCGGCCAGGGCCGCCGCGAACAGCTGGTGCCTCTTGGCTTCCGGGTCACGCGTGCGCACGATGCCAGCATATTTATTGAATGTTCATTCTGCAACGGCCCCCGCCAGCTGGCGGGCCAGCCGGTGGCCCTCGATGTCGGGGTCGGGGACGTGCCGGGCGAACCAGCGCGGGTGGTACCAGATGCGGGCCCCGGCGATCGCCATGACGGCCGGCACGAGCGTGAGCCGCACGACGAAGGCGTCGAGGAAGACGCCGACGGCGAAGCTGAAGCCGATCGCCTTGATCGTCGGGTTGCTGGCGAACATGAAGGCCACGAAGATCGAGAACATGATCAGGGCGGCGGCCGTGACCACCCGGGCCGACTGGCCGGTGCCCCGCTGGACCGCGCGGCGGGCGTCGCCGCCGGCGGTGAAGTCCTCCTTGATCCGCGACACCACGAAGACCTCGTAGTCGCTGGACAGCCCGAAGATGATCGCCAGCATGATGATCGGCAGGAAGCTGATCGTCTGGGCCGGGGTGATGCCGAACAGGTGCTCGCCCCAGCCCCACTGGAACATCGCGACCTGCGCGCCGAGCGCCGCCACCATGGACAGCAGGAAGCCCAGGACGGACTTCAGCGGGACCAGGATGGTGCGGAAGGCGAAGGTCAGCAAGAGCAGCGCCAGCCCGACGACGACGGCCAGGAACACGGGCAGCGCGCCGGACAACTTGGCCGACACGTCGATGTTGGACGCCGTCGTGCCGCCGACGAGCAGGTGCGCGCCGGTCGCGCCCTCGATCGCCGCCCGGTCGGCGCGGATGTGGTTGACCAGGGCGGTCGTGGCCGGGTCGGCCGGACCGGAGGCGGGGATCACCCGGATCAGCGAGACCCCGTTCGCCGTGGTGACGGGGGCCGCGCTGGCGACGTCGGGCAGCCGGGCGAGCGCGCCCGCGATCCGCCCGGTGGCCGCCGGGCCGGGCACCCCGGTGGAGACGACCAGCAGCGCGCCGTTGAAGCCGGCCCCGAACCCCTGCGTGGTCAGGTCGTAGGCCTGCCGGTCGGTCGAGCTGGCGGGGTCGGACGACGCGCCCGGCAGGCCGAGGGAGATCGACGCGGCCGGGATCGCGAGCACGCCGAGCAGGGCGATGCTGCCGAGGGCGGCGAGCACCCGGTGGCGGACGACGAACCGGGCCCAGCGGGCCCCGGCGGTGCTGCCCGGGTCGGCGGCCGACCGGCGGGCGACCCGCTCCGCGTGCCGGCCGAGCAGCGGCAGCCGGGTGAACCGGGCGACCCGGGTGCCCGCGAAGCCGAGCAGCGCGGGGACCAGCGTCAGGGCGATGGCCAGGGCGATCGCGACGGAGGCGGCTGCGGTCAGGCCCATGACGGTCAGGAACGGGATGCCCACCACGGTCCAGCCCGCACAGCGCGATGATGACGGTCAGCCCCGCGAACACGACGGAGCTGCCGGCCGTGCCCATCGCCCGTGGCACCGACTCCTCGGGGGTCATCCCGTTCAGGAGGTTCGTCCGGTGCCGGGCGAGGATGAACACGCCGTAGTCGATGCCGCAGGACAGGCCGAGCATCAGCGCCACCGTGGTCGAGGCGGACGCGATCGTCACGACCGAGGCGACCGCGGTGATGCCCATCAGCGTGGTGATCACCCCGAGGATCGCGCCGAGGATGGGCATCCCGGCCGCCGCGAAGGCGCCGAACGTGATCATCAGGATCACGAACGCGATGAGCAGGCCGGCGAGCTCAGGGACCTCCGACAGCTGCTGGTGCCAGCCCGGGTAGACGCTGCCGTTGTACTCGACCCGGACGCCGGCGGCCCGCACCGGCCGCAGCGCGGCCGTGACGGCGGTCAGCCCGGCGTCGGTCACGGCCGCCGGCTGGGCCGACCACTGGACCTGCCCCAGCCCGATCGTGCCGTCCGGCGACACCAGGTGCGCCTGGCCGGGCGGGATGACCGACGACACCTGCGGGATCGCCTTCAGCCGGGCCATGGCCGCGTCGATCGCCGCCGCGGTGGCCGGGCGGGAGACCTGGCCGCCGGCCGGGGCGGCGAAGACGATCGTCGTCTGGCCGCCGCTGAAGGCAGGCAGCCGGGTGCTGAGGACGGCGGCCGCGTTCTGTGACTCGGTGCCCGGGATCGAGAAGCTGTCGTTCGTCTGGCCGCCGCTCGCGACCGCGATGGCGATCGCCGCGATGGCGGCGGCCAGCCAGACGCCGAGGACGAGCCGCCGTCGCCGGAAGGCGACCCGGGCCAGCCGGTACAGAAGGTGCGACATGGGAGCACTCCCGCCAGAAAGGCGCTTGTCGATGGCCAATCTAGGAGGCGGGCTTGTATGACCAGGCAGGTCGAGAAGCGAGGGATCACCATGGCGGCGACGGTCAGGGGCATGTCAGCGCGGGCGGCGCAAGCCGAGCGGACTAGGCAGCAGATCCTCCAGGCCGCGCAGCGGCTGTTCGCCGAGATCGGCTACGACGGCACGTCGCTGCAGATGATCGCCGACGAGATGGGGCTGACCAAGGCCGCCGTCTGCTACCACTTCCGGGCCAAGGGCGACATCCTGCACGAGGCGCTGCGGCCGGGGATCGAGCGGCTCGGGGAGCTGATCGAGGAGGCGGCCCTGATTCGCGGTCGCACCGCGCGGATCGAGCACCTGGCGGACGGGTTCGTCGACTTCCTGGTCCGGAACCGCCAGTACGCGGTGATGGCCAGCACCGAGCCGGCCGCCAAGCGGGAGGAGCCCAAGGCGAGCATCGGCCTCGCCCAGCGCGCCCTGGCCGTCTTGTTCGGCGAGAATCCCACCCCGGCCGAGCGGCTGGCCTTCGACGCCGTGTTCCACCTCCCCGGCTCCTTGCCCGCCCTGGCCGGCCTCTCCGACGAGGAGCTGCGGGCGGCCCTGCGGGCGACGATGATCCGGTTCCTGCGCGTTCCTTCCTGACCGGCGCGCTCACCCGGTCAGCCCGTAGCCCAGTTCCCGCCAGCGTCGCCACCGGGGCCGACCACTTTAAAATGAACGTTCATTTGACAGCGCGCCCGGCCTGCCGCATCATAATAATGAACGTTCATTCACTATGGAGCACGGAGGCGGTCATGAACCACTGGACACCAGGCGACATCCCCAGCCAGGCGGGGCGCACGGCCCTGATCACCGGGGCCAGCAGCGGCATCGGGCTGGTCACCGCCCGCGTGCTGGCGGCCCGCGGCGCGCGGGTCATCCTCGCGGGGCGGGACACCGCGCGCCTCGCGCAGGCGGCGGCCCTGGTCCAGGAGGACGCCCCCGGCGCCGAGACCGCCATCCTGGCGCTCGACCTGGCCGACCTGTCCTCCGTCCGCGCGGCGGCCCGGTCGGTCGCCGCGGACGAGACGGTGGACCTGCTGTTCAACAACGCGGGGGTGATGAACCTCCCGCAGCGGCGGACCACCCGCGACGGCTTCGAGATGACCCTCGGCACCAACCACCTCGGGCACTTCGCCTTCGACGCGCTGGCCTGGCCCGCCGTCCAGCGCTCGAGGGCGGCCCGGGTCATCACGGTCAGCGCCAGCGCCGCCCGCTGGCCCGCGGGCAAGCTGGACGACCTGATGAGCGAGCGGCGCTACCGGCCGATGGGCGCCTACGCCAAGTCCAAGCGGGCCAACGTCGTCTACACCCTGGAGCTCGCCCGGCGGCTGCGGGCCGGCGACAGCCAGGTCGAGGCCATCGCCCTGCACCCGGGCTCGGCGATGACCGGCCTGCAGCAGCACGGCCAGGGCGCTGCCACGCTCCTGTCGCCGCTCATCCGGCTGATCATGGGCTCGCCCGAGGGCGCCGCGTGGCCGTCGCTGTACGCCGCGACCAGCCCCGATGTCGGCAGCGGGGACTTCATCGAGCCTGCCGGGCGCGACCAGGCGACGGGGACGCCGAAGCCGGCCCGGCTGCCCAAGGGCGCGGACGACCCGGCCGAGGGCGCCCGCCTGTGGGCCGAGAGCGAGCGGCTGACCGGGGTCACGTTCGCCCCCTGAGTACGCGTACTCAGGTACCCGGGCGCGGATGCGAGCCACGGTGAGTACGCGCGCCGATGCGCGGCCGGCCCCGCCGGTGGCCCAATGGAGTCATGACGCAGGCTTACATCACCGGGGTGGGCGCCTACCTCCCGGGCGACCCGATCGACAACGAGCAGCTGGCCGATCAGTTCGGCGACGGCACGCGGCGGGAGGCGGCGCTGCGCCGCCGGACGCTGGCGGCCAACGGGATCAGGACCCCCGGCCCGACGGGCTGAGCCTGCGGGTGGACTGGATGCACCTGGTCTCCCACGCCCGCCGACGATGATCGTCTTGATCCCGTAGCGGGACACGTCGGCCGGATCTTCCCGAGCACGGCGATCCACTCGTCGAAGTGCGGCGAGACCGTGAGCAGGTGGTGCTCGGGCGACGCGAGCAGGTCGTTGACCAGCGCGACGCCGTGGTCGGGGAGGGTGATGGTGAGCGAGTCGTCCGCCTCGGCGTCGGTGAACTCCTGGAACAGGAACCGCACGCCGCTGATGACCACCTCGCCCGGCACGATGTCGGCGTCGGGGACCACGACCCGGCTCGCGACCTCGTCCCCGAACAAGGCGCGCCGCCGGTCGAGGACCCGCTGCCCGGTCGTGGCGAGGTAGGCGCGCACGCGCGGCAAGGCGGCCAGCCGCACGCCCGGGTAGCGGCCGGCCAGGTGCTGGAAGCCGGAGTAGTGGTCGGGGTGGTTGTGGGTGAGGATGAAGCGGTCGACCGGCTTGCCAAGGGTGTCGATGAGGTCGCCCGCCTCGCGGGCGAAGCGCTGGAAGATCTGGCCGTCCACGACGATGAGCCGGTCGGCGAGCTCGAAGACGGTCGAGTTCACCAGCAGCGACTCATCCGGCGGGGTGTAGACGTGAACCTTGAGGCCGGACAGGTCGATGGTCGTGATGGTGCCGTTCATGGGTTTCTTCCCTTCAGACGATTGGCTGGCTTACAGCCGGAGCGGCCGGGCCGGCGCCAGGACTTGCCCGCCGGATATTGCACTCCGGCGCTCGGTTTCCGGACAAGTCGCGCTTTCGGCCCGGGCCCGGCGGCGGGCCACCTAGCCGGGTGCCCGCTCGGCGGGGGGCCGGCGTTTGAGCCGCCGGCCAGGAACTCATGCTGGTTAAGAACCCGCAAGCGATCTTCGGCGCCCGCCCGGCGCCGAGCGAAGGAGCAACCACATGACTGCAGCCGGCCAGGTCACCACGATCGATCCCGCCAGCGGCGCCCGGCTGGCGGACTACGACGAGACGACCGACGAGCAGGTTGACGCCACCCTCGACCGGGCCCACCGGGCATTCCTGGCCTGGCGCGACGTCCCCGTGGCCGAGCGGGCGGCGGCCGTCGGGACCCTCGGGCCGGCCCTGCGCGACCGGGCCGATGAGCTCGCCCGGCTGGCGACCCGGGAGATGGGCAAGCCGCTGGCCCAGAGCCAGGCCGAGGTCGAGAAGTGCGCCGCGGCCTGCGAGTGGTTCGCCGAGCAGGGCCCGGCCATGCTGAGGGCGGACCCCCGTGAAATAGGCGCCCTGAGCAGCCATGTCGAATACGGGCCGCTCGGGGTGCTGTTCGCCATCATGCCCTGGAATTTCCCGTACTGGCAGGTCATCCGGGCGCTAGCGCCGGCCGCCATCGCCGGCAACGTGGTCGTCCTCAAGCACGCGCCGTCCACGACCGGGGCGGCCATAGCGCTGGCGGAGGTCACGGCCGCCTCGGCCCTGCCGCCGGACCTGCTGTCGGTCATCGTGGCCGGCTTCGACCGGACCCCCAAGGTCAGCGAGCGGATCATCAACGACGACCGGGTCGCGGCGGTGACCCTGACCGGGTCGACCGGCGCCGGCCGGGCGGTCGCCGCCCTGGCCGGGCAGGCCCTGAAGAAGACCGTCCTGGAGCTCGGCGGCAGCGACCCGTTCATCGTGCTGGCCGACGCCGACCTCGACGCCGCCGCCGACTACGCGGTGCGCGCCCGCTTCCAGAACACCGGGCAGTCGTGCATCGCGGCCAAGCGGGTCATCGTCGAGGAGCCCGCCTACGACGAGTTCACCGCCCGGTTCCTGGCCGGGGTGGCCCGGCTGGTGACCGGCGACCCGATGGGCCCCGGCGTCACGGTCGGGCCGCTGGCCCGGGCGGACCTGCGCGACGCGGTCGCCCGGCAGGTCGATGAGTCGGTCCGGGCGGGGGCGCGGCTGCTGGCGGGCGGGCAGGCCGATCCCCGGCCCGGCTTCTACTACCAGCCGACCGTGCTGGACCAGGTCACGGCGGACATGCCGGTGCTGGCGGAGGAGGTCTTCGGCCCCGCCGTCCCGCTGGTGCGGGCCGCGGACGCCGAGGAGGCCGTGCGGCTGGCCAACCAGACCCGGCTCGGGCTGGGGAGCAACCTGTGGACAGCCGACATAGCACGGGCCCGGCTGCTCGCCAGCCGGATCGACGCGGGCCATACCGCCATCAACGGGATGACGGCGTCGGACCCGCGCCTGCCGTTCGGCGGGGTCAAGGAGTCCGGCTACGGGCGGGAGCTGTCACGGCACGGCATCCTGGAGTTCGTCAACGTCCACACGGTGGTGGCCTACGGCCCGCACGGCCCCGAGGGGAGCCGGGCGGCTGACGTGGAGTAGCGGCCTCCCTGCTGCGGGAGTGCGTGCGGCGCGTCGTCGAGCCTTAGGCCCGATCCTACTTCGGGCAGTACTGCGGGCCCGGCCTCGTCATCACGTTCACCCCCGATGACCTGCCTTATCACGCGGCCCTGATCCAGGCGGCTAAGTGCGGCCTGGTGAAACGGGACGGGCGGCGGGAGCTGCTGGCCACGTTCCTGCGGGTCTTCGGAGGCGCGCGGGCGCCGCAGCTGGCTCGCTAAACCCGTTGAGCCGGGCGGGCACCAGTGCTTGGATCGCCCTCATGCCGATCACGATGAGCAGGCCGGAAGCCAGCGGGCTGGACGAGGCCGTGCACGCGGTGCGCGACTGGCAGCGCGACGGGACGCCGGTGCCGCTGCACCCGGGCGACATCGGCTGGTACTGGCGGTTCGGGGCGCAGGCGACGGCGGCGGCGGTCCGGGCCTGGCGCCAGGGCGGGCGGATCGTGGCGGTCGGGCTGCTGGACGGGCCTGGCCTGGTGCGGCTGGCGGTCACGCCGGACGCGACCGATGACGAGGAACTGGCCGCTGTGCTGGCAGCCGACATCGCCTCCCCCGAGCGGGGCATCCTGGCGGCCGGGCCCGCCGCCGTCGAGGCGCGCTTCGGCGGGCCGCTGCGAAGGCTGCTGGCCGACCAGGGGTGGGAGCCGGGCGAGCCGTGGACGCCGCTGGCGCGCGACCTGGCCGCGCCGGTGGCTGGCGGCGACCTCGGGGCCGACGGCGGCCTTGCGGCCAGCGACCTTGCGGCCAGCGGCCCGGAGGTCGGGGACCCGGAGGTCGGGGGCCTGCGGGCCAGCGGCCTTGCGGCCGGCGGCCTGGGGGCCGGGGGCCTGCGGGTCGAGGTGATCGGGGCGGACGGGGCGCGAGAGCGGGCCGCCGTCCAGCGGGCGGCGTTCGACGGCTCGACGTTCTCGGCCGGGCGGTGGCAGGCGATGGCGGCCGGGCCGGCCTATGCCGACGCCCGCTGCCTGGTCGGCCGGGACGACGAGGGCGCGGCGGTAGCGGCAGCGACGGCGTGGTCAGCCGGGCCGGGGCGGCCGGGGCTGCTGGAGCCGGCCGGCGTGCACCGCGACCACCGGCGGCGCGGGTACGGCACCGCGATCACGCTCGCGGCGGCGGCCATGCTCCGGGAGCTGGGCGCGTCCAGCGCGGTCGTCTGCACCCGGGCGGCCAACACCCGCGCGGTCGCCACCTACCAGGCGGCCGGCTTCCGGCTGTTCCCGGACGTGCCCGACCTGTGCCGGACGGCCTAGGCGTTCACCGCTGCCCCTGAGGCCGCGGAGACACCAGCGCCCCCAAAACCGAGAGTGACGTGATAGCTACTTTTTGGACTCTGCCGACGAGTTGGTTGCTAAAAGCCCGGAATTGGCCCGATTTCCAACCATCTCGTCGGCTAAGTCAGATAGTAATCAGATGACTACTGCCGATCTGGGCGCGGCTAGGCGGGCAGGACGAAGATCAGTTCCTCGATGTCGTCGTCGGCCGGGGGCGCCGCCGCCTCCCGAGCAGGGCCGCGCTGGAACGAGCACTTCTCCAGGACCCGGGCCGAGCCCGCGTTGTGGGACGCGACGTGGGCGAGCAGCGGCCGGGTGACGTCCAGGCGCAGGAACTGAGCGAGCGCCTCGGTCGCGATGCCACGGCCCCAGTGCTCGCGGCCGATCCAGTAGCCCAGCAGCCGCTCCCCCTCCTGGTCCCAGCTGCCGATGTTGCCCGCGACGACGCCGTCGGCCACGATCGCCCGCCGCAGCGCGGTCTCGTTGGCGCTGACCCGCGCCCAGTGGGCCGCGAACGCCTCCTTGTCGCGCGAGGGGAACGCCGCCATCGCGGCGGCGACCGGATCCGCCTCGAAGGCGAAGAAGACGTCGAAGTCCTGGTCCGTGACTGGCCGCAGGCGCACCTCGGGCACCTTGCTCCCATCCGCCATGTCCCGGCTCCTTTCGCCTCGCCTCGATCACCGTGCACCCTTTTGTACACCCGGCCCGGAGCCGGGGGGCGGTACCGCGCCGCGTGCTGGCCCGCGTCCCGCCCCCCGCTCGCCGCAGCGTCAGGCGGCGCCGAAGTTGAGGCTCCGGGGGCCTGCCGCCAGCACCCGGCCGGGCGTCCGGGTCACCGCGACGGTGCCGTCGACCGCCTCGAAGCGCGGCCGGGCCAGGTCGATCGCGCCGGCGCCGGCCAGCAGCACCCCGAAGTGGACCGAGGTCGCGTCCGGGCCCACGTCGAGCACGCAGTCGGCCTGGGCCCAGCCGGTCGACCCGCGCAGCGGCCGGTCGCTCATGTTGTCCAGCCCCTGGCTCCGGGCGCCCGCGTCGATCCGCAGCCAGGCCCCGGCCCAGTTCGACACTTCCTCGCCCCGGATCATGGCGCTCAGCCGCACCCGGCCGCCCCGGTAGCGGGCCGCGTCGAAGCTCTGCATGACGGCGCCGAAGCCGCCCGGCGCGGCAGTGGCCCGGAACCGCAGCCGCATGACCCGCTCGCCCTCGTAGGCCGCGGCCGGGGACAGCAACCCGGCCGCGTACTCGGCGGGCCGGGTGCCGGCCAGGAACCAGCCGTCCGGCAGCGGGTCGAGCGCCTGCTCGCCCAGCAGCGCGGTCAGCGCCTGGGTGTAGTTCTCGCCGGTCTCGGCCATGCGGGCGCGAACCAGCCGCTTGCGGTCCTTCTTGTACGGCACGGTCTATCAGCCTCCGTCTCGGTGGCCGCCCCAGCGCCGCGAGACGCGGCCGGCCAGACGGAAGTAAGGCACCTGGCAGTACCGGCCCGGGAGCACTCCCCCCCTCGGCCTGACCAGACCCCGCTGAGGAAGGGCCGCCGGCCTGGGCGTCGAACCGCGCCACGTCCATCATGGCGGGTGGCCACGTTTTGGGTCAACTGGGCCGGGGGGCGTAGCGGGCGACGGTTGCCTCGGCGGTGGCGGCCAGGTGGCGGCGGAGGGCATCGGGGGCGACGACCTCGACGTCGGGGCCGAAGGCGAGCAGGGGCTGGGCCGCCAGGAGCGAGCGGAAGCGCAGGTGCACCCGGGTCCAGCCGGGCTCGCCGACCGGGCCGGGCGAGCCGTCTGAGCCGGGCGGGGGCGGGGTGTCCGGGGCGAGGTCGGCCGCGTGCACGCGCAGGAGCAGGGCCAGGGCAGCGTCGCGGACGCGGGCGGTGACGGCCAGCTCGGCCGGGATGTCGTCGATGCCGCGGCGCAGGGCCTCCCACACCTGCGCCAGTTCCAGGCCGGCGCGGCGCTGGGCGGGGCCGGGCAGGACGGCGGCGGACTGCGCCCGGTCGGTCCGGAACAGGCGGGGCTCGCCGTCAAGGTCGGCGACGAGGTACCAGACGCCGGCCTTGCAGACCAGGCCGTAGGGGTCGAGGGTGTAGGTGCGGACCCGGTTGTCGCGGCCGTGCCGGTAGCGCAGCCGCAGCCGCCGGTCGCCGAAGACGGCCTCCTGGAAGGCGGCCAGGCCCGGGCCGTGGTCCTCGGGGCCGGGGGCGCCGCGCCAGCGCACGGGGTCGATGAGGATGCGACGGCTGGCCAGGTCGGCCCCGGGTCGCTGGCGGGCGGGCAGGGCGGCCATGAGCTTGCGCAGGGCGGAGCCGAGGGCCTGGCCCAGGCCCAGGTCGGCGTGGGCGGAGCCGGACAGCAGCACGAACAGCGCCCGGGACTCTTCGCTGGTCAGCCCGGTGACATCGGTGCGGTAGCCCGGCAGCAGGGCGATGCCGCCCTGGGGACCGCGGACCGTGTAGACGGGCACGCCCGCCGCCGACAGCGCCTCCACGTCGCGCATGACCGTGCGAACCGAGACCTCCAGCCGCTCGGCCAGGCCAGCGGCGGGCAGCTGCCCGTGGGCCTGCAGCAGCAGGAGGATCGATAGCAGGCGGTCCGATCTCATGGCTCCAAGATTCTCGCACGTATATGACAGAGGGTGTCATGTACCCCGGCGAGAGTGGGAGTCGTCCAAGAGCAGGAAAGCACGAGAGGAAGCAGGACTCATGAGCGAGCTTGCGAGTGAATCAGTAAGCACTGCCCGTCCGCGAATGCGGCCGACGAGCGCTAGCGAGGAGGTCTCATGAGCGCCAGCACCGGATCGGCCCGCAAGATCGCCGAGGAGTACGTTCGCGCCTGGCTCAGCGGTGATGTCGACACGGCGATGAGCCTCATCGCCGACGACATCGTGGGCGACGCTCCCACCGGCCAGATCGTGGGCCGGGCGGCCTACCGCCAGTTCCTGGAGCCGTTCGCCACCAGCCTGCTCGGCAGCGAGCTGACCGGCGTGCTCGGGGATGACGAGCACGCGGCGGCCGCCTACGTCGTCCAGACGCCGTTCGCGCGCGACTTTCGCGGCATGGAGTACCTCACCGTCGATGGCGGCAAGATCACCCGCGCGGTCAGCGTCTTCGACACCGCGCCGATTATGCGCGCCCGGGCGGCGGCCAAGGGGTGACGGCCCGGCGCGGCCGGCGGCTTGCCGCCGGCCGCGACTCGCCGTCCGGGCGCGCGCTCATGAGCGGCCGGAATGTCAGTGCTGGTGATTAGGGTGGGCGGCATGAGCGATAGCAGCCTGTCCACCGGGGACCGCGAGCAGTTCCTGGCCGAGTCGCGCATCGCGGCGCTGTCCGTCGCGGCCGGCCCGGATCGCGGCCCGCTGACCGTGCCGATCTGGTACCAGTACGCGCCCGGGGGTGAGGCGTGGGTGCTGACCGAGGCCGGCTCGCGCAAGGCCCGGCTCATCGAGGCGGCCGGGCGGTTCACCCTCATGGTCGAGCGCACGCTGCCCACCGTCCGCTACGTGTCGGTCGAGGGCCCGGTGTCGCGCATGATCCCGGGGACGGACGAGATGCTGGTGGAGATGACCGCCCGCTACCTGCCGGCCGACAAGGTCAAGGGCTACCTGGAATTCGCCCAGGCCGAGCTGGGCGAGCAGGTCGCCATCTACCTGCGGCCCGAGCACTGGCTCACAGCCGACCTCGGCCCCGGGTCCGCCCCGCCGTCCGCCTGAGCGAGCCTGCGAGCGAATCAGTAAGCACAGTGAGGAGCGCCCGCTATGCTGGCGGTTTCTGCCAAGCGGGCGCGGATCGGGGGTACGGGGGTCGCCCCCCGGGCGGGACAAGCAGCGCCCGCTACGCTGGCGGTTTCTGCCAAGCGGGTGCGGACCGGGGGCACGGGGGTCGCCGCCCGGGAGATAACAGCTCGCGCCGCGAGCCGCCGGGGGTGGCGGGGCGGCGGCGGAGCCAGGACGAGCTGATGTGCTGGCTCATCGCCTGGCCGGCGGCGTCGCCGTCGGCCGCTGCCAGCGCGGTGAGGATCTCGTGGTGGCCGGCGTTCGACTTCTTGCGGTCGGCGCTGGTCGGGGTGCCGATGTAGGCGCCGCTGCCGAACACCTGGGTGTTGAGGTTGGTGATGATCGCGTGGCTGAGCGGCGAGGCCGACGCGCTCATGATGATGTCGTGGAACGCGACGTCCAGGTCCAGGTACAGGTCGGGGTCGTCAGTGGCGCCGTCGAGCTGGGCCAGCAGCCCGCCGAGAGTGGCGCGCGGGTCATCGTCGAGGCGCCCGGCCGCGCGGCGGGCCATGGCGCCCTCCAGCTCGCACCGCAGGGCGATGATCTCGTCCAGGATGTCCAGGTCATCGTCGTGGGCGACGACCGCGGCGAGCACGACCGGGTCCAGCAGGTTCCAGTCTGAGCGGGCGCGGACCGAGGTGCCCGACCCCTGGCGCACCTCGACCAGGCGCATGGCCTCCAGCGCCTTGACCGCCTCGCGCACGGTGGTCCGGCTAACGGCGTAGCGCTCGCACAGCACCGGCTCGACCGGCAGCGGGGCGCCGACGGCGACCTCGCCCGCCACGATCCGGTCCGCCAGGTCGCTGACCACGGCGGTCGCGAGCCGCTGGGGTCGCTTGGGCCAGCGGGGCAGGTTCCCCCAGGCGGCGTCGTCGGCAGATGAGCCGGCGGTCACGGGCTCCTCCTTGTGCTGGTGCTTGAGAACAGCATAGCCGCTCCGCACCGTTGACATCAGTCGTATGACGAATTATGTTAGCGCCACTGACCGCCCCCGGGAAAGAGAGCACCGTGCGCATCACCCACGTGGAGAGCTTCAGCATCTTCCAGCCGGCCGCCAAGCCGCCGTTCAGCTGGCGCCAGGGCCTGCTGGGGGGCTGGCCGGACTCCGAGATCGCCGTCTTGCGGATCGGCACGGACGCCGGCGTCGAGGGCGTGGCGATGCTCCCCCGCCCCGGGGCCGGGGTGGTCGTCGCCGACCTGGTGGACCGGGTCTTGCGCGACCAGCTGGTGGGCCAGGACCCGCTGCAGCGGGAGCTGCACTGGCACCGGATCTGGGAGCTGGACCGCATCGAGGAGCTCCCGCTGCCGGTCCTCGGCCTGGTCGACATCGCCTTGTGGGACCTGGCGGGCCGCCTGGCCGGGCAGCCGGCCTGGCAGGTGCTGGGCGGCTTCCGGGACAAGATCGGCGCCTACGCCTCCACCGCCACGTTCGCCTCGGTCGAGGAGTACCTCGACGTGGCGTCCCAGTGCGTCGCCCTGGGCTACCAGGCGTTCAAGGTGCACGCCTGGGGCGATGCCCGCAAGGACGCCCGGCTGGCGGCGGAGCTGCGGGCGCACGTGGGCGACGAGCTGCCGCTGATGTACGACGGCTCGGCCGGGTTCGACCTGCCCGACTCGATCTACCTGGGCAGGGCCCTCGCCGACGCCGGGTTCCTCTGGTACGAGGAGCCGATGCGCGAGTTCAGCGTGACCGCCTACGCGCAGCTGGCCCGCTCGGTCGCGATCCCGCTGCTGGTGGCCGAGACCTCCGACGGGGCGCACATGAACTCGGCCGACTTCATCGCCGCCGGGGCGGCCACGTTCGGCGTCCGGATCGGCACCCAGATGCGGGGCGGGATCACCGGCTGCATGCGCACCGCCCACCTCGCCGACAGCTTCCGGATCCGGGCCGAGGTGCACGGGCCGGAGATCACCAGCCGTCACCTGTGCATGGCGGTGCCGAACACTACTTACTTCGAGTCCCTGATCACCAGCACCACGGTGACCAAGAAGCCAGAGGTTGACCTCCAGGGCTTCGTCCATGCCCCAGCCGGCCCCGGCATCGCCCTTCCGGCGGGCCTGGATTACCCGGCTGAGCTGCGGCCTTACGTTGAAGAGGCCGCGTGAACCCCGACCACGACTACCGAGTAGCACCCCTAGATAGTCCAGCCCAGAGAGGTGTTGAGCTATGCGCCTTCTAAATATTCAACGGCGACGCCGGCCGAAGATCGCGGCCGCGGCCGGGATCGTCGCGATCGCGGCGGCGGCCGGCCTGTCCGCCTGCGGCTCGCCCAACGCGGTCACCCAGCCGTCGGCCACGTCCGCCCCGCCGGAGTTCCACCAGGTCTCGCAGGCCAGTGGCAGCCCGATCACGGTCTGGGTGGACTCCACCCGGCTGCCGGGCGTGCAGGCGTACCAGAAGTCCCACCCCAACGTGAAGATGAACATCGTCACCTACAGTGGCGACGCCAACGGCTCGAACTACCTGCAGACCAAGATCGAGCTGTACGACCGGGCGGGCAGCGGCTGGCCGGACGTCGTCTTCAGCGAGGAGTACAACGACGCGGCCTGGAGCACCGCCCAGGGCACCGACTGGGTCGCGCCGCTGAACAAGGGCGTGGTCCCGCAGGCGACGCTGGACGGGTTCGCGCCCAACGCGCTGGCCCCCTGCACCGTTGACGGCAACGTGTACTGCCTGCGCAACGACATCGGCCAGAACGTGCTCTGGTACAACGCGAAGCTGATGAAGCAGTTCGGCTACCAGGTGCCGACCACCTGGGAGCAGTACCAGGCGCTCGGGGCGCAGGTCGCCAAGCAGCACCCGGGCTACATCACCGGCAGCGTGGGCGACCCGTGGACCCCGGAGGTCTACTTCTGGGCCAGCCAGTGCCCGGCCAACACGATCAGCGGCAACTCGGTCGCGATCAGCACCGGCAACGCCAACTGCACCAAGATGGCGGCCCTGCTCGACGCCGGGGTCAAGAACGGCTCGCTCACCAAGCAGTCGGCGTTCGCGACCTCGTTCGTCAAGCAGTACGCGGCCAAGACGCTGATGCTGATCGGCCCGTCCTGGTACGGGCAGTACGTGTTCAACGCGGCCCTGAAGGTCCCGGCCGGCCAGGTCGCCGCGGGCGCCCCGCTGACCTGGTCCGGGCAGTCCGCCCCGAGCACCGGCGACGTGGGCGGCGGCATCTGGATGGTCTCCAAGTACTCCAGGAACCTCGCCGCGGCGGGCGCCCTTGCCCAGTACATGGCCACCTCGAACGACTACCAGCTGACCGCGCCGACCTACCCGGCCTACAAGCCCGCCGCCACCGCGTGGCTCGCGGCCCAGGCCAAGCAGCACTACTTCGCCAGCGACGTGTCAGCGGTGTTCGAGCAGGCCGCCAACGAGATCTGGGGCGGCTGGGGCACCGGCCGGTTCAGCCAGGAGAACATCTGGGCGGCGAGCATGACCCCGCCGATCAACGGCGGCAAGACGATCTCCTCGCTGCTGCCCGCCTGGCAGACGGCGATCGAGAACCAGGCCCGCAGCTTCGGGTACACGGTGGGCGGCTGACGGATGGCCGTCTCCCCGCAGGTACGGGCGGGCGCTCCGGCAGTTCCGGAGCGCCCGCGCGCCCGCAAGGCCCGCACGGGCGGCCGGGCCGGCTACGGCTTCGTGTCCGGCTACTTCGTGCTGCTGCTGCTGTTCGGCATCGGGCCGACCGTCTACGCGATCTGGCTGGCGATCTCCAACAGCTCCGGGCAGCTGGTCGGCTTCGGTAACTTCACCCAGGTCCTGGGGGACTACCGGTTCTTCCCGGCGTTCGCCAACGTGGCCCTTTACCTGGTCATCTGGCTGGTCGTGCTGGTGGTGGCGGTCGTCGGCATCGCCTTGATGCTGCACGGCCGGATGCGGCGCGCCAGCGCCGTCTCCCGGTTCTTCTTCTACCTGCCGGGCGCGCTGGCGGGGGCCGCGAGCGCGCTGGTGTGGATGTTCATGCTCGACCCGTCGGTCAGCCCGGTCGCCTGGCTGCTGCACGGCCTGGGCTACGGCACCTTCTCCGACACGATCGCGCCGTCGCGGCTGCCGGTCGTGTTCGCGATCATGGCGTTCTGGACCGGGGCGGGCGGCTGGATCGTGGTCATGTACGGCGCGCTCAACAACATCCCGGGCGAGCTGCTGGAGGCCGCCCGCATCGACGGCGCGTCGGTCCTCAAGACCGCGTGGTACGTGCAGATCCCGCTGCTGCGCAAGTGGATCGCCTACATGCTGATCCTCGCGTTCGCGACCGGCACCCAGCTGTTCGTCGAGCCGCAGCTCGTCGGGGAGGCGAGCCTCGGCCAGGTCAGCGATACCTGGTCGCCGAACCAGCTCGCCTACGAGTACGCGTTCCACGCCAACAACTTCAACGACGCCTCCGCGGTGTCGATCTACCTGCTCGTCCTCGGCCTGGCGGCCGCCGCCCTCGTGGTGTTCAAGTCGGGCCTGTTCGAGGTGGGGTCATGACCCGCATTACCGGCCGGATCACCTGGCTGATCGTCGTCGCGGCGTTCTTCCTCTTCTTCGCGCTGCCGATCTTGTGGCTGCTGCTGGCCCCGACCAAGACCGACGCGCAGCTGGTGTCGGGGGCGCCGCTGTCGTTCGGCTCGTGGCACGACCTGCGGCTGGCCTGGGACCACGTGGCCGCCTTCGAGAGCGGCATCATCTTCAAGTGGCTCGGGAACTCGGCCATCTACAGCTTCGCCGCCCTCGCCATCACCCTGGTCACCGCCATCCCGGCCGGCTACGGGCTGGCGCTGACGGAGTTCATCGGCCGCAAGACGCTGCTCACGATCACGCTGATCGTCATGCTGATGCCTGCCGCCGCCCTGGTGGTGCCGCTGTTCCTGGAGATGAACGCGGTCCACGAGGTCGGCTCGGTCTGGTCGGTGATCCTGCCGTTCTCGTTCTTCCCGTTCGGGGTCTACCTCGTCTACATCTACTTCTCCTCCTCCATCCCCAAGGACCTGCTGGCCGCCGCCCGGCTCGACGGCTGCTCCGAGATGGGCGTCTTCTGGCACGTGGCGCTGCCGCTGGCCCGCCCGGTCGTCGCGCTGGTGGCGTTCTTCTCCTTCGCCGGCAACTGGAACAACTTCTTCCTGCCGCTGGTCATGCTCCCGACCGACCAGTCCGCGCCGATCCAGGTGGGACTGAACAACCTGCTCGCCTCGACGCCCGCCTTCAACCCGGTCGCGGGCGGGGCCGACCTGCACTTCAACCGGCCCGAGCTCGCGCTGACGACCTTGCTGGCCATCGCCCCGATCCTCCTGGTGTTCCTGTTCTCCCAGCGCGCGCTCGTGTCTGGCATGCTGGCCGGCGCCACCAAGGAATGACCGGCGTCCCCGTCGAGGGGACGCCGGCCGCGAGCTCACCACCACCGGGAGTATCACCATGCGAGTCGCCTCCGTCATCCGGCTGCGCCCCGAGCACGAGGAGGCCTACCGCGCGCTGCACGCCGTGCCCTGGCCGCCGGTGCTGGCGGCGCTGCGCCGCGCGCACGTGCAGAACTACTCGATCTTCCTGCGCGACGGCCTGCTGTTCAGCTACCTGGAGTACACCGGGGACGACTACGCCGCCGACATGGCCGCCATCGGGCAGGACGAGGCGACCCAGCGCTGGTGGCAGCTGACCGACCCGTGCCAGCAGCCGCTCGGCACCGCCGCCGAGGGCGAGTGGTGGGCGCCCGCCGAAGAGGTGTTCCACCTTGACTGAGCAGGCGCCCGCGGCCGGGACGCTCCCCGTCATCGACGCCCATCATCACCTGTGGGACCTGGCCGTGCGGGACCAGCCGTGGACGGCGGGCCTGCCGCCGCTGCGGCGCTCCTTCGGCCCGGCCGACCTGCGCCCGCTGCTCAAGGCGGGCAATATCACGGGCACGGTCTTGGTCCAGACGATCGGCGTCGCGGCCGAGACGCCGGAAATGCTCGCCCTCGCCGCCGCCGAGCCCGCCATCGCCGGGGTCGTCGGCTGGACGCCGCTGGATGACCCGGCGATCGCCGACCGGCTGGCGCGGTTGCGGGCGCGGCCGGGCGGCGCTGCCCTGGTCGGCCTGCGCCACCAGGTCCAGGGGGAGCCCGACCCCCGCTGGCTGTGCCGCCCGGACGTGCGCCGGGGCCTGGCCGCGGCCGGCGCGGCGGGCCTCGCCTATGACCTGCTCGTCACCGCCGGCCAGCTGCCGGCCGTGCTGGAGACGGTGCGGGCGCTGCCGGAGGTGCGGTTCGTCCTCGACCACGCGGGCAACCCGCCCGTGGACCCGGCGGAGGCCGCCGCCTGGCGGCTGGCCATCACCGCGCTCGCAGGCGCCGAGAACCTCACCGTCAAGCTGTCCGGGCTGGTCACGCGGGCCTACCCGGACCCGGTCCCCGCCGCCACGCTGCGGTCGTGGGCCGCCCTGCTGCTCACCACATTCGGCCCGGACCAGGCGATGTTCTACCGCTTGTCACCCTGAGTAATTCTCGGCTCAAGGGAGAAGCCTTGACAAAGCGCAAACCCCTCTCCCGGCTCAAGCCCCTCCGCCGTATCCAGTCCCTGCCCCGGGCGGTGAGCGCCGCCGTGCTGCTGCTCGGCACGGCGACCGCCCTGGCCATCCCGGCCACGTCGGCCGACGCCGCCGTCCAGGCCACCTACTTCGCCTCCCCCGCCGGCTCGGGCACGACCTGCACCTCGGCCGCGCCCTGCTCGCTGGCCGGCGCGCAGGCCATCGTCAGGTCGCACGACACCGCGATGACCGGCGACATCGACGTCGGGCTGGCCGGCGGCACCTACCGGCTGACGGCCCCGCTCACCCTCACCAGCGCCGACTCCGCCACCGGCGGCCACGCGATCAACTGGCAGGCCCAGAGCGGGCAGGTCCCGGTGTTCACCGGCGGGACCGCGCTCACAAGCTGGACCGAGGTCAACACGACCAAGGCATCTGGCAGGCGTCCATGCCGGCCGGACTCAGCACCCGCGACCTGTTCGTCAACGGGGCTCGCGTGCCGATGGGCTCGGGCGGCACGCTGGCGTCCGGCACCACCCAGAGCTCGACCGGGTACACCGTGCCCGGCACCACCCTGGCGTCGCTGGCCGACCCGGCCGACCTGCAGTTCGTGTTCAACCCGGGCAACTGGGTGAGATCCAGGCCGACGTGATCTTCCCTGACACGTCCTGCGCGACCGAGTTCAGCCCGGCCAGCTTCGTCGGCTCCAGCGGCGGCAGCAGCCACGACGGCTTGCCGTTCGGGGCTTGCAACGCCACGATGCCGTCCGCGGTCGAGGTCCACGCCGGGCACGGCGTCAGCTTCACTGGCGACACGTTCACCAACCTGGGCACCTCCGGCATCACCTACGACGGCGGCACCCAGACGTCCTCGGTCACCGGCAACTCGTTCACCGACGTCGGCGGCGACGGTCCAGGCCGGCAGCGTGTCGGCGCCCAACCAGGCGAACACGGCCCTGATCGACACGGGCGACACCGTCAGCGACAACTACATCAACAACGTCTCCGACGAGTACCAGGGCGGCATCGGGATCTGGTCCGGGTACACCAGGAACCTCACGATCACCCGCAACGACATCGAGAACCTGAACTACTCGGGCATCTCGACCGGGTGGGGCTGGGGCTCGGAGGACACCCTGCCCACGATCGACACCGGCCTGGCGGTGACCGGCAACTTCGTGTCGGACACCAACCAGAGCCGGCCCGACGGCGGCCCGGTCTACAGCCTCGGCCCGCAGCCGAGCGCGACGATGTCGGGCAACTACCTGACCAACCCGGACAACACCGCCACCGAGGGCCTGTACCTCGACCAGGGCAGCGCCGACTGGGCCCTCAGCAGCAACGTGGTGGACAACTACGACATCCCGCTGTTCCACAACGCGAACTCCTGGGACCCGTGCGGCACCATCAACGTCACCTCCACCTACATCTCGGGCGGGCTGATGAACGGCGGGGCCTGCGTCAACACCTCCGGCACGGTCATCAACACCCAGGCAATCGCGGCGCTGCGGACCGAGAACGCGGCCGGCCTTGAGCCCGCCTACCAGGCGCTGGCCGGCATCACCGCGCCGTACAAGACGTTCGCCTCGACCGAGTCGAGCGAGACCGAGTCCAACGGCACCTACACGATCAGCGCGGCCGGGGCCGGCCCCTGGAAGTCCAGCGGCCAGATGACCGACGAGTACGGCGCGCTGTACCAGCCGGGCGCCGCCACCACGTCGAGCACGGCCACGGTCGAGGTCGACAGCCAGGCCAACACCAACCCGTGGGCGATGGCCGGCCTCATGATCCGCGACAGCATCTCCGGCTCGCCGGGCTCGCTCGGCTACGCCGCGCTGGCGGTGACGCCCGGCAACGGCGTCTCGCTGCTGTGGGACGGGGACGGCTCCGGCTACCTGGACAATGTCGTCTCGGCCGGCGCCGGGACCCGCACCGCCCCGGTCTGGCTGCGGCTGACCCGCAGCGGGACCACCGTCACGGGCGCCTACTCCACCAACGGGACCACGTTCACGACGGTCGGCACCGAGACGCTGACCGGGTCCGGCCCGACCAAGAACGTCGGCATGTTCGGGACCTCGTTCCTGGAGGGCACGATGGGCCAGGCGAGTTTCGCCAACTTCGGCATCACTGGTTAAGCACGGAGGGAACCGCGGGGACCGCCGGCCTGGCCGGCGGTCCCCGCGCCGTTTCAGGCGCGGGCTCCCGGGCAGCGGCTACCTATAAGGAACCGCCCGCGCACCAGGTACCGGGAGAGCGCAGTGACAACCGACGAGCCCCGCCGCATTGAAGTCAAGAACGAAGACAAGACGATCGCCGCGGCCGAGGTGACCCGGCTGGAAGGCCCCGAGGCGGCGGCCCGGACCTCCCTGCTGCCCACGACCGGGCCGACCCCGCCCGGCGTCCGCGCCAGCCTGGTGGACGCCGTCATGGACCAGCCCGAGGTGCAGGCCAGCCCCCGGCTGGAGGCGACCGTCCCGCTCGGCGACACCGAGTCGCTGGCGCGGCTGCGGGAGCGGACGGAAGAGACCGGCACCCGCTCCGCCGGGGCTACGATCTTGTTCGACGGGACCGTCCCGCCCCCGCCGCCCGAGCCGGTCGCCCCGCCCGAGCCGCTGGCGCCCCCTGAGCCCCTATCGCCCCCCGACCCTCTAGCGCCGCCCGAGCCCCTGGCTCCCCCCGAGCCGGTGCTGCCGCCCGAGCCGGTCATCCCGCCCGAGCCGGTCATCCCGCCCGGGCTGGTCATCCCGCCCGGGCTGGTGCTGCCGCCCGGGCCGGCCGGGCCACCCGACCCGGTCGCGCCGGCCGAGCCCATGGCCCCGTCCGATCCGGCCGTCCGGCCCAGCGGGCAGGCGTGAAGGGATCGCCGCGCCGTCCGGCTACCCCTCCCCCGCCGCCGCGGCCGCCCCGGTAGCCCCGGGACCCTTCGGGAAGGCGAAGGGAATTCCGGTGACCTGCTCGGACACTGCCCACAGGCGGGCCGCGACCACGGGATTAACGGCTTTCCGGCTGGGCGCGTTGTAGCCCGGGGACCCGCGGTAGCCGCCGGGGCCCCCAGGGCCGATGTAGGAGCCGCCGGGCAGGCGGGGGAACGCGGCCGCGCACAAGGTGGGCTGGGCGCCCTCGCGGGCGGTCACGGCGAAGGCCCCGTTGGCCGCGGCCACCAGCGCGCGGGCGGGCGCGGAGCGCGCCCCGGCCGTCTGCAGGCCGGTGGCCGCGTAGCCCGGGTGGCAGGCGACGGAGGTGAGGGGCGCGCCGGCCGACCGCGCGCGCCGGTCCAGTTCCAGCGTGAACAGCAGGTTGGCCAGCTTGGCCTGGCAGTAGGCCCCCCAGCGGGTGTAGCGCCGCTCGCGGTTCAGGTCATCGAAGTCGATGGTGCCGAACTGGTGCATGAAGCTGCTGAGCGTCACCACGCGCGGGGCCGGGGCAGCCAGCAGCCGCGGCAGCAGCAGCGCGGTCAGCGCGAAGTGGCCGAAGTGGTTGGTCCCGATCTGCATCTCCAGCCCGTCCTCGGTCCGCGCGCGGGGGATCGCCATCACCCCGGCGTTGTTGACCAGCAGGTCGACCGGCTCCCCGGCGGGCAGCCCGGCCGCGAACGACCGCACCGATTCGAGGCTGGCCAGGTCGCAGCGGGCGACCCGGATCACGGCGCCGGGTGCCTGCTCCCCGATCCGCGCCGCCGCGACCGCCGCCTTGCCGGTGTTCCGGCAGGCCAGGATGACCTGGGCGCCGTGCACGGCGAGCTCCAGGGCGGTGAAGTAGCCCAGCCCGGCGTTCCCGCCCGTCACCACCGCGACCTGGCCCGCCAGGCTCGGCATGTCGCCGGCGTTCCACCCGCGCGGTATGGTCACTGCGCTCCCGGCCTCGCCCCTTGCCGCCATGAGCTCACCCTCCTTAGCCGCCACCACGCTACCGCCCGCGAGCTCCGCGATCCCCTCGCTCGCTGCGGGCATCCCGTGCGCGGGAGCCCCCGCCGGGACGCCCGGCGGGGGCTGTCGCTCGCCTCGGGGCGCCTAGGCCCTGTCCTGGCGATCATGGGAGTGGCCAGCGCCCCGGGTTATCGGGAAGGATTTCCCGGTTGTGAAGGGTTTTCCACGCTCTGGCGTGGAAAACCCTTCACAACCGTAATTTCCTACCGGAAAAAGGGCGGCTGCCGGGGCGCGGGGGACGCGTGCGCCGGGATGGCCGGCGCTGGCGGCCCGTGGGGGCCGGGGCGTTGCCAGGGGCCTGGCCGGGACATGGGCCAGCGCGAAGATCGACAGGACACGCTCTAGATGGCGGCCAGGAACCTGCTCCAGGCCAACGCCGGCACGCTGAGGACCACGCCGTCCCGGTCGGTGGTGTCCCGCACCAGGACGGCGCCCGCGCTGGCGACCTCAACGCAGTTGCCCGTCGTGCCGCCGCTGTAGGAGCTCTTGCGCCAAGGGTTATTCGTTTCCATAAGTGTCTTCCTTTACCGTGCGGATAAAATTCACGGAGTCGTCCGGCGACATCGCCGCACCGCGTATAAGGTCGAAGTTGGTGGCCGCATCGCCGGAGTCTGCAATGCTCGTCTTTCCTGTATACCGCGATTCAGTATACGCCAGCGTTGGAGAGTCCGGATAGAACAGGACTCGCAACGGCCCCTCCATGCCAGGATGGTCAGTTTCCGAGAATTTTGCAACCTGAATGAAGAAACGCGGCCACGCCGACATCTCTAGCACCTTGTCAAGCTGCGCCCGCATCACCCGAGCACCACCGAACGGACGGTACAGGACC
>DATBEM010000164.1:0-14911 GCA_036276115.1 Trebonia sp.
GCGGGCAGTGCGTCAGGAAGCGGCGGCGTAGATGCTGGTGCCCGCCAGCACCACCATGACCGCGGCGGCCCCGCGGGTCAGCCAGTGGACGGGGATGACCTTCAGGATCTTCCAGCCGACGATGACCGCGAGGGTCGCCGCGGTCCACAGGCCCAGGACCGCCCCGGTACCGACCGCCAGCGGGTCGTGGTACTTCGCGGCCAGGCTGGCCGTCATGATCTGGGTCAGGTCGCCGAACTCAGCCAGGAACACGACCCCGAACGCGGTCAGCGACACCGGCCAGAACGCGTTGCGCGAGCTGGAGCGAACGTCGTCCTCGGTGTCATCGCTGTGCTGGCGCCACAGCAGGACGGCCCCGACGAGGAAGGCGGCGGCGGTGGCGGCCTCGATGGCCCGGTGCGGCAGGAGGCTGAGCGCTCCCCCGGCGGCGACGGCGATCGCGACCTGGACCGCGAACGCGGCGGCGGCACCGGGTAGCACGTACCGCGGCCGGTACCGGCTGGCGAGTATGAGGCAAGCGAAGATCGTCTTGTCCGGCAACTCGGCGGGCAGGATGACCACGAACGTGGTCAGGGCAGCGGTCAGGCTCATCCGGCGAACTCTCCGTGCGTTGGGTCACCCCCGTGCCACGGTCCGCCTCGACCTCGGCACGGCAGCAACGATGGCTGTGTGCCGAAGGTCTCACTCGGGCGTGGAGTCCGCTAGTGCCACAGATGCGCCGAATGCCGTTCGCCAGCGACTGTCCTACCGGAAACCAGGCCCCCCGGGAACCGGGCACGACCACGCTAGGTACCTTCCCCGTGGAGGATTCTTACTCCTCACGGAAGGCACCGGGCGCGTTCGGGCCGAGATTGTCGGCGTCCCGGCGTCGGAGCTACTCCCCTTCGCTCCCGCAAGCATAGTGCAGGCGGCTCGGGCGGGCCTCCGCCGCCGCTCGCGGCGGCCGCTAGCTCAGGGCGGTGCCCGGCCGGGCGGCGGCGCTCGCGCTGAACCGGGTGTCGCGCAGGCAGCCCATGTCCCGGACCGCGATCTCCCGGTACCCGGTGTGGATCAGGCCCTCCCGGCGGAACTCGGCCAGCACCCGCTCGGTGGTCGACACCGCGACCCCGGCCAGCTCCCCCAGCTCCATCTGCGTCAGCGGCAGCGGGATGACGACCCCGCCGTCATCGCCCTTCTCTCCGTAGCCGGTCGCCAGGTCGTGGATGACCTGGGCGAGGCGCTCGCGGGCGCCCCAGTTGCGCTCGGCCGCGTGCCGCTCGGTCTCGGTCCGCAGCTTGGAGACGACCGAGCGGGTGACGGCGGGCAGGGCGCTCGGGCACGCGCGGGCGAACGCGGCGAAGTCGCACCCGGCGATGCGGGCCGCCCCGACCGTCCCGACCGCCCGCGCGGTGGCGGCCCGGGGCGTCCCGTCCAGGACGGAGAACTCCCCGATCAGGTCACCCCGGGAGCGCACCGCCAGCATGGTCTCGGCCCCGGTCCCCGCGCTCACCGTGATCTTGACCATCCCGCCGGTCAGGACGTAAAGGACGTCGCCGACGTCGCCTTGGATGACGAGGATGTCGTCGTCGCCGAACTGAACGCGGGTGCCCAGCGCAAGCAGGGCCCCTCGGTCACTCGGGGTAAGCGAACCCATCAGGCTCGCTTCGGGCCAGGTGGCCCGGTCGAGGTGGCGCGTCAGATTCACGCTACACATAATGCCAGCTCCGCAGCCGTCGCTCTCAGCAATCAAGAGAATCCGGGAACGGGATTGTGACCTGCACATTCTTCCGTTGCGGCCTACCTGCCATTACCCTGAGGAATCAGGGAGCGTGGGGAAATGAAAGACGGCGCGTCCGCCGGGCCCGGGGCCCGGGAGGAAGGACAGCCGGCCAGACATCAGGCGCAACCCCTGGCAGCGCATCCGGCCGGGTATCCGGCAGTGCATCCGGCGGGGCTAACCGGAGGGCATCCGGGGCGACGGAAGCTGCGGATGGGTTTCGTCCTCGATGTCGCCGACTACGGGGCACGGTCTGCCCCGCTGCGCAGCGAGGTGCAGCGGCGGCTACCGGTCCTCGCAGGGGCGATGCTAGCCGGCTGCGGGATCGCCTTGGGCGATATCGAGCATGAGTGGACCGGCGACGGGGTCAACGTTGTCATGCCGGCCGACACCGACCCCACCATCGCGCTGCCGGTCCTGCTGCGGACGCTGGCCCGGCTGCTGGGCGAGGACAACGCCCGCAGCGCCGACCGGCTGCGGCTGCGGATGTCGGTCGGCATCGGGGTCGTGGAGAACAGCGCGGCCGGCTTCGGCGGCCCGATGATCATTGAGATGAGCCGCCTGGTCGACTGCGGGCCGCTGCGCGACTCGCTCACCGCATATCCGGGCGCCCATCTCGCCGTCGCGATTTCGGATCAAGTGCATTCGGCTATCATCCGCCCCGGTTATCCGGGGATTCCGGCGAGCCAGTTCAGCCGGGTAGAGGTGGCCGAGAAGGAATTCCGCGCGCCCGCGTGGATATGGATTTCGACGCGCCAGTGGGCGACTCCGGCGTACGGGCCGCTGCACCCGGGCGACCCGCGCGACGTCGGCGACTCCCCTACGCATCGTTACCGCTTGCTGGCGCGCCTGGGAGCCGGGCGCGACAGCACCGTCTACCTCGCCCTGTCCCCCCCGGGCGCCGCGGTCGCCTTGAAGGTGCTCCGGCCCGAGGCCGCCGCCGACGCCGACGCCCGGCACCGGCTGGTAACGGCGGTCAAGGCGGCCCGGGGCATGCACGACCCGCGGGTCGCCGCGATCGTGGACGCGGATCCGCGGGCGACGACCCCCTGGATCGCGACCGCCCTGGTCCCCGGCCCGTCGCTGGACGCGGTGGTCACCAACACCGGGCCGCTCCCCCCCAGGCCGGCCCTGTGGCTGGTCACGGGGGTCGCGCACGCGCTCGCGGCCAGCCACGAGGCGGGGATCGCGCACGGCGCGCTGCGCCCGTCGAACGTGCTGCTGTCCCCGGACGGGCCGGTGGTCACCGACGTGGGGGCCGGCTGGCCGGACGGGGCGGACCGGCCCGCGACGCCTGCCGGGGACGTGCTCGCGCTCGGCTTCCTGGCGTTCTACGCCGCGACCGGCCGGACCCCGTACGGCGCCTGGCCGGCCGGCGGCGAGCCGGACGACCGCGGCCTGGAGGGTACCGCCGGCCGGGAGGGTGATCGCGGCCCAGGCGCCGCGCCCGCCCCCGATGCCGCGGCCGGCCTGGCTGACCTGGCCGACCTGGACGGCTGCCCGCCCGGGCTGCTGCCGGTGGTGCAGGCGTGCCTGCGCCCCTCGGGGCAGCGCCCGCCGGTCGCGGCCCTGCTGGCCCAGCTGACCGCCGCCGCCGGGCCGATGCCGCGGGCCTGGCTGCCGCCGGCCGTGGCGACCAGGCTGGCCGAGTACCAGGCACTGCCCGGCCGGGGGCGGGGCCGGGCCCCCCGCCAGCTGCGCGCGAGCGGCCTGCTGCCGTGGCTGGCCCGCCGCCGCGAGCGGCTCAGGCGCGGGGAGCGAGGACGATAGCCTTTGCCCATGACTGGACTGAGCCGCGACCTCATTGACGCACTGTTTCCCGCTGACCTGGCCGAGCCGGCCGAGCTGGAGCAGCGCTACCCGCCGCGCGACCTGCCGGCGGGCGCGGAAGTCACCCGGTTCGCCCCCAGCCCGACGGGCTCGCTGCACATCGGCGGGGTGTTCACCGCGACGGTCGCGCTCGACGTCGCCCGCCACTCCGGCGGCGTCTACCTGGTGCGCATCGAGGACACCGACCAGGCCCGGTTTGACGAGACCTCCGCCGCCCAGTTCCGGGCGGCGTTCAGCTACTTCGGCATCACCCCGGATGAGTCGGACGAGGCCTACGGCGGGTCCCCCGGCCGCTACGGGCCCTACACCCAGTCAGCCCGGGCGAGCCTGTACCTGACCTACGTGCGCGACCTCATGCGGCGCGGGCGGGCCTACCCGTGCTTCGCGACCAAGGACGAGCTGGCCGAGATCGCCGCGCGGCAGAAGGCGACCGGCGCCCTGCCGGGCTACTACGGGGACTGGGCGATCTGGCGCGACGCGCCCGAGGACCAGGTGCGGGAGCGGCTGGCGGCGGGCGACGCCTACGTCGTCCGGTTCCGGTCGCCGGGCCTGTCGGGCCAGCGGGTGAGCTTCACCGACGAGATCCGGGGCGAGATCTCCTTCGACGACAACCGCAACGACGTGGTCATCCTCAAGAGCAGCGACCTGCCGCGGCGGCTGCCGACCTACCACCTGGCCCACGCGGTGGACGACCACCTGATGCGGATCTCGGTCGTCATCCGGGGCGAGGAGTGGCTGTCGTCGGTGCCACTGCACCGCCAGCTGTTCGCCGCGCTGGAGTTCGGCCCGATCCGCTACGCGCACGTGGCGCCGCTGATGAAGCAGGACGGCGGCAGCCGCCGCAAGCTCTCCAAGCGGCACGACCCCGAGGCCAGCGTCGGCTACTACATCGAGCAGGGCTTCCCGGTCGAGGCGGTGCAGTACTACCTGCGCGGCCTGGCCAACGGGCGGCTGGCGGACCTGCCGCTGCGCGAGGCGCTGGCGCAGCCGCTGCGGCTGGATGAGTTCGGGGTGGCCGGGCCGCTGGCCGACATGGTCAAGCTGGACGACATCTGCGCCGACTTCATCGCGACGCTGCCGGGCGAGCAGGTCATCGAGCGGCTGCTGCCGTGGGCGGACGAGCGCGACCGGGACCTGGCCGCCGTCGTCCGCCGGGAGCGCGACGTGGCCCTGCGCGCCCTGACGGTCGAGCGCGGCGACGACGTGGCGAACCCGCGCAAGGACCTGCGCAAGTGGGCCGACTTCCGCGCGGTGTACGGCTTCTTCTTCCCCGAGATGTTCACGCTGGTCACCGACCCGGCCGACGAGCGGTTCGGCGGGCTGGAGCCCGAGCTGGTGCGGGCCATGGCGACGGGCTTCGCGGCCGGCTACGTCGATCCCGGCCCCGGCGTGGCCTGGTTCGACCAGGTCCGGGCGCTGTCGGCCGAGCTCGGGTTCGCGCCGTCGCAGAAGGTCTACAAGAAGGACCCGGCCGCCTTCCCCGGCTCGATCGCGGACGCCTCGGCGATCGTCCGGGTGCTCATCACCGGCACCCGCCGCAGCCCCGACCTCGCGGCGGTCAGCGCCGCCCTCGGCCGCGACGAGGTGCTGCGCCGCGTCGGCGGCATCAGCTGAGCCGGCTAGGAGCCGCTGCCCGGCGTCACGGCCGGGGCGGTCCAGAGCTGGTTGCCCGCGCCGGCGCGCTTCGCCACCGTGAGCCGGGTGCCGTTGGCTCCGCTGGGAACGGTGCGGCAGCCGCTGGCGGTGCCCGGGCTCTTGTTCACGATCTGGGACTTGGCGGCCCCCACGGTCCGCTGCTGGCCCTGGCCGCCCGCGAGGCAGGCCTGGAGCGAGACCCGGCCGGCGGCCTGGGAGAGGCAGTCGCCGTTGTGCACGAGCTGCCCGGCGGCGGTGTGCGACCAGTAGTCGGACAGGTCGCTGAGGCACGAGTGCACCTGGACGGCGGTCCCCGAGTTGCCGTTGCCCTTGTCGTCGGCGCAGACGACCGCGGTGGCGCCCGAGGGGGGGTGCCCGCGTCGTTCCACAGGGCGCCGGGGACCAGGAATTCCCTTTCTTGCTAGTCGGGCATAAACGACTTGGACGAGTTTGCACCCGAATACGCAACACACTTGCACATCGAGTCACATCTTCTTGATAAAGGCAACGCGATCCAACGGCTTAACCTGAGCTTTGCTGACCCTTGGTCATTGCCTTTCGGGATTGAGAGAAAGGGTGAATGGCGATATATGCCCACCCGCGCCGGGCCGCCGGACCGCGCCGGGCCCCGCGGGCCCGGCGTACCGGGCAGTGCCGCCTACAGGGCACCATGGAGGAGCCATGACGCTCACTGACCTGCTGCCGAAGCCCGCGCGCCCGCCCGTTTCCCTCACGCCCGCCTCCACGGCATCAGCGGTCGCATCAGCCGCTCCTGCCTCCGCGCGGGCACCCGACCCGGATGCCGTCTTCGAGGCGTTCGACGGGTGGGCGCGCGAGCGCGGCATCGCCTTGTACCCGCACCAGGAAGAGGCGCTCATCGAGGTGATGACGGGGGCGAACGTGATCTTGTCGACCCCGACCGGGTCCGGCAAGTCCCTCGTGGCGGCCGGCGCGCACTTCGCGGCCCTGGCCGACGGGCGCCGGACTTACTACACGGCCCCGATCAAGGCGCTGGTGAGCGAGAAGTTCTTCGCCCTGTGCGAGGCATTCGGGGCGGCCAGCGTCGGCATGATGACCGGCGACGCGAGCGTCAACGGGCGGGCCCCGATCATCTGCTGCACGGCCGAGGTGCTGGCGAACATCGCGCTGCGCGATGGCGCCGACGCCGACGTGGACCAGGTCGTCATGGACGAGTTCCACTTCTACTCCGACCCGTCGCGCGGCTGGGCCTGGCAGGTCCCGCTGATCGAGCTGCCGCACGCGCAGTTCGTCCTCATGTCGGCAACCCTGGGCGACGTGGCCTTTTTCCAGGAGGACCTCACCCGGCGCACCGGCCGGGAGACGGCCGTGATCAAGACCGCCGAGCGCCCGGTCCCGCTGGTCTTCTCCTACCTGGTGCAGCCCCTGCACGAGACGCTGGAGGAGCTGCTCACCACCAACCAGGCGCCGGTCTACGTCGTCTACTTCACCCAGGCGCAGGCCCTGGAGCAGGCCCAGGCGCTGATGAGCGTGAACGTCTGCACGAAGCAAGAGAAGGAAGCGATCGCCGCGCTGATCGGCGACTTCCGGTTCGCCAGCGGCTTCGGCAAGACCCTGTCGCGGCTGGTCCGCCACGGCATCGGGGTGCACCACGCGGGAATGCTGCCCAAGTACCGCCGCCTGGTCGAGACGCTCGCCCAGGCGGGCCTGCTCAAGGTCATCTGCGGCACCGACACGCTCGGGGTCGGCATCAACGTGCCGATCCGCACCGTGCTGTTCACCTCCCTGTCGAAGTACGACGGGACCAAGACCCGGCTGCTCCAGGCACGCGAGTTCCACCAGATCGCGGGCCGGGCGGGGCGGGCCGGGTACGACACCAGCGGCCGGGTCGTCGTGCAGGCTCCCGAGCACGTCATCGAGAACGAGAAGGCCCTGGCCAAGGCGGGCGATGACCCCAAGGCCCGGCGCAAGGTCGTCAAGAAGAAGCCCCCGGAGGGGTTCATCGGCTACGGCCTGCCCACGTTCGAGCGGCTCCGGGATTCGGAGCCGGAGCCGCTCACCTCCAGCTTCAGCGTGACCCACGCGATGGTGCTGAACGTCATCGACCGCCCCGGCGACGCCTTCGCCGCGATGCGGCACCTGCTGCGCGATAACCACGAGCCGCGCGACCGGCAGCGCAAGCACATCCACCGCGCGATCGAGATCTACCGGTCACTGCTGGCCAGCGGCGTGGTCGAGCGGCTGGACGAGCCCGACGAGGAGGGCCGGCTGGTGCGGGTCACCGTCGACCTGCAATACGACTTCGCGCTGAACCAGCCGCTGTCCCCGTTCGCCCTCGCGGCGATCGAGCTGCTGAGCAAGGACCCGCGGCCTCCTCGCGAGCCGGCGCAGCCCCCCGAGGGCGAGGCGGCCACGGCCGCGGACGGCACCGCGACGGCCGGCAACTACGCGCTCGACGTGCTGTCGGTCATCGAGGCCACCCTGGACAACCCGCGCCAGATCCTGTCCGCGCAACTGTTCCGGGCGCGGGGCGAGGCGGTCGCGGCGATGAAGGCCGAGGGGATCGAGTACGAGACCCGGATGGAACTGCTGGAGGCCGTGACCTGGCCCAAGCCGCTGGAGGACCTGCTCGGGGCCGCGTTCGAGATCTACCGGCGGGGCCACCCGTGGGTCGCGGACTACGAGCTGTCCCCCAAGTCGGTCGTCCGCGACCTGTACGAGCGGGCGATGACGTTCACGGAGTACGTCGGCTTCTACGGCCTGCCCCGGTCCGAGGGCATCGTGCTGCGCTACCTGGCCGATGCCTACCGGGCGCTCCGGCAGACGGTCCCCGACGACGCGAAGACCGACGACCTGGAGGACATCATCGAGTGGCTCGGCGAGCTGGTCCGCCAGGTGGACTCCTCCCTGATCGATGAGTGGGAGAAGCTGACCCATCCCGACGACCCGGCCACGGTCCTGGCGGCGGTGCGGGCGCAGCCCAAGGGCGTCACCAGCAACCCCCGCGCGTTCCGGGTGCTGGTCCGCAACGCGATGTTCCGCCGGGTCACCCTAGCCGCGCTGCGGCACTACGGCGAGCTCGGGGACCTCGACGGCCACGACGGCTGGCGCGCCCGCGACTGGCAGGAGGCGATCGAGGAGTACTTCGAGGAGTACGACGAGATCGGCACCGGGCCCGACGCGCGCGGCCCGGGGCTGCTGGCCATCACCGAGGGGCCCAGGGAGTGGACGGTCCGGCAGGCCTTCGACGACCCGGCCGGCGACCGCGACTGGGGCATCGCCGCGACGGTGGACCTGGCCGCCTCCGACGAGGAGGGCACCGCCGTCATCCACGTCACCAGCGTGGGCCCGGCCTAGCCGGAAGCACGCGCTTCCTTCAGGGCCAACGCTTTCTCACGGGCCCGGTCCCGGCCGGGGGCAGGCCCGCCGGTAATCCGTTCCCCGCTGGCCCGCGCGCCGGTACCGTTGGCTCCTCATGTCACTGTCAATGCCGCTGCCAGCCGCTGTCATCGTGAGCCGCCTGCGCGCCGCCGGCTGCGTGTTCGCCGAGGAAGAGGCCGCCGTCCTGCAGGAGTCGGCCCGATCGGCGGCGGAGCTGGCGGCGATGGTCGCGGCCCGGGCGGGCGGGCGGCCGCTGGAGCAGGTCGTCGGCTGGGCGCGGTTCCGGGGCTTGCGGATCATCGTGGACCCGGGCGTCTTCGTCCCCCGGCGGCGGAGCGAGTTCCTGGTCGCCACGGCGATCGCCCTGGCCCGGCCCGGGAGCTCCCCCGTGGTCGCTGACGTGTGCTGCGGGACCGGGGCACTCGGCCTGGCGGCCGCCACCGCGCTCGCGGCGGCCGCCGGCGGCGCGCCCGGCTGCCCGCCCGCCAGCGGCAGCGGCCCGGGCGAGGATGGCGCGGCGCTCCGCGCCCGGGGCCCGACGCGCGGCGCGGCCGAGTTGCACGCGGCCGACCTGGACCCGGCCGCGGTCGCCTGCGCGCGGCGCAACCTGGAGCCGGCCGGCGGCCGCGTGTACCAGGGCGACTTGCTCGCCCCGCTGCCGCCCGGCCTGCGCGGCCGGGTCACCACCTTGATCTGCAATGCTCCCTACGTGCCGACGGGCGAGATCGCGTTCATGCCGCCGGAGGCGCGCGACCACGAGGCCCCGATGGCGCTCGACGGCGGCGGCGACGGGCTGGCGGTGCTGCGGCGGGTCGCGGCCCAGGCGCCCGGCTGGCTCGCGCCGGGCGGGACCCTGCTCGTGGAGACGAGCGAGCGGCAGGCCCCGGCGATGCTGGCGGCGATGGCCGCGGCGAGGCTGTCCGGGCAGGTGCACGAGGACGAGGACAGCGGCGCGACGGTCATCGCCGGCACCCGCTAGCGGCCGCCGGCAGCAGCGGCCACGGCGGAATGTCAGGCCCTGGCGGTAGGGTGGGCATGCCCGGGCGAGCACGGGAGCCGGGCTGCGCTCATGCGGCGCGGCCAGTGGAACGCCGGGAGCTGGCCGTGTGGCGGGCAGGCAAGGGCGCGCCGCGCTCCCGACTTATGAGGTATCTGCGATGACCGTGAAGGTGGCCGCTGGGCAGCGGCGGGCGCGGCTGGCTGCCCGGCACTTCGTGGACGGGTCGTGCGCGTCGGCGGGCGCGGCGGCCGGGGCGATGATCGCGCTGCATGCGACCGACCCGGTGACGGTGTACCTGTCGGCCTGGGCACGGTCGCGGGCGGAGACGGTGGCGGGGGTGGACCGGGCGCTGTACGGCGAGCGGACGCTGGTGCGGATGCTCGGCATGCGCCGCACCATGTTCGTCGTCCCCGCCGCGCTGGTACCGGTGGTGCAGCGGGCATGCACCGATGACGTTGCGGCGCGACTGCGGCGGGGCATCGAGCGGGACCTGGCCAAGGGCGGCGTGGGCGGGACGGACCCGGCGGGCTGGCTGCGGGACGCCGGCGAGGGGGTGCTGGCGGCGCTGGCGGCCCGGGGCAGCGCGTCCGGGGCGGAGCTGTCGGCCGATGAGCCCCGGCTGCGAGCCCAGCTGGCGTACGCGGCGGACAAGGACTACGGGCGGACGGCGAACATCACCAGCCGGGTGCTGATGCTGCTGTCGGCCGAGGGCCTGATCGTGCGGGGCGAGCGGCGCGGCGGCTGGTCGTCGGGCCAGTTCACCTGGCACCCGATGGCATCCTGGCTGCCCGGGCGACCGGATGGGGCGCGCAGCGAGGCAGTACCCGGTAAGGCAGCGCTCACTGAGGCAGCGCTCAATGGGCCAATGCTCACTGAGGCAGCGCTCAGCGAGGCAGCGCTCAGCGAGGCAGTGGTTAATGGTGCGGCGCTGGCCGCGCCCGCGGCCCGGGCCGAGCTCGCGCGCCGCTGGCTGTTGGCCTTCGGCCCGGCCCCGGTCGCGGACCTGCAGTGGTGGGCGGGCTGGACCGGCGCCCAGACGAAGGCGGCCCTGGCCGCGCTGCCGGTGACCGAGGCCGACCTCGACGGCCAGCCCGGGGTCATCCTCGCCAGCGACCTGGAGCCGGTCCCGGCGGCGGCGCCAAGAGCGGTGCTGCTGCCGGGCCTGGACCCGACGCCGATGGGGTGGCAGGCGCGCGACTGGTTCCTGGGGCCGCATGCCCCGGCCTTGTTCGACCGGACGGGCAATATAGGACCCGTAATCATATGGGACGGCCGGGTCGTCGGCGGGTGGGCGCAGCGGAAGTCGGGCGAGGTGGTAGCTCGCCTGCTGGAGGACGCCGGAACCGAGGCCAAGGCGGCGGTGGCGGCCGAGGGCGCCCGGCTGGAAGGATGGCTAGGCGAGGCGCGGGTCACCCCGCGCTTCCGAACCCCGCTAGAACGCCAGCTGAGCGCGTAAGGAGGCTAGCGGAGTTCCCAGACGGGGCCGGCCGGGGTGTCGGTGACCTGGACGCCGAGGGCGTCGAGCTGGGCGCGGATCTCGTCGGCGCGGGGCCAGTCCTTGGCCGCGCGGGCCTCGGTGCGCTCCTTGACCAGGGACTCGATCGCCTCGGCCTGGCCGGCGGGCCGGTCGGCGGCCGAGGCGCGGCCCTCGACCTCGCGTAGCTCCAGGCTGGCCAGGCGCAGGCCCAGGAGGGCGTCGGCGATCGCGACGACCACGCGCTGGTCATCCTCGCCGAGGGCCGGGTCGCGCAGTGACTCCTGGAGGGCCGCGAGGATCTTCGGGGTCGCGAGGTCGGCCGCGATCGCCTCGTCGATCGCGTCCAGGTACGGGCGGGCGGGCGGCTGCCCGGCGGCGAGGGCGGCGGCCTCGTCATAGGTCGTGACGGCGGGCAGCGGGCGCAGGGCCTCGACCCGGGTGACCAGGCGGCGCAGGGTCGCCTGGGCGGACTCGACCGCCTCGGGAGTGAAGTCGAGCTGGGAGCGGTAGTGCCCGCCGAGCAGGAACAGCCGGTAGGCCAGCGGGTGCAGGCCCGCCTCGACCAGGTCGGCCAGGCGCGGGACCGGGCCGGCCGACTTGGCGATCTTCGAGCCGCCGATCACCAGGAACTCGTTGTGCAGCCAGTACCGCACCCACGGCTGGCCGTCGCCGAGGTAGGCCTCGCTCTGGGCGATCTCGTTGACGTGGTGCAGCTCCCGGTGGTCGATCCCGCCGGTGTGCACGTCGAAGTGGTCCCCCAGCAGCGCCATCGACATGACCGAGCATTCCAGGTGCCAGCCGGGTGCCCCCCAGCCCCAGGGCGAGTCCCAGCGCATCACCCGGCGCTTGCCCGGCTCTTCCGAGCGCCACAGGGCGAAGTCGGTCTTGTTCCGGCGGCCCTCGACGTGCTCGACCCGGAAGCCCTCGCGCTGGCCCGCGATGTCCATCATCGCCAGCGTCCCGTAGCCGGGCGACTTGGTCGTGTCGAAGTACAGGCCGGACGGCAGCACGTAGGTGTAGCCGCGCTCCGCCAGCCTGGCCGCGAACTCGATCATCTCCGGCACGTAGGCCGAGGCGCGCGGGTAGTCGTGGGCGGGCTGCACGTTCAGCGCGGCCATGTCGGCGAAGAACGCCTCGGTGTACACCGTGGCGATTTCCTCGACCGAGCGCAGCTCGCGCGCCGCCGCGACCTCGAGCTTGTCCTCGCCGGTGTCGGAGTCGGCGACCGCGTGGCCGACGTCGGTGATGTTGACGACCTGGCGCAGGGCAAGGCCCTTCCAGTCCAGCGCCCGGCGCAGGGTGTCGGCGAACACGTACGGCCGCATGTTCCCCAGGTGGGGGTAGGAGTAGACCGTCGGGCCACAGCTGTAGAGGCCTACAGGGCTCCCGGACGGCGTGAAGTCCTCCACCCGCCGCCCTAGTGAGTTGTAAAGCCTGAGCTGGTGTCCGCTTGTCACGCGCCCATGATATTAGGCGGTCACGAGTACAGGGCGTCGATCTCGCGGGCGTAGCGCTCGACGATCACCCGGCGGCGCTTCTTCATCGTGGGAGTCAGCTCGCCGGTCGCCGGGGTCCACTCGCCGGGCAAGACGGCGTGCCGGCGGACCTGCTCGACCCGGGCCAGGTGGGAGTTGGCCTCCTCGACTCCCCGGGCGACCTCGGCCAGCACCTCCGGGTGCCCGGCCAGGCCGGGGGCCGAGGCGGTGCCGACCGGGGTGGCGCCGTCCGGGCCGGCGCTGGCCGGGGCGATGTCAATGCCGCGGGCCGCCGCCCAGTCCCGGGCCGCCTCGGCGTCGAGGACGAGCAGCGCGGTCACGTAGTTGCGGCGGTCGCCGATCGCGCACGCCTGCCCGATCAGCGGGTGGCGCTGGAGCTCGTACTCCACCAGGGCCGGGGAGATGTTCTTGCCCCCGGAGGTGATGATCAGCTCCTTCTTGCGGTCGGTGATCCGCAGGTAGCCGGCGTCGTCCATCGTCCCGATGTCGCCGGTGTGCAGCCAGCCGCCGGCGTCCAGGGTCTCCCGGGTCCGCTCCTCGTCCTTGTAGTAGCCGGCCATGACGAGCGGGCCGCGGATGAGCACCTCCCCGTCGCCGGCGATGCGGGCCTCCATGCCCGGCAGCAGCGTGCCGACGGTGCCGACGACGGCCCGGTCGGGCGAGGAGATGGTGGCGGCGTTGGACAGCTCCGTCATCCCCCAGCCCTCGGTCAGCGGCAGGCCCAGCGCGCGGAAGAACGCGATGATCGCCGGGTCGAGCGGGGCTGACCCGCTCGTCGCCAGGCGGCAGTCGTCCAGCCCGGCCCGGGCGAGGACCGCCGTCTTGATCTCGGCCGGCAAGGGGGCCACGGTCTCGGCGGTAGCGCCGGGCAGGCCGAGCTGGGCCAGGCCAAGGCCGATCGCGGTGTGCAGCTTCTCCCAGACGCGGGGGATGCCGAAGAACATCGTGGGCCGGGCGTCGGCCGCCGTCTCGAACACCCGCAGCTGGTCAGGGCAGTAGAACAGCGTCGTCGGGTGGGCCATTGACCCCCAGTGGTCCACGCTGCGGCCGGTCACGTGCGCCATCGGCAGGTAGGACACGATGCGGGTGACGCCGTCGGCCGAGGCCCGGCGCTCGGCCGGCATCACCCGGGCGGCCGACACCTGGTAGCCGCGGGCGTTGCGGTGGGTGATCATGACGCCCTTGGGCTGCCCGGTCGTGCCGGAGGTGTAGATCAAGGTCGCCAGGTCGCCCGGCCCGACCTGGCGCCAGGTCGCGTCGAAGCGGCCGGGGTCGCGCTCGGCGACCGCCCGGCCCGCGTCCAGCAGGGCGGACCAGCTGAGCACGCCCTCGCCGGCCGGCTCGCCCTCGATGAGGATCACCCGGCGCAGCCTCGGCAGCTGGTCGCGGACGCTGAGCAGCCGCTCAAGGTAACTGGCGTCGCCGACGATCGCGACCGTCGCCTCGCAGTGCCCGGCGATGTAGGCCGCCTGCTCGGGCGCGAGGGTGTTGTACAGGAACACCGGGACGCCGCGGGCGTGCATGACGGCGTAGTCGGCGATGGTGGCCTCGGACCGGTTGCCGGACCAGATCACCGCGAAGTCGCCCGGCGCCAGCCCGGCCTCGGCCAGCCCCAGGGCGGCGTCCCGCACCCGCTCGCGGGCCTGCTCGTAGGTCAGCACGCGGGCAGTGCCGTCGGGCTCGCGCCACTGGTGCTCCGCCGTGCCCGCGTGCTCGATGGCGGTCTGCTCGTAGGCCGTCAGCAGGGTCGAGTCGCCCGCCTCGGCCAAGACGGCGGCCCGCTCGGCCGCCACGTCGGCAGGGATGCCCTGCCACTCCGTCGTGGTCATGCCGCCCATTTTGGCCCCAATGCGGCCTTAAGAACAGCCTTGCCGCGCCCCGGTGGCGGCAAGGCCGTGACGGCCGGCCACGGGCTGGGGGCAGGTTGAGCGGCGCGAGCGTATTCCCCGGTAACGCCCGCGCCGCCCAGGCCCCCCTGCCGGCCTGCCCTGGAGGAGACCAGGCCGGCATCCCCTGTCACTGGGAAAGAGGGCTCCAGGCCGGTCCAGATACAAGTAATGATGGAACTACTTTCCGCAACCAGGCCGACCGTGCGGTCCCAGGGCGATGACGAGGGACGATGCGCCGCGGGCGACCGTCGCGGCCCGGCCAATAGGGACGAGTCCGTGCGATGATTAACCCCCGAACGGGCGTGGCGAGGGGGCCGGGGCATGTGGCGCGCTCGGCTACTGGACCGAGGACGACCTGCCGTTCTACCACGCCCTGGCGCGGACGTTCCCGCTGGCCGACCGCTGGTTCTGCTCGTGCCTGGGGCCGACGTTCCCCAACCGGCGGTTCCTCATCGCCGGCACCGCCCA
>DATBEM010000165.1:0-13704 GCA_036276115.1 Trebonia sp.
CTCGCGAGATTGCCGTCGATTGGATTCATATGTGCGGCAAATCGACGGCAATCCCGGGTCCGGTGCCAGATAACAGCAAGATGAGGCCGCAGGCCGCCGGACGCAGCGGGCGGGGCGGGACGGGGCGGGAGGCTGGGCCGCTAGCGGTGCGCGGGCTAGAAGTCGGCCGGGATGTCGGCGATGCGCAGGTCGCCTTCCTGGTAGCGCGGGCCAGAGGGGGCGTAGCCGAGCGCCTCGTTGATGGCGATCATGTGCTTGTTGACGACCGCGTTCCAGGTTGCGTAGCGGCGGGCGCGCGGCTCGGCCTCGGCCAGCCACTCGATCATCGCCGCCTTGACCAGCAGGCCGAGCCGGTGGCCCCGGTGCGCGCGGCCGACGGCTGTGTTTCCCTGCATCGCCCAGCCGGGCACGTCCGGGTCGATCCGCACCTCGGTCAGCGCTGCCATCGCCCCGGTCGCGTCGCTGACCGCCGCGACCAGGTAGGTCCGGCCGCCCATGGCCTGCTGGCGCCGGTCGAGCTGGTCGATGACCCGCTGCTCGTCCCAGACCTCGCGCTCGGAGTCGGGGCGGTTCGGGGCGTCGTTCATGGTGGTGAACATCTCGGCCACGCCCTGGCGGTGCTCCGCGGGCGTCGGGCCGCGCCAGGTCACCAGCGAGTACCCGGCCGCCGCCTTCGCGGCGGTGGCCCGGCTCTCGGCGATGATGCTGGCCGGGACGGCGTCGAGGTCGAGTACCCGGCGGGCGTCCTCCAGCCTGAGCCTGCCTCCCAGGCGCTGCACGAACGCGACTCCCGGGCCGCTCGCGGCCACGTTGAAGTCGAGGAACTCCCGGCCCCGGGACGTCGCCAGGCCGGTCGCGTGCCGGAGCAGGCGGCGGCCAAGGCCCTGTCGCCGCCAGGCCGGGTGCACGTCGATCTCCAGCTCGGCCCGGTCCGTGTTCTCGGCGTCCGGCAGCTTCATCCGGTACCAGCCAATGGCGGTGCCGGCCCGTGGCCCGGCCGGATCAGGCGCGTACCAGGCCTCGACGGGATAGCTCAGCGGCGGGGCGAGGGCCAGGCGGCGCGTGAAGTTCCGGGCCGATATCGGCGGGTTCTCCGGGTCGTCGGCGTGCACGGCGGCGTCATGCACGGCGTGCACCGCCTCGGCGGTCGCGCCGTCGCCCGGCTCGATCCGCAGCACCTCGAACTGCTGGCCGTCGCTCACGCGCTCGCCCCCTCACCGGATTCGCCCGGAACAGCGTCCCCCGGAACCGTATCTCCGAGAACCGTGCCGACGCCGAGCTCGAACCAGTCCCAGGGCGGGTCCAGGACCTGGAAGCCGAGGTCCTCGTTGATCGCGATCATCCACTCGTTGGAGTCGGCGTTGCCGGTCTCGATCCGCTCGACCTGCGGCTCGGCCGCGGGCAGCCATTCGAGCATCGTCGCCTTGACCAGCATCCCAAGCCGGTGGCCGCGGTGCTCGCGGGTGACCCCGGTCAGGCCCTGGTGCCCCCAGCTGGGGGTGTCCGGGTCCACCTCGACCTGGGTGAGGCCGGCCATCGCGCCGGTCGCGTCGTGGATGGCGGCGACCGAGTAGCCGCGGGTGCCCATCTTCCGCAGCGAGGCGTCGGCCCGCTCGCGGGCCCGGTCGGCGTCCCAGACCGCGTCCTCGGCGCCTTCCTCGTGCGGGGCGTCGTTCATGGCGTTGAGGACCAGCGCCACCCCGGCCAGGTGCTCCTCGGGGGTGGGCCCCTCCCAGGCGACGACGGTGTAGCCCGCCGCTGCCTTGGCGGCCGCCTCGCGCAGCCCGGCGACGTGCCCCTGGTCCAGGGCGCGCACGTCGAGTGCGCGCCGGGCCTCCACGTACTGGAAGACGGCCCCGGCCGAGCGCAGGAAGGCGGCGGCGGGGGTGCCCTGCCGGGTGAAGACCGAGATCTTCGTCCGCCCGGCCGCCCGCGCCCGCCCGGCCGCGTGCCGCAGCAGGCCAGCGCGGGCCTGGTCGCCGGCCGCGCCCGGTCGCGCCATGATGACGAGCACGGCCCGGTCCAGGTTCTCCTTGTCCGGCAGCTCCAGCCAGTACCAGCCGAGCGCCTCCCCCCGGGCAGCGGCTCCGGAGCTGGCCCCGGGGTAGGCCAGCCAGGCCTCGCACGGGTTGGCCTCCCAGCCCTCGGCCAGGAAGACCCGCAGCACGCGGGCCGACTTCGGCGGCCCGAACCGGTCCTCGGCCGCCTGGGCCGCCTCCTGGACGGCCAGGCAGTCCGCGATGGCGGCGTCGTCGCCGGTGTCCGCCCTCTGCATGCGCATGGGGCCAGCCAACACCGTCCGCCTCGCTCGCGCGACTGGTTTTCGGTGCGCCTGGCCGGCCGGAAGGTACATAATTGAGCGGCTACGGAAGGGGATGTCGTGATTATCATCTGGGGACTGCGCGTCGTGTGGAGCACGATCGCGACCGGCGTGTTCTACTGCCGCAAGTGCGGGGGCGACCGCAACTACCGGCACCGCAGCGGCCGCCGGTTCTTCACCTTGTTCTGGATCCCGATCATCCCCATGAACAAGGTCGGCGAGCACGTGATGTGCGAGACGTGCAAGACAAGGTACGTCACCGAGGTCTTGCAGCAGCGCACCGTCGCCGCCATGCAGGCGGCCGTGACCAATGGCACCCGCGCCATGGTCGTGGTGATGCTCCAGTCCGGCGATGCCACCAGCGCGGCCGCCCGGGCCAAGGCGGTCCAGATCGCGGCGGGCCAGGGGGCGGCCGGCTACAACGACGCGGCGCTGGCGCAGGACCTGGCGACGCCGGGCGCGAGCTGGCTGCCGGCGATCAAGGCGTTCGGCGAGCAGCTGCAGCCGGACGCGAAGGAATGGCACCTGGCGGAGATGGTCCGCCTCGCCCGCATCGACGGCCCGCTGACCGAGACCGAGCGGGCCAGCCTCGCCGGCATCGCGGCCGACCTCGGGATGACCCCCGCCCAGGCCCTCGGCGTGATCACGCTCACCGAGCAGGCGCCCAGCGGCGACCAGGGCGCCTGACCCTGCCCGCTAGCTGACCTGGCTAAGCCCAGCCGCCCCCGCTCCCGTGCCCGCCCTGGGCCGGGTGCGGGGGCGGTCTCGTTCGCGGTGCCTGTAGGCTGGCAGCGCTATGTCATGTGAGCTGCTCCTCCTTAGCAGCCGCGGCGGGGTCCGTTAAAGGCTGGCTCCCTCGTCGCGGGACCTTGGCATGTTCGCTGGCCGCGCCCCTGGAAGTGCCAACTAACAGCTAACGCGCAGAGGACTCAGCAGCAATGACGCAGCAAGGCAGCATGCCCACTGACGGTGCGCATCGCCCCGTCGCCCCGATCGTCGCGACCCCCAGCGGGATGCCGTGCCACCGGTACGCGCCGTTCAAGCCGGTTGACCTGCCCGACCGGGCCTGGCCGTCCAAGTCGATCACGAGGGCCCCCCGCTGGCTGTCGACCGACCTGCGGGACGGTAACCAGTCGCTGATCGACCCGATGTCGCCGAGCCGCAAGCGGGCGATGTTCGACATGCTGGTGTCGATGGGCTACAAGGAGATCGAGGTTGGCTTCCCGTCGGCCAGCCAGACCGACTTCGACTTCGTCGCTGAGCTCATCGAGGGCGGCAAGATCCCGCAGGACGTGCGGATCTCGGTCCTGACCCAGGCCCGCGAGGACCTGATCGAGCGGACCGTGCAGTCGCTGGCCGGCGCCCAGCGCGCCACCGTCCACCTGTACAACGCGATCGCGCCGGTCTTCCGCAAGGTGGTGTTCCGGATCGGCCGCGACGAGTGCAAGGCGCTCGCGGTCGACGGCACCCGGCACGTGATGAAGTACGCCGAGCAGATCCTGGGCGACGGCTGCGACTTCGGCTACGAGTACTCGCCCGAGATCTTCATGGACGCCGAGCTGGACTTCGCCCTGGAGACCTGCGAGGCGGTCATGGACGTCTGGCAGCCCGGGCCCGGCCGGGAGATCATCTTGAACCTGCCGTGCACGGTCGAGCGCTCGACCCCGAACGTGTACGCCGACCAGATCGAGTGGATGAGCCGCCACCTGTCGCGGCGCGAGCACGTCTGCCTGTCGGTCCACACTCACAATGACCGCGGCACCGCCGTCGCCGACGCCGAGCTGGCGGTGCTGGCCGGGGCCGACCGGATCGAGGGCTGCCTGTTCGGCAACGGCGAGCGGACCGGCAACGTGTGCCTGGTCACGCTGGGCCTGAACCTGTTCAGCCAGGGGATCGACCCGATGATCGACTTCTCGAACATCGACGAGATCCGCCGCACGGTCGAGTACTGCAACCAGCTGCCGGTCCACCCGCGCCACCCCTACGCGGGCGAGCTGGTCTACACGGCCTTCTCCGGGTCCCACCAGGACGCGATCAAGAAGGGCTTCGAGGCGTTCGAGGCCGAGGTCGAGGCGGCCGGCGACAGCCCCGCCGACCACCAGTGGAACCTGCCCTACCTGCCGATTGACCCGCACGACGTGGGCCGGTCCTACGAGGCGGTCATCCGGGTCAACTCCCAGTCCGGCAAGGGCGGCGTCGCCTACGTGCTGAAGTCGGGGCACTCCCTGGACCTGCCGCGGCGGCTGCAGATCGAGTTCTCCCGCCTGATCCAGCGGCAGACCGACGACGAGGGCGGCGAGGTCAGCGGGGACGCGATCTGGGACGCGTTCACGGCGGCGTACCTGGCCGAGGGGCCGGCGCGGCTGCTCGAGCACCAGGCGTCGTCGGTCGTCGACGGCAAGCACCAGCTGTCGGCCGAGGTCTCGGTCGACGGGACCGCCCAGACGGTGAACGGCACCGGCAACGGCCCGATCTCGGCGTTCTGCGCCGCCCTGGCCACGGTCGGCATCGACGTCCGGGTGCTGGACTACGCCGAGCACGCGCTCACCGAGGGCACCGACGCGCAGGCCGCCTCCTACGTGGAGTGCCAGGTCGGCGGCAAGACCTTCTGGGGCGTCGGGATCGACACCAACACCGCGACCGCGTCCATGCGGGCGATCGTGTCGGCCGTCAACCGGGCCCGCTAGGGGACCACGCTCATTCCATAGCGCTTTTTCTTCACGGGTCGTGGCCGGCGGGTAAACCGCCGGCCCGCCGTTCTTTCCGGGCGCCGCTGCCTAGCGGGCGGTGGCGGCGTTGGGGGCGGCGCCGGACGTGTCCTCGCCCGTGATCGCCTCAGCGTCCGGGGCGATCGCGGCCGCCTTCTTCTTGTCCCGGCGGTGGGCGATGGTCGCGGCGCCCGCCGTGATCACGTCGGCCGCGGCGGTCACCGCCCGGGAGACCAGCGCGACCGCGAGGGCCTTGCCGTTTCCGCCGAGGGTGGGGCCCAGCATGGCGACTATGACGACCTCGCGGATCGCACCGCCGGCGGGCGCGAAGATCACCAGGAAGCCCGCGCACCAGGCGAACGCGAACGTGCCGATCGCCAGCGGCAGCCCGGTCCCGGTCGGCGCGCCCACCCGGACCGCCAGCACCCAGATCTGCAGCCCGTAGCAGAGCCACGACAGGAACGACCAGCCCAGCGAGATGACGATCGCGCGGCCGCCGAGCGGCTGGTCCAGCGGGGTCCGCCGGGCGAGCTTCAGCAGCCGGCCGAAGCCCCAGTTGAGGATCTTGGGGTACAGGCAGGCGACCAGGACCGGGGCGGCCAGGAACACCCACGCGTACTGGTTGCCGCCGCCGGTGAACGGCAGCGCCACGACCGCGATGATCAGCCCCGACAGCAGCGCGATCAGCATCGTCAGGACCGAGGCGAGGCCGGTGCGGGTCCGGGGCACCTTGTGGGCGGCGGCGATCTCCATCTGGGCCAGGATCGGCCATACCGCGCCGGGCAGGTACTTGCCGAGCTGGCCGATGAAGAAGATCCGGGCCGAGGTCGTCACCGGCAGCGGCGAGCCGAGGCCGACCAGCAGCGCCCGCCACGACAGCATCGAGGTGAACAGCGCCGCCAGCACCGCCAGCAGGGCCAGGGCCGACCAGCGCAGGCCGATGAGGCCGAGGTCATGGTGGATGTCGGTCCACCGGGTACTCACCGCATACGCGCCGAGCGCCAGGGTAAGTACCACGAACCCGTACTTGACCGCGCGGCTACCCAGGACCTTGCTCACCAAGGCCATCATGAGGCACTCCTGCCTGCTGGGGAAAATGGGCGATCTGACACGGGCACAGCGTATTGTCACCTAAGGTCGTTGTTGGTAACAGCTCAGCGAACTCAGCCTGCCAGCCCTGCCGTGGGACTAGGGTATAAGATCATGCGCGCCTGAGGGCTGGCATCGCTGGCCTGGCGGCAAAGGCGGCGTTCCGGGCGCACCCTGGCAAGTCGCGCTGCCGCCTGCGGGGGCAGCGTGATCCCTGGCGCCGCCATCAGCGGCTGTTCATGACACCGAGGAGCTCTATGTCCACAGGATCGGGGACCGCGTCGCGGGACGTCAACGCGATCGCACCGCTCGCCCCGAACGCCTGGCTGCGGTACGACCTCGTGGAGCGCATGCTGCCGGCCGGGGTGACCGATGTCCTGGAGATCGGCTGCGGCCGCGGCGCCTTCGGGGTGCGGCTCGCGGCGCGCCACAACTACCTCGGAGTCGAGCCGGACCTCGAGTCCTGCCAGGTCGCCCGGCAGCGGGTCGCCGCCGCCGGGCGCGGCGAAGTCCGCAACATCGCGGTTGAGGACCTCGGCACCGCGCAGTTTGACCTCGTCTGCGCCTTTGAGGTGCTCGAGCACATTGAGGATGACGCGGCGGCGGTGAAGGAATGGCTGTCGCGAGTCCGCCCCGGCGGCTGGCTGCTGCTGTCGGTCCCGGCCGACCAGCACCGCTTTAACGCCTTTGACAAGCTTGTGGGCCACTTCCGCCGCTACGACCCGGACGTGATGACGGCCCTGCTCGCCTCGGCCGGGCTGAGCAGCATCTCGGTCCGCCGCTACGGGTACCCGCTGAACTCGGTCACCGAGGCCGCCCGGGTCATGGTGGGCAAGCGCCGCCTGGCGCGGGCGGAGACGGCGGCGACGACCGTGTCCGAGCGCACGGCCGGGTCCGGCCGCGTGATGCAGCCCGGTGAGGGCGTCACCGGGGTCGCCACCCGGCTGGGCACCGCGCCCTTCCGCCGCCTGCAGCGCATGTTCCCCGACAAGGGCGTCGGCCTGGTCGCCCTCGGCCACCTGAATGCCTAGCGCCCCGCTTCCGGGCGCTGGCGGACCGACCGTTGTTGGACATATGGCGATAGGTATTTCCAGTGACCGTGGATAGCAAGACCAAGGCCACCCCGAGCGACGACGAGCAGGAGTCCCCGCCCGCGCGGCGCTGGCCAGTGCACGCCATCGTGGTCGGCGCGATCACGGGGGTCTTCGCGCTGATCTATTCCGTCTTCTCGTACACGATGTACTACACGGCCCGGACCGCCATTTATGACCTGGGAATCTTCTACCAGGCGGTCAAGTCGTACTCCGAGTTCAAGCCGGGTGACTCGGTTGCCAAGGGCCTGCATAACTTCGGGGCGGCCGACTTCTCCGTCCTCGGCGACCACTTTTCCCCGATCGACGCGGTCCTCGCCCCGGTCATCTGGATCCACGACAGCCCGGTTGACCTGCTCATCGTGCAGGGGGTCTTGTTCGCGCTGGCGATCCCGTTCATCTGGTCGTTCACCCGGACCGCGTTCGGCGGCGGGCGCTGGGCGACCGTGGGCGCCTACTGCGTGTCCCTCGCCTACGCGCTGAGCTGGCAGATCGCCGGGGCGGCGGCGTTCAACTTCCACGAGGTCGCGTTCGCCCCGGTGCTGACGGCCATCGTGCTCGAGCGGCTGCAAAAGGGCAAGCTGAAGACCGCGCTCGTCGCGATGATCGCCCTCCTGCTGGTCAAGGAGGACATGGGCTTCTTCATGGCCGGGATCGGGCTGTGCCTCATCCTTACCCGGCCGCTGGGCATCCGGCGCCAGAAGCTCACCGGCCTGGTCCTCATCGTGATCGGCCTTATCTATAGCGTCGTCGCGGTGTACTGGTTCATCCCGGCGATGGGCGGGCGCTCGGACTACTACTGGGCGTACGGCTCGCTCGGCCCGAACGCCCCGTCGGCGGTCAGGCAGATCATCGCCTCGCCCGTGTTCGCGCTCAAGCAGCTCGTCACCCCGCGCGGGAAGCTGCACACCGAGCTGGAGCTGTTCGCCCCGTTCCTGTTCCTGTCGCTGCTGTCGCCCTACACGCTCCCGGCGATCCCGCTGATCCTGGAGCGGTTCCTCGCCAGCAAGTACCCCAACTGGTGGACGAACACGTTCCACTACAACGCCTACCTGGTCGTGCCGATCGCGCTCGGCGCCGTCGACGGCGCCGTCCGGCTCGACAAGTGGGTGACGTGGGCCTGGCGCTCGACCACCCGGCGCGGCACCTGGGGCCGCAAGGCGGGCGACTGGGCGATTGGCCGGGTCGGGCCGGCCATGGGCGTGCTGTTCCTGCTGACCGCGATCGCGTTCATTCCCTCGTTCGCGTTCGGGCAGCTCCTGCACTCCTCGTTCTACCATCGCAACACCGACGCGACGGCCGAGGCGCACGCCGCCTCCCTCGTCCCGCCGGGCGTGGTCGTGGCGTCGGCCGGCAACGTCGGGCCGTTCCTGATGCCCCAGGACACCGTGCTCGTCTACGACGACGACGGCAACACCTCGCCCTACCAGCCGTGGGTCGTCGGCAACGACGGCCACGAGGGCGAGTTCGGCTTCCTGACCGAGCAGGACGAGGCGAAGCAGCTCAAGCTGCTGATCGCCCACGGGTACGTGATCGTCTGGCACGACAAGACGACCGGCTACTTCACCGCCCACGCCCCCAACGTCACCGCCGCCCATCCCCAGGGCACCCCGGTGCTGCGCGGGGTGCCGTCCTACACGGCCCGGCACGAGGCTCCGTAGCATCGGCGCGGGCCGGGGGCCCGGCTAAGCGGGCCAGGATGGCTGGCCCGGCTCGGTAGGGGGCGGGGCGGTCAGTAGTAGTGGCCGGGGTAGCGGACGGAGTAGGCGACCTTGTGGAGGAACTCGTACAAGGCTATGCGCTGACCCTCGGTCATGTCCTCGGGGTGCATGTCCCGGGCGATGCGGCGGGCGGCGGCGTCGGATTCGGCGCGCATGGTGACGGCCATCTCGGCGTCAACGAGGCTGGCCAGCAGGGCTGAGGGGGATGGCTGGCTGTCCGGGGCGGCCTTGGCGGGCAGCGCCTTGCGGGTCCCGCGCTGCGGGGGTTTGGGGCGTTCCTCGTCTCCGGTGCTCATCGGCTGCCGCCCTGGACTGCGGCGGAGGCCCGGGCAGGGGCAGTGCGGGCGGCGAAGGCGGGGGCGGCAGGCTTGCGGCCGGGGGGCTGGGCTGTGAGGGCGGTGAGGGTGGCCTGGTAGGCGTCGAGCTCGGCCGCGAGGGCGGTGGGCAGGTCGTCGCGCATGGCGAGCAGGACGCGGACCGCGCGGCTGGCGGGCGGCGCCAGGCGGCCGGGGGCGATGGCGAACCAGCGGTCTCCGGACTTCCTGAGCATGCCCCGCTTGACCAGCAGCTCCATGTTCTCAGCGATGAGATCCCGGCAGGTCTCGGTGTAGATGACTGACCCGTCGGGGTAGACCTCCTGGCCGTTGTGGTACTTGCCGTCCCTGATGCGCTTGGCCGTGTGCGCGATGAACATCAGGCCCGGCGTCTGCCCCCATTCCTCGATTTCCTCGGTCGTGATATCCCACGCCGGCAGCGAGGGCGAGGCCGAGGGCCGCAGGGGCGTCACGCTGCCCCCGCCCGCCTCCGGCCGCTGCCCGCCTTGCGCCCCTCGTTCGTCCTTTTCCATGCTGTTTCGCTCCTTGGTTTCCCTGATTTGGCTCAGTTCGACTTTCTTTGCTGCGACCCTGGCCGGTGATATCGGACCGGGCCGGGCGCATTGACGAGCACTCGCTAGCGGATTCGGCTCGGCCCTGCGAGCGGTCGAGTCCGCCGCATGCGATCAGGATGGTGCAAACCCAGCTACCATTGCGATGCAAAACGTTCCTGCCCTCGAACCGGATCAGCGGGCTCTCTCGCCGGATCTGGCCAGAGCGCGCCGGAACTTGGCGGGTGGCAGCGGAAGGGGTGGGGCATGACGGAATCAACGGCGAGTCCGGCGGTCGCTTTCGGGAAAAGGCTCCGCAGGCTGCGTGACCAAAAGGGCCTGAACCAGAATCAGCTCGCGGAAGCCGTGTTCGCCTCGAAGTCGAGCGTCAGCGACTGGGAGCGCGGCGAGGCCCTGCCGGCGCGCAAGACCGTGGTGAAGCTAGAGGAAGTCCTGGACGCCGATGGCGTCCTGCTGGAGCTGTACGAGCTGGCCAGCCTCGGCCAGCAGACCAGCGCGACGGTGGCCGACGCCGAGCACGGGGCGCTGTCGATCACGGAGTACGACCAGCGGGTGGTCCCGGCCCTGCTCCAGACCGAGGACTACGCCCGGGCGCACCTGCGCGTCGGCCGCATTGACCGGCTATCCGAAGAGGTCAGGCTGCGGATGGGCCGCCAGGCCCTGATAACCAGTGGCGACCTGCTGGCGGGCTGGTTCATCCTGGACCAGGCCGTCCTGCTGCGGGTGGTTGGCGGCCGGGAGGTCATGCGCGGCCAGCTCGCGCACCTGGAGGCAATGGCCGAGCGGTCGAACATTTTCTTGCAGGTGCTGCCCTTCGGAGCGGGCGAGCAGCCAGGACTGAACGGCCCATTGCGGGTGATAACTTACCGCGACAGGCCAAGCGTGTGGTTCACCGAAAGCCCGCGATCGGGCCGGTTGAGCGACGACCTGGCCGGGGTGGTGAAGGCGGTCACCGACCTTGACATCATCAAGGCAGCGGCGTTGCCGGTGGACCAGTCAGTAGAGTTCCTACGAGACGTGAGGGAGACGACATATGAGCAGTGAGTGGCGCAAGTCGACTTACAGCAGCACCGAAGGCGGCAACTGCGTGGAAGTCGCCGCGGACGGGTTGGTGCTGGTCCGGGACACGACCGACCGCGAGGGCTGCACGCTGAGCGTGAGTGCCGGCACGTGGGCGAAGTTCACCGGCACCGTCAAGTAGCGATGACCAGCGAGGCTTAGCCCGTGGCGGCATCAGCCGTCGCGGGCTTCGTCGCTCACGGGCCCGCCCGCACTGGCAGCGGTGGTGCCGGGTGCGGCCACAATGGATGGCGAGGTCGAAGAGGGCATGCGCGGTGTCGCCGTAGTGCTGGGCCTAGTCGTAGTAGGCCATCCACGGCGGGTTGTCGGCCGGGTGCGCGCGACTGAAGGCCGCTATGAAGCCGCACACGCCACTCAGCGCGCCTGCTACTGCGGCGAACAACCCGGCTCGCAGGCCCTTGGGGCACTTGGCCTCCAGCAGCTCGGCTGACCGGCGGAGCTGCGCGGTCACCGCCTCGCGGACGATGACGCCTCCGTATGTGTGATCCCAGTTCGTGAACAGCCGCGCGGACGCCCGCATCTGCTCGATGTCCGATGAGCGCGACAGGCCACCGGCGAATTTCTCTTACCTCCACTCCGATCACAATCACGGCGAGCCAGGGCGCTGGAGGCGGTTCTCCCTTCTCCGTGACGCGGCCGCATCGGGGCCAAGACCCCGTAACTCCTGCATTGGGCGGCCTGGCTGGAGCGGGCAGGCGCGATAAGGCGGCGGTGCTTGCCGTGATCTCTTCGCCGGTGAGTTCCAGGGAGGCGGTCGCTGCGTTCTCCGCGAGGGGCTGGCGGAAGCGGGTTCATGCCTGTTCCCCCCTGTGGTTCGCGGCCCTGGCGTGTCAGGCGGGGCCGAAGAGCGTGTCTTGCGCGATGTCGCCGCGTGCCGGGGCATGGCCGCCGGGCAGGTCGATGGCGGCGGCTTCCAGGAGCGCCGCCAGGGTGGCTCCCGATGGCCAGCGCCGGGCGATGAGGGCTGGCAGGAGCAGGGCAGTCGCGATGGTGTCCCACAGCGCACGGTGTGGCTGGCTGCCTGCCGCCAGGCTCTCCACCTGCCCGGTGAGGTCCAGGCGGGCGGTGAGCGCGGTCAGGCTGTTGCCGCCGCCCGGGCAGAGCTGGCGGGCCAGGCGCAGGGTGTCGATCAGGGCGGCCGGCTCGATGGCCGGGTGGCGTCGGTGCAGCAGTCGCCAGTCCACGCCGACGTTGTGCCCGACGATGACGTGCCCGCTGACTTTCTGGGCCAGTTCGGGCGCGACCTCCTGCGGGCTGGGCGCGGCGGCGAGAGCAGTGCTGGTCAGTCCGGGGGAGATCCACGGGCGGCGCGGGATCACGCGGCCGGGGTTGACCAGCGTGGTGTAAGCGGCGGGAGCGTCGGGCTGCCCGGAGGTTATGGGGACGACGGCGATTTCCAGGATGGCCTCGTCGTCGTGGTCCTGTGCCCCGCTGCCTTCGAGGTCAAGCGCCACCAGGGGCGCGGCTGTCCAGTCGCCGTGCATGTCGAGGATCATGCCCGTCGCGCTCCGTCCGTGCCGTTAGTGGCTGTTGCCTCTTGTATACCGCGCCGGCGCGTCGGGGGTCTTCAGTCATCGTCGAGCCGCGCCTGGGCGGTCATTCGCTCGCGTGCTTCCGCTATGGCGGCGCGCTCTTGATCGCCTGGCTGGTAGCCGTTGAGCGAGCGTCCGTGGGCGTGGGCGAAATGCGGCAGGTCCAGGTCCCAGACCTGGAAGCCGAGCTGGTGCTGGATCGGGTACCGCTGCTGCTCGGTCAGGCCATGCGTCCACAGGTGCCCGCCGTCGAGCAGCGCCGACGTGTCGTATCCGAGCTGGGTGAGCACCTGCCTGAGCTGGTCCGGGGTCGGGGGCTTGTGGGCGTCCCGGCATAGGTCGCGCTGCGCCGCCGGGCAGATGTCGCACAGCTCGTTGACGCCCCAGTGGCCGTTGTAGTCCGGGACGCAGTGCGTGAAGGAGACCCCGCAGGAGGTCTTGCGGAACAGAGGCACGGTCGCGCCGGACGCGCGCCACGCGGCGATGACAGTGGCGTCGGTCTCGGCGGGCAGGACCTTACGACGGTCGTAGTCGCTGTCGTAGGGGACCTCGACGCCGAGGGAGCGTAGGTAGGTGGCGTTTTCCTGCTTGTGGTAGTAGCCAGTGAATACGATCGCGTCGGCGTCCCGGCCCGCTTCCAGCACGCGGGCCATCGTTTCGGGACCGTCGTTCCAGCCCGGGACGATGGGCCGCCAGTACAGGATCACCTTCACGCGGTTCCTGGCGCGACAGGCGGTCGCCAGTGACGTCAGGGTGATGCTGCTCTTCGTGATCGGCTCCACCCGGGGGTCGGTGATGCCGGAGTAGGTGAACAACAGCGTGACCCGCAGGTGCCGGAGCTGCTCCAGGGCGGCCATGTCGTCCTCGGTAACCCGAAACCGGGTGATGAGCAGGACGAGGTTGGCCAGGCCGCGCTCGTCAAGGGCGCGGAGGATCTCGAAGAGGTGGGGCTTAACGCCGGGCAGGAACGGGTCGGTGGCCTTGTTGAAGAGCTGGAGCGGGGTGACGTGCGGCTGGAACGCCGGGTGACCGGTGAGCATGCCGATGGCCTGCGGGGTGGGGACGAGGAGCTGCGGGGTCTTGACGTCGAAGTTTCCCCAGAAGTGGCGGACGCAATAGCCGCAGTCCAGCGGGCAGCCGATGACGTGGTTCAGGGACAGGCCGCTCTTGCGGTAGGTGATGACCTGCGCCATGTACGGGTCCAGCCCGGCCTGCTGGCTGGCCGGCATCAGGGACAGGGACCGGGGGCCGGGGCTGATCCCGGCCTCCCGCAGCGG
>DATBEM010000166.1:0-1693 GCA_036276115.1 Trebonia sp.
CGGCACCGGGTCGCTCGACCCGCAGGGCAGCCCGCTGTCCTACTCCTGGACCTTCGGCGACGGCGGGACGGCCACGGGTGCCACCCAACGTCGGTAACAGATCGCGCGTCAGGCTGCATTCAGGTGCTTTTGTACCAGGGCCTTCTGTTCGTCGGTCAGGGTATGGATCTTTGGGGGCCCCGGCGGCTTGTGCGGCTTGCGCCGCGGCCACTCGCGGGACGCTTTCGGGCTCTCCTGCTCGCGCGCCTCGGCCCGGCAGCCCTCCAGGCGCCGACGGTAACTCCCTCCCCGCCTCGTCGCCTTCTCCTTCATCTCCTGTCGGATCGCCAGCAGCACCTCCCGCGGGCTGATCGCCGGCGCGCCCGCACTCGCCTTCGGCCGCAGCGCCAGGTCCGCATGCGCCAGCAGCAATTGCGTCGCCAGCAGCGACACCTCCGCCTCGCGATGCACCAGCCGCACCGTCCGGCTCGATAGCTTCAGCTTGCTGATCGTTCGCTTGTAAATCCTAAATACTCCTTCATTCCTCCATCTCCAGCGGTAGAACTTCGCCGCCGTCGTCACCGACAGCCGCGCCGACTCGAGCACGTCGGTCAGCAGCCAGACGTCGTGCTTCACCCGGCCCCGGGCCGGGATGCGGATCAGTCGGCACGCCAGCGGCGGCTGGCTCCGTTCCTGGACGTACTTGGGCCAGTAGAAGACCGGGCCTTCGCTCCAGGTCGTCAACTCGGCCCGCTCGGCCGTGTAGAGATCCGTCTTCGAGGACAGCCGCAGCAAGAACGACCGCCGCGACGACACGATGGCTCGGGCCAGCTCGTAGCCCATGTAGGCCGCGTCGGCGACGATCAGGGCCCGGGGCGAGAGCGTCGCCAGCAACTGCCGGAGATGGGTCCGCTCATCGGCGGTCCCGGGCCCCAACCGCCACGACCACAGCAGCCCGGTGGCCAGGTGCACGAAGGCGGTCGCCCAGACGGTGGGGGCCGAGTCGTCCTTGCCGGCCGGGCGGAGCCGGGCCTCCAGCTCGGCGGTGCGGGGGCACTCGATCCGCGAGCCGTCGCAGCCCATCGGCTCGAAGCCGTCGATCAGCAACCGCTCGGCGTACTGCCGGCGGATCTCGGCCCGCACGCCGGCGGCCAGGGCCCGCAAGGGGCGCAAGGGGAGGCGGGCGAGGGCCTTCTGGAATCCCTGGATGGTCTTGCCGGGCCGCTTGCGCGCGTAATGGGAGGCCACGTAGAAGCCGCGAGCGGTCTCGAACTTCTCGGGTTGCGAGTCGCCGGCGGCCCAGGTCATGGCCAAGACGATCAAGACCAAGGGTTGCAGGTCCCATCGGGGGTGGTTGCGGTCCCGTGGCCCGACGGCCCGCGCTTGCTTCCAGACCCGAGGGGTGAGAAACTGGCGGAGATAATCGAGCAACGACTGCGGTTGCTGCAACTTCTGCAGCCTCCGTGAGCGCTTCATCGCCGTCCTCCTGCTGTCATGGCGGGTGTGGGTTGGCCCCTACACCCATCATGGGGGAGGACGGCGATGTTTTCAGCCCCCGAGCCGCAGGATCGCTACGACCGGAACACCCCTCCGTTCCGACGCTTGCGACGAAAACTCGGGAGTCGGTGTTACTGACGTTGGGTGCCGGTGCATCTCTCGATCCGGCGATGGTCGGGCTTCCCATCCCCAGCCCATGAGGAGACCACGATGCGTC
>DATBEM010000167.1:0-54049 GCA_036276115.1 Trebonia sp.
GTCGCGGCCGGGGACGACGAGGCCGGGGACGACGAGGCCGGGGACGACGAGGCCGGGGACGACGAGGCCGGGGACGACGAGGCCGGGGACGACGAGGCCGGATACGGCGAGGCCGCCATGACCGCGAGCACGGACTCGGCCGCCTGCGCGGTCTCCGCCAGCAGCGCGTCCAGCTCCGCCAGGGCGGGAGACGAGCCCGGGCTCGCGGTGGGTCGCCGGCCGGTCCCGCCGAGGGCGATCGGCGCCACCTTGCCCGCCAGCCGGACCACCTGCGGCCCGGCCAGCTTGAGCCGGACGGCGGTGCCGGACGACGGGGCGGCCCCGGCCGAGAGGATCGCGGGCTTACCCCCAGTGGCAGCACTGCCCGCCGAGCCGGCCGGTACGGCCGGTACGGCCGGGACTCCAGCCGGCGAAACCCCGGCCGACGCAACCCCGGCTGCCGCCGCTACGTCGCCGGCATCGGTCACTCCGGCGACGCTCGTCCCCTTGGGTGCCCCCAACTCGCTGCCCCCACCGGCCACGGAGGCAACGCAGAGCGCGGTGGGCACGGCGGCCCCGGCAGCACCCGTCGCTGCCACGCGGCTGCCCGCGCCCCTGGCGGCCGGGACAGCGGCCGAGACAGCGGCCGAGACAGCGGCCGGGCCGGCGGCCGGGCCGGGCGCCGACCGGGTGAGGCGGTCGAAGCGGGGCGACAGGCCCTCGGTCCACAAGGCGGCGGCGGCCCGCTGGAGCTGGGCGAGGCCGTCGCGCTTGGCGGCCGCGGCCGCGACCGTGACGTGGTCGTGGCCCTCCAGCGTGTCGGCGATGAAGCCGGTCAGGCTACCCGGCCCGGCCTGCACGAACGCGCGGATCCCGGCGTCGTGCAGCGCCCGCGTGAGCTGCCGGAACCGGACTGGCTCGATCATGTGCCGCAGGACGAGATCGCGCAGCGGCTCCTGGCTGGCGGGGTAGGGCGCCAGCGAGGTCGCCGACCAGACCGGCAGCCGGGGCTCACGCAGCGGCACGTCGCCGAGCATCCCCCGCATCGCGGGCAGGTAGGGCACGAGCACCGGCGAGTGGAAGCCGGTGCGGAACGGCAGCTCCCGGGCCAGGACCCCCGCCTCCCCGGCCCGGGCCGCCGCCGTGGCGATCGCGCCGGCGGGACCGCAGGCGACCGTCTGGCGGGTGCAGTTGTCATGGGTGAGGACCACGCCGTCAAGGCCCTCGATGAGGGCCGCGGCCCGGTCGGCGCCGGTGCCGAGGGCCAGGTAGAAGGCATCGTCGGGCTCGGCCAGGGCGGGGCGCAGCGATTCCAGGAACTGGTCGGCGTCCGGCAGGACGCCCGCCACCACGAGGGCCGTCCACTCGCCCAGGCTGTGCCCGGCGAGCACGCCCGGGGTGATGCCGAGCTCGCCCAGCGCGGCGGTGAACAGCCGCCCGGTCGCGATCACGTCGAGCGCGTGGGCCAGGACGCCGTCGGCGCCGCGCGGGACGGCGCCCCGGAGCCGGGGCGCGGGCAGGCCCAGCGCCTCGGGGACGCCCTCGGCCCGCGGCGCGAAGTCCGGCTCGAAGCCGGGGTACAGGAACGCGACCTGACCCGGGTCGCTCAGCAGCGGACGCGGGGTGAACCAGATGTCACCGCGCCCGCGCCACGGCGCCCCCCGGCCGGCCACCATCCGGGCCAGTTCCAGCCGCCGCGCGTCCGGCGCGGCGACCGCCAGCCGGCACGGCCCGTCGCCCGGCTCGTCCCCGCCCCGCGCCAGCAGCTCCGGGTCGGGCACCGCGAGCAGCGCTGCCAGCGCGGCCGGAGTCTCAGCTGCCAGCCGCAGCACCCGCTCACCCGGCCCGGCCGGACGTTCAGCCTCGGGCCGGCCTGGCTCCTGCGCCGCGACGTTCTGCTCAGCCGCCCCTCGTGCTCGCCGCCCCGGGCGGCGGGACCGGTGGCGGCCCTTGGCCGGGCCAGGGCCAGCGGCCGCCTCCAGCACCACGTGGGCGTTGATGCCGCCGAAGCCGAAGGCGCTGACGCCCGCCCGGCGGGGCAGGTCATCGTCCCACGGGCGGGCCTGGGTAACCGGCTCGAACCGGGTACTGGCGAGGGCCGGGTGCGGCTGCGTGACATGGAGGGTTGGCGGGAGGATCCCCTCGTGCAGCGAGCAGGCCGCCTTGATCAGCCCGGCAATGCCGGCGGCGGGCATGGCGTGCCCGATCATCGACTTGACGCTGCCGATCCCGGCCGGCCGGCCGCGTGGCGGCCCGAAGACGCGGCCGAGGGCGGCCAGCTCGGCCTGGTCGCCGGCCGGGGTGGCCGAGCCGTGCGCCTCCAGCAGCCCGAGGGCATCATCGGCGGCCGGGTCCAGGCCCGCCGCCAGCCACGCGCGCCTGATCGCCAGCTCCTGCCCCTCGACCAGCGGGCTCATCAGGGACGTGGCCCGGCCGTCGCTGGCGATCCCGACCCCGCGGATCACCGCGAAGACCGGGTCGCCGGCCACGCGGGCGTCGGCCAGCCGCTTGAGCAGCACCACGCCCGCCCCCTCGGACAGGAGCGTCCCGTCGGCGGACGCCGCCAGCGGGCGGATGACCCCGCCCGGGCTGAGTGCCCGCAGCCGGGTGAACGCGCTCCACAGGGCCGGGCTCTGGCAAATGTGCACCCCGCCCGCCAGCACCGCGTCGCACCGGCCGGTAGCCAGCTCGCGGACCGCGTGGTCCACCGCGACCAGCGACGACGCGCACGCGGCATCCACCGTGTACGCGGGCCCGCGCAGGTCCAGGCGGTTCGCCAGCCGGGAGGCGGTGAAGTTGGGCACCACGTCGATCGGCGACGTCGGCCCGGGGCCGATCTCCCGCTCGAACGCGGCCCGGACCGCCGCCAGGTGGTCGCGGTCCAGGCCCGGGACCAGGTCGGTGAGGACCGCCATCAGCTGGTGGACGGTGCCCACCCGCCGCTCCAGGGCGGCCAGCCGGGGCGTCGCGTAGCCGCCGCGGCCGACGATCACGCCCACCCGCTCGCGCTCGGGCAGGGTAGCGCCGTGCGCGAGCGCCGCCGCCGCGACCCGCAGCATCAGCAGCTGGTCGGGCTCGGTGTCGTCCACCGCCGAGGGCATGATGCCGAACGGGGCCGGGTCGAAGCTCGCCTCCGGGCCGAGGAACCCGCCCCGGCGGCAGTAGATGTAGTCGGCCCCGGCCCGCTCGGGCTCGCTGTACAGGGCCGGGTCCCACCGGTCGGACGGCACGTCGCTGATCGCGTCGGCCCCGGCGCGGATGTTGCGCCAGAACGCGGCGGCGTCGCCCGCCCCCGGGAACATCGCCCCGAGGCCGACGATCGCGACGTCAGTCACCGGGCACCTCGTCGCACATGTAGACGACCTGGGCCGGGCCGCGGCTGGCGGCGATCTCGGCCAGCAGGCTCGACACGCCCGCCGCGGGGTCGATGAGGGTGATGCCGCGGCGGGCGTACTCGCGCTCCAGGACCGGCGACACCATGCCCCCGCCCGCCCACGGCCCCCAGTCCACCGCCACCACCCGGCCCGCGCACCGCGCGGACCACTGGTGCGCCAGGCTGTCGAGCGCGTCGTTGGCGGCGGAGTAGTCGGCCTGCCCGCGGTTGCCGAACACCCCCGACACGCTGCCGAACAGCACCACGAAGCGGACGTCGTCGCGCAGGCCGGCCAGCAGGGACCGCGCCCCGTCGACCTTCGTCCCGTAGACCCGGGCGAAGGACTCCGGCTCCTTGTCGCGGACCAGCCGGTCCTCGAGCACGCCGGCGCCATGGATGACGCCGTCGAGCCGCCCGTGCCTGGCATAGACGTCACCCAGCACGGAACCGGTCCCGGACTCATCCCGCACGTCCGCCCGGTGGTACCGGACCGAGGCAGCCGATTCCCGCAGCCGCGCCAGCGTCGCCCGCACCTCCCGGTCCCGCAGGACTGCCCCGGCCGCCGCCTCGATGTCGCGCGGGCTGCTCATGCCCCGCCCGATCAGGACCCGGCGCACGGCGGCCGGGTCGGGCGCCGCGTCCATCTCCGGGTCGGCGACCCCGGGGGGCGCGGTCCGGCCGATCAGCTCGACGTGGCAGCCGGACCGCTCCGCCAGCGCGATCGCGACCAGCGCGGTGATGCCGCGGGCGCCGCCGGTGAGCAGCACGACGCTGTCCCTGCTGAGGACACTGCCTTCGCTGAGGGCACTGCCTTCGCCGAGGGCACTGTCCTTATCGCGGGAACTGCCTTCGCCGAGGACACTGGCGGTCGCGGGCAGCGGCTGGGTCTCGCGGACCCGCAGGCCCACCCGGCGCGAGCCGCGGTAGCCGGTGACGGCGGGGCCGGACCGGTCGGCCAGCTCGGCCAGCAGCTGCGCCGCGATCGCGTGCGGGCTGTCCTTCGGCTGGACGTCCACCGCCCGGGCGAGGACGCCGGGGTACTCGGCCGCGATGGTCCGCATCAGGCCGCGCAGCCCGAGGTCGCTCGGGTCGTCTTGCGCGGTGCGGCCGAACGTGCCGCCAGTCGCGGTCACGACCAGGACCGCGCGCGCCCCGCCGGCGAGGGCGGCCCGGACCACCCCGAACTCGCCCGGCAGGACCGGGCCGGCCCCGGGGCGGATCGCCCCCAGGTGGATGAGCACGTCGGTCGCCGCGAGCTCGCCCGGCGTGGGGGCGACGGTGGCCAGGACCTGGGCGTCGCGCTGCTCCAGCAGCTCCGCTAGCTCCAGCGCGACCCCGTGCCCGTCGCTGACGATGAGGTACCGGCCCCCGGCGGGCAGCTCGCCCGCGGCCGGGGCGAGCTCGGCTTCCTCGACCAGGAACCGGCGCGGCCGGCCCGCTAGCGTCGGCTCCCGGCCGGCGGGCCCTGGGCGTCCCCGGCCGGGGCCCGGCGTCCCGGCCGCCTCGTCCGCGTGCGCCGGGGCGGGCCGTGCGGCCGCCGGAGAAAATGGCGGCCGGGTCGCCTCGTCCGCGTGCGCGGGGGCGGGCCGCGTCCGGCCCTGGCCGCCGCTGGCGGCGGGGTCGCCGAGGTGGCCGCTGATCCAGCCGACGATGCCGCTGATCGTCTTGACCTGGGCGAGCTCCTCGATGGCGGACTCCGATTCGGGCGTGTCGCCGACGGCGAGGCCGACCTGCTGGGCGAGGACCGCGATGATCTCCGCCCGCTTGATCGAGTCGACCGACAGGTCCGCCTCCAGGTCCAGGTCGGCCCCGAGCATCTCCCGCGGGTAACCAGTCCGGGCGCTGATCACCGCGACGACGGAGTCGGCCAGCCCGGCCTGGCTCAGCCGGGCCGGGGCGGGCTGCCCGGGCGGGCCGGCCGGGGATGCGGGCGACGGGTGCCCGGCGGCGGGAACGGCGCCGGTGGCGGCACTGGGGGCGGCACCGGTGGCGGCGAGGTGGCCGCCGATCCAGTCCACGATCCCGCTGATCGTCTTGACCTGCGCCAGCTCCTCCACGACCGACTCGGACTCAGCCGCGTCGGTCATCGCCAGGCCGACCTGCTGGGCGAGCGCGGCGATGATCTCCGCCCGCTTGATGGAATCGACCGAGAGATCGGCCTCCAGGTCCAGGTCGGCCCCGAGCATCTCCCGCGGGTAGCCAGTCCGGGCGCCGATGACCTCCGCGACGGCCTCGGTGAGCTCCGCGCGGCTCAGCGCGGCCGGGGCGGCGACGGGCGCGGCCAGGGCGGGCTGCGCGCGAGCGACGAGCGGGGCGGGCTCGCGGCTGGCCTGGGCAGGCACGGCGGGGATCGCCTCGGCCGGGACCCGGGCCGGGGGGATCGCGGGCGGGAAGTAGGCGGCTGGCCCGGCCGGGGCGGCGCCCAGGTAGCCGAGCAGCACCTCGCGCTGCACCGCGATCAGTTCCCGGGCGGTGCGCAGGAAGTCGGTGACCACGCCATCGGCGTGGCCGGCGGCCAGTACCGCGCCCTCGGCCAGCACCGCGCCCTCGGCCGGGGCCGCGCTCGTGGCCGCCCCGGCGAGCGGCAGCCAGGGCGCGGCGGTCGCGGGCTGCAGGCCGCCCGCGACGGGCTGGCCGTCAGCGGTCCGCACGAGGTGGCCGTCCACTGTCCACTTCGGGCGGCGCGGGTCGCCCGCGACCGGCTTGACCCGGTGCGCGAACAGCGGCGCGGGGTCAACCGGGACGCCCGCGGTGACCAGTTCCGCCAGCGCCACCAGGAACTGGCGCAGGCCGTTCTCCCCGGGCACGTCGCAGGCGATCGCCGCGTGCGGCCGGTCGCCGAGGATCTCGCCGACCAGCCGGGTGAGCACCCGGCCCGGCCCGGCCTCGATGAAGGTGCGCGCCCCGGCCTCGTACATGGCCTCGACCTGCTCGGTGAAGCGGACCGGCTCGGCTACCTGCCCGGCGAGGATGCGGCGGACCTCGGCCGGGTCGTCCGGGTAGGGGGCGGCGGTGGCGTTCGCGTAGACCGGGAAGCGCGGCGCGGCGAATTCGCGGCTGGCCAGGGCCTCCGCCAGCTCCACGGCGGCCGGGGCGACGAGCGGGCTGTGGAACGCGCACGCGACCGGGATGCGGCGGCCGGGCAGGCCGTGGGCGGCGAGGGCCTCGACGGCGGCGTCAACCGCCGCCGTCGGCCCGGAGATCACGGTCTGGCCGGGGGCGTTGTAGTTGGCGATGACGACGCCGGCCTGGCCGAGGGCGGCATCGCGCGGGGTCGTATCGCTGAGCGCGGCCGCGACCCGGGCGGCGGGCGCGCTGACGGCGGCCATCGTGCCCGGGTCGTCGCCTGCCGCCGCCAGGATGGCGCTGGCCCTGGCCGCGCTGAAGTGCAGCAGGTCCGCCTCGCCGAAGGCGCCCGCGGCGCACAGCGCGAGCAGCTCGCCGTAGCTGTGGCCGCCGGCCATGTCCGGGTGCACGCCGGCCGAGGCCAGCAGCTCGCGCAGGGCGAGCCCGGCCAGGCCCAGCGTGGGCTGGGCCATCCGGGTGTCGGTCAGCGCGGCCGCCGCGCGGTCCCGGTCGGCCTTGGTGAAGGCGGCGGGCGGGAACATGGCGGCCGCGTAGCGCGGGCTGGCCAGCCGCAGCAGGCGCTGCAGCCGGGGGAACGCGGTGAACAGGTCGCCCGTCATGCCGGGCCGCTGGCTGCCCTGGCCGGGGAACAGGAAGGCGACGCGGCCCGGGCCAGCGCTGCCGTCGGGGCTAGCGCTGGTACTGGCGGGCGCGTCCGCGCGGAGCCGGGCCGCGAGGTCATCGAGGCTATCGGCGACGAGCGCCGCCCGGACCGGGCCGGGCCGGGCGGCCATGGTCGCGGCGAGCTCGGCCAGCCGCCAGGGGCGGCCGGCGGCGTCGTTGGCGGCGGCGAGCTCGCGCAGCTGCCGCCAGGCGGGCCCTGGGTCGCCGCGCAAGGCGATGAGCTCGGCCGGCCAGTCGAGCAGGCCGTGCGGCGGCTCGTCGGCGCCGTCGTAGCCGGACAGGACGGCGTGGAAGTTGGTGCCGCCGAAGCCGAACGCGCTCACCCCGGCGTGCCGTTCCCCCGGCGGGGCCGGCCAGGGCCGGGCGGTGCCCGCGGTGAAGGCGAACGGGCTGGTGGCCGGGTCCCAGTAGGCGTTCGGGGCGCTGAGGTGAATGGTGCCCGGCCGGACCCCGGCGTGCAGGGCGCAGGCGGCCTTGATCAGGCCGGCCAGGCCCGCGGCGCACTTGGTGTGGCCGATCTGGGACTTGACCGAGCCGATGGTGCACTGGCCCGGCTCGGCCCCGCCCTCGGTGAACACGGCGGTCAAGGTGGCCAGCTCGGCCCGGTCGCCCGCCACGGTGCCGGTCCCGTGCGCCTCCACCAGGCCGACCTCGGCCGGGGAGACGCCCGCCATCGCGAACGCCCGCTCCAGGGCGCGCCGCTGCCCCTCGGGCCGGGGCGCGGTCAGGCCGAGCGAGCGGCCGTCGCTGCTGCCGCCGATCCCCTGCACGACGGCGTAGATGCGGTCGCCGTCGCGCTGGGCGTCAGCCAGGCGCTTGAGGACGACGCAGGCGACGCCCTCCCCGAGCGCGATCCCGTCGGCCTGGGCGTCGAAGGTGGCGCAGCGGCCGCGGGGGGACAGGGCGTGGACCGAGGCGAACATCTGGTAGTCGTGGATCGCGTTGTGCGTGTCGACGCCACCGCACAGCACCATGTCGCTCGTCCCCGCCACCAGCTCCTTGCAGGCCGTGTCGAGGGCGGCGAGGCTCGACGCGCACGCGGCGTCGATCGTGTAGTTGACCCCCCCGAGGTCGAGCCGGTTGGCGATCCGGCCCGCGATCACGTTGCCGAGCACGCCGGGGAACGAGTCCTCGGTCAGCGCGGGCAGGTGGCCGTCGAGCTCGCCCGGCACCTCGCCGGCCAGGGCGGGCAGGGCTGAGCGGAGCCCGTAGGCGGCCGACAGGTCGCTGCCGGACTCCACCCCGAAGATGACCGAGGCGCGCAGCCGCTCGAAGGGCCGCTCGTCGTAGCCCGCGTCGGCCAGCGCCCGCGCGGCGACGTCGAGCGCCAGCAGCTGGGCCGGCTCGATGCTGGCGAGCGAGGCCGGCGGGATCCCGTACTTCAGCGCGTCGAACGGCACCGGGTCGAGGAACCCGCCCCGGGCCGAGGGAACGTCGGGGTACAGCTGCGGCTGCCATCGCTGCGGCGGCACGTCGCCGACCGAGTCGGTCCCGGCCACGACGTTGGCCCAGTAGGGGCCGAGCCCGTCGGCGCCCGGGTAGACGCAGGCCATGCCGACGATCGCGACCTCCAGCGGGCGGGGCTCGCTGGCCTGCGGGGCGCCCTGCTCGCGCAGCTGCGCGGCCCGGCCGGCCAGGAAGCGGGTCGCGCCGCTGGTCACCTGCTCGTGCAGCGCGGCCACGGTGGTGACCTCCGAGCGCAGCGCGGCGACCTGGCCGAGCATGAACATGCCCTCGGCCCGGGCCGCCTTGTCGTCCACCGGGGCCAGCACGTCGCCCTCGCGCCGCAGCCCCTTGGCGGCGATGCGCAGCCGGCCGAGGCTCAGCTGCTCCAGCTCGGCCCACGTCTCCTGCGGGGAGGCGCCGGACTGGGCCAGGCGCTGCTTGGCCTGGCCGAAGGCTGACACGTAGGGCGTGTCGGCGCACCGGATCACGTGCCCGGGCGCGGTCTCCAGCAGGGCCGTGCTCGCGCAGTCCCGCGCCGCCTGCTGGTACAGCGGCGTGACCGCCCCGGCCGTGACGACCTCGGCGGTGAACAGGTAGGCGGTGCCCATCAGGACGCTGACCTGGGCGCCGCGCTCGGCCAGGGGCGCTGCCAGGGCCGCCACCATCGCCGCCGACCGCTCGTCGTGCACGCCGCCGGCGAACCACGCGCGCACCTGGCTCAGGTCCGGTTCCGCCAGCAGCCGCGAGACCTGCGCCTCCCACAGCGCGAAGCTGCCGCGCGGGCCGATGTGCCCGCCGCACTCGGCCCCCTCGAACACGAACCGGCGGGCGCCGGCGCTGAGGAACTGGTCGAGCAGGCCGGGCGAGGGCACGTGCAGGAACGTCTCGATGCCGGCCTCTTGCAGCGCCGCCGCCTGCGACGGCCGGCCGCCGGCGATCAGGGCGTACGGCGGCCGGGCCGCGCGGATGGCCGCCACGTGGGCCGCCCGGACGCCGGCCGGCGCGAAGCCGAGGATGCCGGCTCCCCAGGGCAGCCCGCCGAGGAGCCCGGCGGTCGCCGTCAGCAGCTCGCGCGCCCGGTCGCCGGGCATGAGCGCGAGCGCGAGGAACGGCAGGCCGCCGCCTCGCGCGACCTCGGCCGCGAACTCGGCCCGGTCGCTGACCCGGGTCATCGGCCCCTGGACGGGGCGGGCGTCGCGCAGCGGCTCGATCCGCGCCGCCAGCTCGATGCCGGACGCGATCGCGTCGCCGATCGCGCCGGCGACGCCGCCCGCGGTCTTGAACCGGGCCGCCAGCGGGGCCGCGAACGCCCCGTCCTGGCCCACCGGCAGGAGCTGGGCGCGCAGGTCGCGGGAACCGAGCCGGCCGGGCGCGGGGTCGATCGCGGGCAGGTCGGGGCGCGTGTAGACCCGGTAGCCGCCGGTGACCCTGGTCTCGCTCCCGTCCATCGCCGCGATCGCGGCGGCCACGTCGGCGGGCAGCTGCGACTCGGCCACCAGCGCGAGCTGCGCGTCGATGGCGACGCCGCGGGCGCCGCCCGCGACAGCCGCGGCCGCGGTCCGCGGGCCGATGCCGCCCGCGGCCCAGACCGGCACCCGGAACTCCGCCAGCAGCCGCTGCAGCAGCACGAAGGTGCTGCGCTCGCCGACCCGCCCGCCCGCCTCGAAGCCACGGGCGACGAGGCCGTCGGCGCCGCGCCGGATCGCGGTCGCGGCCTCTTGCGGCGAGGTCACCTCGGCCAGGATCCGCCGCCGGGCGCCGCGCCGCAGCGCGGCGGCGTCGCCCCGCCAGGCGCCGGGCGCCAGCACCGGGTCGACCACGACCGTGCCCACCTCGGGCGGCAGGTCGGCGGGCGCCAGCGGGCAGCCGCCCGCCACCCGCACCCCGAACGGGTGCCGGGCGCGCCGCTGGACCGCCTCCAGCGCGGCCCGGGCGTCGCCGCTGTCGGCGCCCAGGTCGAGCACGCCGAGGTAGCCGGCCCGCTCGATGGCCACGACGAGGGCGGCATTCGGCTCGTGAAACGGCGTGATCCCCATGACGAGGTCACGGTCTCTGCTGGTGGTCGACATGGATCACTCCCGTTCCGGTGCATGCGGAAGAGCCCAGGGCAGGGCAGGATGGTGATGGACGGCGCCCCCCAGCCTACGAGGTTCCAGTCACGATGAGTAGCTGAAACGCTACTCTAGGTTATGGCGGCGCGATTGGTGGGCGAGTCGGCTCAGGTCGGCCCGGTCACTGGTGCGTAGACTGGCCGCCATGGCCTCGATGACGGACCCGGAAGTGCTGGCGTTCCTGGCGGAAGGCACGCGGACGGGCAAGCTCGGCTTCACCGCCCCCGACGGCAGGCCGCTGGTGACCCCGGTCTGGTTCATCGTCGAAGACGGCTGCCTCGTCTTCAACACCGGGCTCGATACCGCCAAGGGCAAGGCACTGGCGCGCGACCCCCGGACGGTGCTGTGCGTGGACTGGCAGGAGCCGCCGTACGGGTTCGTCCAGGTGCAGGGCACCGCCGAGCTGTCGCAGGACCCGGCCGAGCTGCTGCGCACGGCGACCGCGATCGCCGCCCGCTACATGGGCCCGGAACAGGCGGAGGAGTTCGGCCGCCGCAACGCGGTCCCCGGCGAGCTCGTCGTCCGGCTGCGCCCGGCCAAGACGCTGGCCGCCCTCAACGTGACGGCCTGACCCGGCCCCTGGGCGCGGGTCGACGGGGCCCGGGCGACCGGGGCACTACCAGGCGGGCAACCGGGAAACGAAGGACGCCATGAACACGATCAGCGCCATCCAGCCGGCCCTGGCTCGCAGGCTGGGGCGCGCCGCCGCCGGCGGCTCGCTGCTGAGCATCGGGTCGAGCGGGTCGATCCTGTCGATCGGCTCGACCGGGTCTATCTTGAGCATCGGCTCGGCCGGCTCGGTCTTGTCGATCGGCTCGGCCGGCTCGCTGCTGTCCATCGGCTCGGCCGGCTGCGTCGCCTCCGTCTTCTCGGCGGGATCGGTCCTGAGCGTCGGCTCGGCGCTGTCGGTGCTGTCGCGCGGCTTCGCCCTCGGCCGGCCGCGCGCTCAGGTCCCGGCCGGCTCTCCGGTCACTCTCAGCGACCAGGCCGCGAGGCATCGTGGCGACGCCCCGGTGACCGTGCGGCCGGATTAAATACGCGTCGGCCTTTTTGCCAATTTGTGCCGCAACTGCCCTAGAGTGGCAGCAGGGAGTGGGGAGCGGCCGATGAGGTCGCGACGCGGTTGCGTCTGGGGAGGCACAGTGGGGTCAGCCGAATTCGCTCACGAGGAGCCGGGTTATCGTCCCTGGCGGCGCGACCTGAGCCATCCTCCGGTCTCGCGCAGTTACTGGGAGTGGCCGATTCCCGGCCAGTACCGGGGCGGAGCCGACGCTCCGCCACCCGCCACCACGGCCGCCTCCGGCCCGTTCGGGGGCCTGCCCGCGCGCCGGCCGGGAGTGGCGTTCCTCGCCCCGCCCGACCCGGCCGACGGACCGGCGGGCCCGAAGCCCGAGCTGCCCGCCGCCAGCAGCGGCGGCGGCGGCCCCAACCTGATGGTGCTCCAGAAGGTCCTGCGCGGCCTGCGGTCGCTCGGCTAGCCGCGTCCGGCCGCCCCTGACGGGCGGCTCCGCCGAACGCCAGCCTGGCCGCGAGCCAACCTTGAGCTTCCCTGTCCTTTCCGGGAACAACCTTGTCTGGTGACACGTTGCAGGCCATGTAACGATGCTGACAGTGCAAGTTTGGGGGGCGTGAAGTTTCCGGTGAGTGCACAAACGACCATCACGAGCCCGCCACCCCCGGCGGTGCACCCCGAGCCGGCCGCCCCCGCGTCCCTCCGCGAGCGGAAGAAGCTCGCCACCCGGCGCCAGCTGCGCCGGGTCGTTCTGGAGCTCGTCGCCGAGCGCGGCCTCGCGAACGTCACCGTGGAGGACATCGCCGAGGCGGCCGACGTCTCGCCCCGCACCTTCTTCAACTACTTCCCGTCGAAGGAAGCCGCGCTGTTCGGCGGCGACCCGAGCCGCGCGGACGAACTGCGCGACCGGGTGGCCACCGCGATGCCGGGCGAGAGCGCCCTGAGCGCGCTGCGGGTGGTGCTGGCGCAAGATGCCGAGACGATGGCCGACGAGCTGCGCGCGCTGGGCGGCGACCCGGCCGACTGGCTGCGGCGGATGAAGGCGGCCCGGGCCGACCCGCACGTCCGGGCGGCCCACGCGGGCCAGATGGCGCTGATCGAGCGGGCCATCGCCCAGGGGCTGGCCAGCCGGCTGGGCACGGACGTGGACACCGACCCCTACCCGGGCGTGCTGGCGGCCGCGGCGGCCGGGATGATGCGCGCCTGCATGACGTTCTGGGCCGGCTCGGCCCCTGACATCACCCTTGGCCGGCTCATTGACCAGGTTTTCCAGGATCTCGCGGACGGCCTACCGGAAGACGGCGCGCTGCGCCGGGTCACCGGGACCGCGATCTGCCCGTCGAGCGCGCACGACAAGGAGGAAGGTCAGTAATGGCAGTTCCCGAGGGGCCCGCAGTCCCCGCGACGGACGACTCAGCCGCCATGCCAGGACTCGGCCGTCGGCGCATCCTGCTCATCATCGGCGCGCTCATGCTCGGCATGCTGCTCGCCGCGCTCGACCAGACGATCGTCTCCACCGCGCTGCCGACGATCGTCGGCGACCTGCAGGGGGGCTCGCACATCGCCTGGGTCATCACCGCCTACCTGCTGGCCTCGACCGTATCGACGCCGCTGTGGGGCAAGCTCGGTGACCAGTTCGGCCGGAAGGTCTTCTTCCAGGCCTCCATCGTCATCTTCCTGATCGGGTCGGTCCTGGCCGGCCTGGCCAACTCGATGTTCATGCTCATCGCCTTTCGCGCGGTCCAGGGCCTGGGATCGGGCGGCCTCATGGTCGGCGCCCAGGCCATCGTCGGCGACATCGTCTCCCCCCGCGAGCGAGGCCGCTACCAGGGCCTGTTCGGCGCGGTCTTCGGCCTCGCGAGCGTGGTCGGGCCGCTGCTGGGCGGCGTCTTCGTGGACAACCTGACCTGGCGCTGGATCTTCTACATCAACGTGCCGCTCGGCGTGATCGCCCTCGTCGTCGTCGCCGCCCAGGTTCCCGGGCAGCTGAGCCGGGTGCACCACAAGATCGACTACCTCGGCACGCTGACGCTGGCGCTGGCCGCGACCGCGCTGATCCTGCTGACCAGCCTCGGCGGCACCACCTACCGGTGGGCGTCGGCCCCGATCTACATCCTGGGCGCCTCCGGCGTGATCCTCATCGGGCTGTTCATCCTGGCCGAGCGGCGGGCGGAAGAGCCGGTGCTGCCGCTGCACCTGTTCAAGCTGCGGGCCTTCTCGATGTCCAGCCTGACCGGCTTCATCGTCGGCCTGGCGATGTTCGGGGCGATCACCTACCTGCCCGCGTTCTTCCAGGTCGTGCGGGGCATCTCGCCGACCATCTCCGGGGTGTACCTGCTGCCGCTGATGGCCGGCCTGCTCATCATCTCGGTCGTGTCCGGGCAGGTCATCGCGAAGACTGGCAAGTACCGCTTCTTCCCGATCTCCGGGGCGGCGCTGATGACGATCGGGCTGTTCCTGCTGTCGCTGATGGGCGCCGGCTCGTCCACCCTCCAGGACGCGCTCTCGATGCTGGTGCTGGGCTTCGGCCTCGGCGGCGTCATGCAGGTCCTCGTCATCATCGTGCAAAACGGCGTGCCGCACAGCGAGCTGGGCGTCGCGACCTCGGGGGCGACGTTCTTCCGGTCGATCGGCGGCTCGTTCGGCACCGCGATCTTCGGGGCGATCTTCTCCAACGTGCTGGTCGGCAACCTCGCCAGCCACCTGCACGGGGTGCGCCTGCCCGCGAGCTTCAGCTCCGCGGACGTGACCCCGGCGCTGCTCAACCGGCTGCCCGCCGCCGTCCACCACGGCATCGTGGCCGGCTACGCCCAGTCGATCCAGACGGTGTTCCTGATCGCGGTCCCGATCGCGGCGCTGGCGTTCCTCGCGACCTGGTTCATCCCCCAGGTGGAGCTGGGCCAGTGGACGTCGCCCAGCCCGGGCGGCGCTGCCGCCCCGGAGGCAGCCGCCGACGCGGAGCCGGCCGGGTCGCTCGGCCACGACGCCGAGTCCGCCACCGCGCAGGGCCGGCCCGGCGAGCAGCCCGGCGACGAGGCGGCCAGCCGGGCCGGCCGCAACGCCAACGGCCATCGTGCCGACGGCCATCGTGCCGACGGCCTCGGTGCCGACGGACAGGGGGCCAACGGCCAGCCGGCTAACGGGCAGCCGGCCAGCCCGGAGGCGCTGAACTACCGGGACGGCGGTCGCTCCGACGGCTGACCGCCGGCCCCTAGGCCCGCCCGCGAGTGATCACCCGCGGGCGGGCCTTACGTTTCCAGCATCCTCGGCCAGCCACGCCCGCCACGCGCGCGGCGCCCGCCCGGCGGGCACGGGCTGGCAGACTAGTCGGCCGGGCGACCGGCGCGGCCCCTGAGCGAGATCGGAGCACGTGATGAAGGCAGTGCGCTTCAGCGGGTTCGGCGGCCCGGAAGTGCTCGAGATCGCCGACGTCCCTGACCCGCATCCAGGCCCGGGCGAGGTCCGGATCAAGGTCCGGGCGGCCGGCGTCAACCCGAGCGACTACAAGAAGCGCCAGGGCCTCATGGACTCCGGGCTCCCGCAGTTCCTGGGCTACGAGGCGGCGGGCGTCGTGGACGAGCTCGGCGCGGGCGCCCGGGACGTGGCCGCCGGCGACCGCGTGTTCGGCCTGTCGGGCGACGGCGCGGCCCAGGCCGAGCTGGCGGTGCTGTCCTACTACGCGCCGGTCCCCCCGTCGCTGGACTTCGCCCAGGCGGCCGCGCTGCCGGCCGCGATCGAGACCGCCACCCGCGCCCTGGACCAGCTCGGGGTCCACGCAGGCGGCACGCTGCTGGTCAACGGCGCCTCCGGGAGCGTCGGCAGCGCCGCCGTCCAGCTCGCGGTGGCGCGCGGCGCCCGCGTGATCGGCACCGCCAGCCCGGCTAACCACGAGTACCTGCGCTCGCTGGGAGCCGAGCCGGCCGCCTACGGCGACGGCCTCGCCGGCCGGGTCCGCGCGCTCGCCCCGGGCGGCGTCGACCGGGCGCTCGACGCCGCCGGCAGCGGCGTCCTGCCCGAGCTCATCGGCCTCGCGGGCGCACCCGGGCACGTCCTCACCATCGCCGACTTCGCCGGCGCGCGCGAGCACGGCGTGCGCTTCAGCAGCGGGGAGTCCGGCCGCGCGGTCCACGTGCTCGGCGAGATCGGCGCGCTCATCGAGTCCGGCCGCTTCGCGCCCCCCGACGTCCAGGCGTTCGGTCTCACCGAGGTCGCCCGGGCGCACGAGGCGAGCGAGCACGGCCACGCGCGCGGCAAGATCGTGCTGCTACCCGGCTAAGCCGCGCCCGCTGGCAGGCTTGCCGCTGGCGGGCGGCCGGCACGTCAGGCCCGCTTCCTGGACCACTCAACCGGAAAATCCTCCACGATAAGCCGGCCCTGCGGTCCCTGTCACGGCTCTCAGCCTGAGCCGGGTGGGAACGGCAGTAAGGGGGTGGCGGTGGCGGCCGGAGAGGTGCCGGGGCGTCCCGGGGGCTGGACGGGGTGGTGGTGGGAGGGGAACAGGAGCGTGACCAGGATGAGGGCGGCGATCATGATCACGCCGGTCGCCACGCCCACGGCGAGGCCGGGGCTAGAGCGCGCGATCGCCCCCAGCCGGCCCCCGCCGGGATTCCCGGCTGCGGGCAAGGGGACCGGCAGGCCGCCGATCGTGAGCCGGGGAGCCACGCGATCAGGGCTGGCAGGGCCCGGGACGCCCGGCTGGCCGGCGATGCGCTCCCGGTCGCGGGCCGCGACCCCGGGCGGGCGGGGGGCCGCTGGGCTGGTGACTATCCAGAGGGTGGCGGGGGTGTCGACCACGTCGAGGACCGTAAGGTCGGCCCGGGCCTCGCGCAGCACCGCCGATACCTGGGCGTCGCGCTCGCCGGGCGACGGGGGCAGCGGCACCTTCGTGAGGGTGACCTCGCGGTGCAGGAGCTGGTCGTGGCCGTGCCAGCGCTCGCGGGCGCCATCGCGGCTGGCTGGGGCGGTGAGCGCGTACCGCCCGCCGACCACGTCGCTTGCCGCTCCAGGGTCGGCCGCTGCTGGCATAGCCCGATCATAAGATGCCCGCCGCACCGCCGTGCCCGCGCAGCCAGGCCCGTGCCCGCGCAGCCAGGCCCGGGCCATGGTGCCCGCGCCGACGTCCCCGCGCGCGGTTCCGCGCTGGCCCGCTACCGGTACCCGGCCTGCCTGGCGGGCGGCTCGCGCCAGCACCGCGAATTGGCAACGGTATTACGTCATGCCATCGGTTGCTCATTCCGTATGCGGCGGCGGAGATGGGAGTAGACTGCCGGGACTGTTATATGCGCGTAAAAGGGGCAACCTGGATGACGCTGAGGTCGTCGGCGGGGCATGACCCGGGGGACTGGCCCGCTAGCGGGGGCGCTAGCAAGCTGCCTGCCTTTGACCCCACGGTGGCTAACCCGGCCCGGATCTGGGACTACTGGCTCGGCGGGAAGGACAACTTCGCCGTTGACCGCCAGGCGGCCCAGTGGGTCGCGGAGGCGCTGCCGTCGCTGCCGGACGCGATCCAGCGCTGCCGGGCGTTCCTGCGGGCGGCTGTCGAGACGCTCGCGACCGAGTACGGCATCCGCCAGTACCTGGACATCGGGACCGGGCTGCCCACGGTCGGCAACACCCACGAGGTCGCGCAGCAGGCCGCCCCGAGCTCCCGCGTCGTCTACGTCGATCATGACCCGGTAGTCGCCACGCACGCGCGGGCGCTGCTGACCAGCCACCCGGCCGGGGTCACCGAGTTCATCCGGGCCGACCTGCGCGACCCGGCCCTGATCCTCAGCGAGTCCGCCCTCACGCTCGACTTCGGCCAGCCGACCGCCCTCCTGCTGATCAACGTCCTGCACTTCGTCCCGGACGCCGACGACCCCTACGGCATCGTCGCCCGGCTGGTGAGCGCGCTGGCGCCGGGCAGCTTCCTGGTCATCGTGCACGGGGCGAGCGACATCAGCGAGAAGGTCGCGGAGGGGACCAGCCGCTACAACGAGGTCTCCTCGGGGCGGCTCGGGTTCCGGTCCCGGGCCGAGGTCACGCGGTTCTTCGACGGGCTGGAACTACTACTCGACACCGGCAAGGGGCAGGTCGGCGAGTCGGGCGGCGGGGAGCTGAGCTACTTCGGCATCGGCCGCAAGCCGTAGCCGCCGCCCCTATGCCAGCGCCCCCTATGCCAGCGCTGTGCTGGCCCGGCGCGAGCGCTGTGCCGGCCCGGCGCTAGCGCCGGATGCGGCCAGGGGTGAACGTCACCGGGATGGCGCGCGGGCCTCGGTTGAACGCCACGTTGGCGCCGAGGGCCACCTCGCCCGCGAGCCGGTAGTCGGGGATCCGGGCCAGCACCCGCTCGGCCACGATCTGCATCTCCGCCCGGGCGAGGTGCTCCCCCACGCAGCGGTGGATCCCGTGCCCGAACGCCAGGTGGGATGCCGGCGAGCGGTCCAGGTCGAACCGGCCCGGGTCGGGGAACCGGGCCGGGTCCAGGTTGGCCGCGCCGAACACCAGCCCCACCTTGTCCCCCTTGCGCACCGGGACGCCGTCGATCTCCAGGTCCGCCGCCGCCGTGCGGCCCATCATCTGGACGGGCGACTCCAGCCGCAGCGCCTCGTCCACCGCGCCGGGGATGAGGGCCGGGTCATCGAGGAGCCGCTGCTTGGCGCCCTGCTCGCGGCCGAGCAGCCACAGCAGGTTCCCGATCCCGTTGACGGTGGTCTCCTGGCCCGCGACGACCAGCGTGACCGCCATCCCGACGGCGGTGTCGCGGGCGATCGGCTCCCCGTCCACCTCGCCGTGCACGATCGCGGCGAGCAGGCCGTCAGCGCCGTCGGCCAGCGCCGCCTCGGCGACCAGGCCCTCGATGTAGCGGGTGAACGCGGCGGCGGCCGAGCGGCTCACCTCCGGGTCGGCCGAGCCCACCGCCCGGTTGAGCATGTCGGTCATCTCGACCATCGCCGCCGCCTCGCCCGGGGTGCCGAGGATGTCGGCGATGATCGCGGGCGGCACCACCGCGGCGATGCGGCGCAGGTCGCCCGCGCCGAGCTCGATGAACTCATCAATCACCTGGTCGGCGACCGCCGCGATGCGCCCGGCCCGGGCCGCCACCCGCTCGGGGCGCAGCGGGCCTTGCAGCAGGCGGCGGTACTTGCGGTGCGCGGGCGGGTCCATCTCGACCGGGACCGACCGGGCGTCCTTGCGCAGCACCGGGATCGTGGCGCCGTCGCCGGACACCAGCCGGGCAGTGTCGGCCGCGCACGCGCGGACCGCGTCGTAGCTCAAGACCGCGTGGTAGCCGCCGAACGCCTCGGCGAAGGCCACCGCGCCCCCGGCCCGCCACTGGTCATAGGCCCGCGCCGCGTCATGCTCGGAGTTCACCCTGGCCAGGTCGAAGGGGCACCGCTCGGCCACGCTCGCACTTCCGTCCGCACTAAAAACCACTAAGGCCATGTTGCCGCAACGCCGTCGCCAGGGCCGTGGCCCCGGCGGCACTGCCGCCTGCTGCCACCAAGCTACGGCCATTGGCGGCTAAAGCCGGGCAGCGCGCGGCCCGGCCGGCGGGGGACTGCCCCCGCCGGCCGGGCCGGCCGTGCTCGCTAGCCGATCGCGGCGCTAGCTAGCGGCGCTAGCTAGATGCCGTGCTAGCCGATTGCCGTGGCGAACACGTGCATCGAGGAGTTGCCCGGCAGCGTCACCGACGCCACCGTCTTGCCCGCCGTGAGCGGGATCGCCGACAGGTAGACGCTCACCGGGTGATCCTTGGGCAGGGTCGCCCCGGCCGGCTCGTTCCAGTACGGCGAGGTCGCCACGAGCGAGTCGCCCGGGTCGGCGGCGTCGCTGTACCAGTCGGACAAGGTGATCGCGGCGGTCGAGGTGCTGCCGTCGGTGTAGGTGACGGTCACCGTCCCGGTCTGGGTGCCGTTGGAGCCGGCGCCGAGGAACGCGAGCTGGCTGCCCGTCCCCGACAGGTCGACGACCTGGCCGGCGACCGTCACCGCGTCGGGCTGCCCGGCCGGGACGTCCGGCCACGTGAAGGTGAACCCGCCGCTGGTCACGGCCGAGCCGGGGACGATCCCGACCGAGGCCAGGGCCTGGGCCGAGAAGCTGTACCCGCCGCCGTCGAAGTTGCCGGCCGCGACGTCGGCGTCATCGCTGACGGCCGGCTCGTCGTAGGCCGCGGCCAGGGACGGGTACGGGACGGCGACCGACGCCGACCCGGTCGCCTTGCCCGGCCCGGCCCCGGCCACCTCATAGCGGGCGGTCGCGGTGAGCGAGGCCGCCCCGCCGCTGGCGGTGGCGGACGCGGTCACGTGGAAGGTGGCCTTGGCGGTACCGTGGGCCGGCACCACCGGGAAGCGGACCACCGACGGCGAGACGGTCCAGCCGGACGGCCCGCCCAGCGCGACCGACACGTCCCGGGCGGCCACGTCGGAGTCGGCGTTGGTGAACGTCGCGGTCACCGTGGTGGCCGCGCCGGTGGTCACCGACGACGGGGCGCTGACCGTCACCCCCTGCGGGCCGTAGCTGCGCTTGACGCGGACCGTGGCCGACAGCGGCAGGCTGGCGGAGGAGTCCCCAACGCTCAGCCGGTAGCTGCCGTCGGCGACCGCCCAGTTGCTGGCGGTCGAGTCCCAGTACGACAGCGCCTGCGCGGCCGTCAGCCGGAACGTGACCTGCCTGGTCTGGCCCGGGTTGAGCGAGACCTTCTGGAATCCCTTGAGCTGCTGCGGCGGCTCGCCGGCGGCGGCCGGGTCGTCCACGTACAGCTGGGCGACGTCGGAGCCGGCCCGGTGGCCGGTATTGGTGATGTCGGCCGTCACCGTGACCTGGCCGCGCGAGGTGATCGAGCCCGACGGCACGTGCAGGTGGCTGAACTTGAACTGGGTGTAGGACAGCCCGTACCCGAACGGGAACAGCGGGGTTATGTCCTTCGCCTGGTACCAGCGGTAGCCGACGTCAAGGCCCTCGGAGTACTGGACCTGGCCGTCGGTGCCGGGCCACTGGGCGGGGGTGGACGCCGGCACGTCGGCGAGGCTCTTGGGGAACGTCACCGGCAGGTGGCCGGAGGGGTCCACGTCGCCGAACAGCACCGCCGCGATCGCGCTGCCGTCCTCCTGCCCCGGGTACCAGCCCTCCAGGACGCCCTTGACCTGGTCCAGCCACGGCATCGTGACCGCCGAGCCGGTGTTCAGCACGACGACCGTGTTCGGGTTGGCGGCGGCGACGGCGGTGATGAGCTGGTTCTCCGAGTCCGGCAGGTCGATGCTCGCCAGGTCCGAGCCCTCGGTCTCGAAGTCGCTGGCGAAGACCACGGCCACGTCCGAGGCCTTGGCGGCGGCGACCGCCGCCACGATCGGGTCCGGGCCGGGCGGCTGCCAGCCGAGGCTGACCAGGGAGCTGCCGCCGTCCTGGTAGTAGTCCACCTCGACGCTGGCCGGCTGGCCCGCGGTGAGGTCCACCGTCGCGGTCTCGGTGTTGCTGCCCTGGTCGCGCCAGTTGTCGATGACCTGCTGGCCGTTGATGAACAGGCGGCTGCCGTCATCGCTGGTCAGCGAGAACGTGTAGGTGCCGGTCGTCGGCGGGTTGATGGTGCCGGCCCACTTGGCCGACCACTGGGTCGCGTTCACCCCGGGCTGCGGGGAGACGCTGTTGAAGTTGAAGTCCACGTTCGGGTCGGTCCGGGTCGCGACCGGGGTCCCGTCCAGCGTCATGTTGTCGTAGAACTGCGCGCTCAGCGGGCCGGAGAACGCCGAGGCGGGAACCGCGGGCAGCTGGCCGCTGGGGGCCGGCCCCTCCGCGTAGTTGATCTGGACGCCACTGCCGGCCCGGCTGGTGATCCCCTGCAGCGGGGTCACGGTGCCGCTGGAGGTGACGCCGGCGCTGCCGCCGCCGACGGTCTGGGCGCTGTCGCTCGCGTCCGCCCCGATGACCGCGATCGACTTGGACTTCTTGGTGCTGAGCGGGAGGATGCCGCCGGAGTTCTGCAGCAGCACGGTGCCCTGCTCGGCGATGTCCCTGGCGGCCGCCTGGTGCTGGGCGGTCGTCACGGTCGCGGTCGGCGAGCCGGTCGCCGGGTGGTCGAACATCCCGAACTTGAACATCTCGGCCAGGATGCCGCTGACCATCGTGTTCAGGATCTCCGGGGGGACCTGCCCGTCTTGCACGGCGGCCTCCAGGGCCGGGCCGTAGTCGGCGTCGCCCGGCATCTCCATGTCCAGCCCGGCCAGGGCGGACGGGACGGTCGAGTGGGTCGCGCCCCAGTCCGAGGTCACGAAGCCCTGGAACCCGAACTGGTCGCGCAGCACCTGGGTCTCCAGGTACGGGTTCTCGCAGGCGTAGGTCCCGTTGATCGTCGAGTAGGAGCACATGACCGAGGCGGCCTTGCCCTGCTGGACCGCCGCCTGGAAGGCGGGCAGGTAGATCTCCTGCATCGTGCGGTCGCTGACGATCGCGTCGTCGGCCGGGGTGTTGCGGTTGGTCTCCTGGTTGTAGACGGCCAGGTGCTTGACCTGGGCCATCGTGCCGGTGGCCTGGATGCCCTGGATCTCGGCCGCGCCGAGCTGGCCCGACAGGTACGGGTCCTCGCCGAGCGACTCGAACGCCCGGCCCCAGCGGGGGTCGCGGACGATGTTGATCGTCGGGCCGAGGTCGACGTTGACGCCCTTGCCCTTGTCCTCGCTCCCGATGACGTTGCCGTACTGCGCCTCTTCGGCCGTGCTCCACGTCGCCGCGGCGGCGACCGGCGCGGGCAGCTGGGTGACCCCGGTCAGGCCGTCGCCGACGCCAGCCGGGCCGTCCTCCAGGTTGAGCGCGGGGATGCACAGCGACGGGATCGCCGCGACGGTCCCCACGTAGGCGCTCGCGCTGCCGTGCACCATCGAGATCTTGTCGTCCAGCGTCATGTGCGCGAGCACCTGGCTGACCCGCGCCGCGGCCGGCGCGTGCGAGCCCACCCAGGGACAGGCCGGCGCGGCGGCGCTCGCGGGGGTGGCCGGCCCGGTCGCGATGGTGGCGTACCCCGCCACCAGCGCGCCCGTCCCGACCAGGACGGTTGCTAGTCTTCGCAGCTTCAACTTCATCCGATGACCTCCCGGAGACCGGTGGGAGCCTGACGTCGCCGGGGTCGCGCGCCGGGCGTCAGGGGGTCTCGTCTAGGGGATGCGGGTCATGGCTGACGGCAGGCAAGTGACATCGAGCGACAGACTTATCACACAGATCTAAACACAGGGCGAATTAACAAGCCGTTAATATAATCCCCAGCCTGTGAATAAACTGTTAATACGCCCGGCTTCGGGCGGAAACGGGCACCGGTCACGAGGGCAGGCACCGGGCCGGACCGGGCTTCCTCTTGCTGTTATCAGCCTCTGGCGCGGAAGTGCCGTCGGTTAGACGCACATGTGAAGCTAACTGACGGCAGTCCGGCGGCCCGATCCGATGGCTCCCGCGCTCAGGCCAGGTGGACGTACTCGTAGTCGAATGCCTGGCCGTTGATGCCGGTGCGGGGCGGGGCGAGCCAGGCGGCGATCTTGCCCCGCTCGAGAACCGGCCGCATGAGGGAGCGGACGAACGTCTTGTCGGTGCCGGTCGGCAGCCACTGGTGCCGCCTCCGCGCCCACTCCTCCGCCGTGAGCTGCTCGCCCGCCGGGGATGCCTCGATGCCGGCGAACGCGCCGACATGGCGGTTGAACGCCACGTGCGGCAGCGTGAGCCGCTGCGGCAGCCCGGCCGACTCCAGGATGCGGTTCCAGCGCTTGACCCCGCCCTCGCAGTCGGCGATGTACTCGCGCCGCAGGTCCGTGTTCAGCCCGGTCAGGGCGGAGGCCTCGGCCTGCCCGATCGCCCCGTCGACGAGCGCGTCGACCATGATCGAGTCGCTGGCGAGCAGGTGGCCGTCCTTGCGCCGCTCCTCCAGCCAGCGGCCCTTGAGGCCGGCCGTGTAGTAGTTCGCCACGTTGGTGGAGGTGTCCCCGCCGAACAGGTCGAGCGAGACCGAGTAGTGGAAGTTCAGGTACTTCTGGATGACCGGCAGCGGGATCGCGCCGTGGGCGGCCACCTCGTCGGTGTCGTTGCCCACCATGACCTGGGCGGTGCGCTCCACGACGCGGTCGATCCCGGTGGTGCCCACCATCATGTGGTGGGCCTCCTCCTTGAGCATGAACTCGCAGGTGCGCGACAGGGGGTCGAACGCCGACTCCTTGAGCGTGCCGAGCTGGTACTTGCCGTCCCGGTCGGTGAAGTAGGTGAACATGAAGAACGACAGCCAGTCGGGCGTCTCCTCATTGAACGCCCCGAGGATCCGCGGGGCGTCGGCGCTGCCGGAGTTGCGGTGCAGCAGCTCCTCCGCCTCCTCGCGGCCCGCCCGGCCGAAGTAGGCGTGCAGCAGGTACACCATCGCCCACAGGTGGCGCCCCTCCTCCACGTTGACCTGGAAGAGGTTGCGCAGGTCATACAAGCTGGGGGCGGTCGCGCCGAGGTTGCGCTGCTGCTCCACGCTGGCGGGCTCGGTGTCGCCCTGGATCACGATGAGCCGCTGCAGCTCGGCCCGGTACTCCCCCGGCACCTGCTGCCAGGCCGCGTCGCCCTTGTGCTGGCCGAACGCGATGCGCCGGCCCGGGTCGCGCTCGGCGAGGAAGATGCCCCAGCGGTACTCCGGCATCGGCACGTGCCCGAACGTGGCCCAGCCCGCGCCGCGCACGTCGATCGCGGTCCGCAGGTACACGTCCTGGACCGGCAGGGCAGGGCCCATCGACTGCCACCAGTCCAGGAAGCTCGGCTGCCACGACTCCAGGGCCCGCTGGAGCCGCCGGTCGTCGGCCAGGCCCACGTTGTTGGGGATCAGCTCCGAGTAGTCCGGTGCCGCCATGGTCAGGCCCTCTTCCTGTCGAATGCGGCGCGCTTGCCGGTCCCGTAGGCGCGCAGGGCGCCGTCGGCGCCGGACGCGTTGGGCCGGTAGAAAATCCAGTTCTGCCAGGCCGACAGCCGGCCGAAGATCTTGGTCTCGATCGTCTCCGGGCCCGCGAACCGGTAGTTCGCCTCCAGCCCGGTGAGGCCGTCGGGGCTGAACGACGCCCGCTCCTCGACCGCGATCCGGACCTCGTCCGCCCAGTCGATGTCGTCGGGCGTGAACGTGACCAGGCCGAGCCGCTCGGCCTCGGCCGCCTCCAGCGGCTCCCCCGCCTGCTTGCCGACGGCGGCCAGGGCCTGCTCGTCGCCCAGGAACCGGGTCTGCAGCCGGGTCAGCCCGTTGCCCATCGGCAGCGGGCCCTGGTTCGCCGGGCCAACGGTGATCACGGCCGGCCCGCTGGCCGGGTCCTCTTCCCAGGTGCCGTCGAGCAGGTAGGACCGGTCGGCCGCCAGCGCCAGCTCCAGCAGCGACCCGGCGAAGCAGGAGCCCGGCTCGGCCAGCGCGATCAGCGAGCGGGAGGTGACGTCCAGCCGCTTGAGGGTCCGCTTGAGGTACAGCACGATCTCGTTCGCGAGCCAGTCGCCGGCCGCGTTCGCCAGCAGGAGGGCGTCGTAGGCAAGGACCCGGGCGGGGTCGCCCTCGGTCCGCAGCAGCCAGGTCCCGATCTCCGGCTCGTTGGTGCGCAGGTCCAGGATCAGGTCGTCCAGCTCGCGGGTCATCGCCAGGGTCCAGAACTGGTCGCCCTGGGCGTGCGCCCCGGCCATGCTCGCGGGGGGCTGCCCGTCCGGGCCGCGCACGGTGACCTCGGCCACGCCGCGCTCGCGGTCCAGCCGGGCCGACACCCACCGGTAGGAGACCGCGCTGCCGGTGCGGTCCTTGCCCAGCGGCGTCAGGCGGGCGCCGGCCTGGTCCCCGCCCGGGCGGGGGGACGCGGCGGCGGCCGCCGCTGCCCGCTCGGCCACCGTCTGCGCCCAGCTCGCGCGGGCGATCGCCTCGTCCACCAGGCGCCAGGCGACGGCCTTGCGGCCGCCGATGCCCTCGGCCCTGGTCGCGAAGCAGTCGGCGAGGTCGCGGCGCACGTGCCGCTTGTCGACCACGCGGGTCAGCCCGCCGGTCCCGGGCAGCACGCCCAGCAGCGGGAGCTCGGGCAGCGAGACGACGCTGGAGCGGTCATCGACCAGCAGGATCTGGTCGCAGGCGAGGGCAAGCTCGTAGCCGCCGCCGGAGGCGGTGCCGTTGAGGGCGGCGATCCAGGCCTGCCCGGAGCCGCGGGTGGCGTCCTCGATGCCGTTGCGGGTCTCGTTGGTGAACTTGCAGAAGTTCACTTTCCAGCCGTGGCTGGCCGACGCCAGCATGCGGATGTTCGCGCCGGCGCAGAAGACCTTGTCCTTGCCCCCGGTGAGCACCACCGCCCGGACTTCGGGATGCTCGAATCGCAGGCGCTGGACGGCGTCGTAGAGCTCGATGTCGACGCCGAGGTCGTAGGAGTTGAGCTTCAGCTCATACCCGGGGGCGATGCCGCCCTGCTCGTCGACGTCCAGGGTCACGGTCGCGACCGGGCCGTCGGTGGCCAGCCGCCAGTGCCGGTAGCGTCCCGGCTCCGTCCGGAAGTCCACGAATGGGGGCGCCTCCCCGGCCGGGCCGGCGGCGGTGGCGTCAGCGGTGGCATCAGACATGGCGAACCTCCTTGCCTCACCATCAATGCTCTACTGATTGATGGTGATCCGTCAAGAGTTTGTAGCATATTTACAACGCTGGCGAGCCGGCTCCGCCCAGGGGTGCGTTACGCCTTCGGCGCCGGTGCTAGCTACGCCTTCGGCGCCAGTGCGATCGCCGTCAGGACCAGGCCGCCCTCCGACAGCCAGCGGCCGCTGAACCCGGCCAGCGGCTCGCCCTGGACCTCCGGTCCCCCGACTAGCAGCCGCGCGGTGAAGGTCCCGTCGAGGCCAAGGGTGATGTCGGCGTCCTCGAAGCCGAGCCAGCGCCGGGCGAGCGGGAACCACGCCTTGTAGACCGACTCCTTCGCGCTGAACAGCAGGCGGTCCCAGTGAGTGCCGGGCGCCGTGGCGGCCAGCTCGGCCAGCCGGTCGCGCTCGGCCGGGAGGCCCACCATGTTCAGCACCCCGTCCGGCAGCGGGCCGGCCGGCTCGGCGTCGAGCCCGATCGTCACCAGCTCGTGGTCGCGGGCCACGGCCGCTGCCCGGTACCCGGCGCAGTGGGTGATGCTGCCGACGATGCCGGCGGGCCACTGCGGGGCGCCGCGCTCGCCCCGGCCGATGGGGCCGGGCGGGACGCCGAGCCCGGCCAGGGCCCGGCGCGCGCAGTGCCGGGCGGTGATGAACTCCCGGCGGCGCTTGTCCACCGCGTTGGCGATCACGTCCTCCTCGCCGGGGAACACCACGGCCTCGGCCGGGTCACCGAACTCGTCCGCGGCCGCCGCCGCGGCGGGCAGGATCTTCTCAATCACGGGTCAGCCTGCCTGCTCGGGGACTCATCCTTATCCAGCGCAATAGACAGTGCCTATCGTAAGGCGAGGCGGGCGGCGCGCCCGCCGGGGCCGCGGGCGCCGGGCCGTCAGGCGGTGCCCGCCGCCCGCCGCGTGCGGTAGGCGGCGACGTTCACCCGGTTGGCGCAAGCCGTGCCGCAGAACCGCCGCGAGCGGTTCTTCGACAGGTCGACCAGCACGTCCCCGCAGTCGGCGGCGGCGCAGGTCCGCAGCCGGACGAGCTGGCCCGCCCGGATCACGTCCGCGAACGCCATCGCGATGTCGGCCGCCATCCGGTCGGCGATCGTGGCCGAGGACGGGGCGGCGTGGACGTGATAGTCCCAGCCGTCGTGCCGGACCAGCTGCGGGAACGCCCCGGCCTCCCGCAGCAGCGCGTTGACCAGGGCAGCGGCCTCGTCGGCGGTCATCTCCCACAGGCCCGCGAGCCGCTGGCGCAGCCCGCGCACCGCGTCGAGGTCCGGCCCGGCGCACGGCCCGACGGCGGTCCACTCCCCCTCGCGCAGGAAGCGCTCCAGGGCGGCCACGCCGGCCAGCCCTTCCGCGCCGCCCCGGCCGGTATTGACCAGGGCCACCGCCTGGGCCAGCGCCACCTCGGTGTCGTGCGGAAAGAGCATGATCCTCCCGGCGCCGCGCTCGTCCGTGCCCACTCATTCTTACCACCGGCGATTTCCTGCCGCCGACGGTCGCGGCTGCCCGTGCCCCGCCTTGCGGTGCGCGCTTGCCCCTGAGGCGGATGAGGCCGGGGACGACTCGTTGCTAGTGTTGAAATTGGGACTGATGGTGCGTAGCTGGCGGCCGCTCCCGTGCGGGCGGGCCGCCGGGAGCTGCGAGGGGAGGCACGCGCCATGACCGCGACGGGCAAGGCCTACGTCGTGCGGGACGCCGTCACCGGCGGCGGCCCGGGCGAGGTCACCCGGATGTACCCCTACACCCTCCAGGGCCTCATGACCGCGCTCGACGACGCCCGTTACCGCAGCTACGCGGGCACGCCCGTGGTGGTCGCGGTCATGGAGGGCGGCAAGAGCCGGACCATCCGCCGCTTCGAGGACGGGCACGAGGTCCCCGCTCCCTCCTAGCCGGGGCGCCCCTCGGCCGGTTCCCGGCGGCCCGTTTACCGACCGGGCGGGCCGGTAAGGGGCACGGGTAGCCAGAAATCACCGGCGCCGGGCGGACGAGGCGCATGAGGAAGTGACATACCCGCTCATTTCGGGCCTACGCCACGAGCCTTCCCAGCAAGGAAGGGGGCTTCACGGTGAATACCGGATGGGTTCGCGGGTAGTCGCGAGGGCGTCGGAAGAGGCCAAGCCTTCACAATTTCGGGAAGTGGTAGACATGATGGGGACAACGCTTCGGATGCGCCGCAGCCGCGGGGTCTTCAGCGGATTCCTCCTGGTCCTGCTGGGGCTTTGGGGCGCGCTGATCCCCTTTATCGGGCCGTACTTCCATTACGCCTACACCCCGGCCACGTCGTGGACGTACACGACGGGCCGGCTGTGGCTGGAGATCCTCCCCGGGGCGGCGGTGTTCCTGGCCGGGTTGCTGCTCATGTCGACCAACGGCAGGCACGTCGCGCTCTTCGGCGCGATGCTGGGCGCGGCGGCGGGCGCGTGGTTCACCCTCGGCACCGTCTTCAGCCCGCTGTGGAACCACAACGTGGCGCTGGGCGGGGTCCCGGCGAGCGCCACCGTCGTCATGCGGATCGCTGAGCAGGCCGGCTTCTTCACCGGCCTCGGCGTGGTCATCGTGTGCGTGGCGTCGTTCGCCTTCGGCCGGATCTGGTCGGTGCCGTCGGGCGTGGTGGTCCCCGACCAGCGCGAGGCCCCCGTCGTGGAGGAAGAGGCCGAGACCGAGACCGAGCCGACCGAGCCGATGATCCGGCGCTGGGCCCGGCTCGGGCGGTAAGGCCGCCCCGGTAGAAACGGCCCCGCGCGGTAAGACCGCCCGCAGCGGCCAGCACAGCGGCAAGCGCCAGTGGCCCCCCGGGGAGCATTCCCCGGGGGGCCACTGGCGTGCTTGGCGTTACTGCTGCCCGGCTGGCCCCTGCCGGGCCAGGGAGAACTGGGCGGCGCCCTGCTCGTCGAACTGGGCGTCCAGCACCTTGTCCGACAGGTAGGCGGCGGCGTGCGGCTCCAGGAACACGCGCGCCCCGGCGGCCTCCACGACCTGGTCCCCGTCACCCGGGGACTCAGCCGCCGTCAGCTGCAGCGAGCTGGGGTCCCTCGGCTCGGGGATCGCGGACGCGATCCGTAGGCCCGCTCCCTGCGGGGCCTGTGGGGTGGACGTCACGGACTTGACGACCTCTGCAGCAGCGTTGGTCAGGACCAGCATTGGGTCACCTTTCGCTTCTCGTCCGGTGGGTCTCCTCATCCACCATAGCAAGCTTGATAACGAGCCGGTAACCGGGAGGGCACCGAATGGTCACGGCCGTGATGTCGCCCCTTGGCCGCTTCGTCCCCCCGGCGGGCACCAGGCCGCTACCATCGGACCGTGACCGCCCCTGACCCGAGAGTGCCCGCCGCGCTCTCCCTCGTGCAATCGTTCGCCGGCACGCCGACCGCCAGGCCAGACTCCGGCGACATCCTCGCCACCCGCGAGACCGCCATCCCGTGGCTGCGCGCGGCCGGGCTGATGCCCGCCGACGGCATCATCACCGGCTCCGAGCACGGGGCGCTGCTGCGGCTGCGCGACGCCGTCCATGACTCGCTCGCCGCCCACGCGGCCGGCACCGCCGCCGACGCCGGCCTCGCCGCCCGGCTCACCCGGGCGCTGGCCGACGGCCGCCTGGTGGTGACCATCGCCGGGAACGGCGCCGTCCAGCTCGCCACCGCCGCCCGCTCGGTCTACCCCAGCATCGTCGCCGCGATCGCGGTGGCCATCGCCGAGGCCGACGCCGCTGGCCAGTGGATGGGCCTGACGTAATGAGACCGGCGTAATGCCCGGGCCGGGGGCGCGGCCACGGGTGGCCTTCGGGGCCGACGACGAGAACGAGTGCACCCGGGCGGTCGTCTTGCACCTGCTGCACGTGAGCGAGGTCACCATCTTCGGCGTGAAGGGCGACAGCTGGCCGCGCTTCTCCGCCGACGTGGGGACCGCCGTCGCCTCCGGCGCGGCCGACTTCGGGGTGCTCATGTGCTGGACCGGGACCGGCACGTCGATCGCGGCCAGCAAGGTGCCGGGCGTGCGGGCGGCGCTGGCCTGGGAGCCGTGGATCGCCCGCCACGCCCGCCTCTGGAATGACGCCAACGTGCTGGCGCTGAGCCTGAAGCGGCTCGCCCCGGACGTGGCGGTCGAGTGCGTGCAGGCGTTCCTGGCGGTCGAGGCCGAGGACCCGGAGGAGTCCGCGAGCATCGACCAGATCAGGGACTTGTTAGGGCTCCCGCTCCCGCTGGCCAGGCGCGGGGGCCCGGGTCGCGGGCGGGCTGGGGCGCCGGCTCCGCGCGGCTGCTCCCCGGCTTCTCCCGGGCGTCGTTATTTCACGGGCACGGTCGCGGTCGCCAGGACGGTTCCGTCGGCGGCCAGGAGCCGGGCGCCGCGAACCGTGCCGTCGCTCCACGGGTCCGGGCTCCCCCAGGCCCCGTAGCCGCCGTCGAGGCGGAACGTCCCGACGCTGGTCGCCTTGCCGTCGGCGCCGATCACCTGGCAGGTCACCATGCCGTCGGCGGCGGGCAGGCTGGCGTTGTCGGGCAGGTCGACCGACATGTAGATCCAGCGCGGCTTGGCCTGGTAGACGAACAGCTGGCCGACCTTGGTGCGGGTCGCGGTGAGGAACGTGGCCGCGCTCAGCGGCACCGGGGCCGCCGCCACCGGGGCGGCGACGGGGCGGGCGGTGCTGGCGCCGATCTGCCAGCCGCTGGCCCCGGCCCCGACGACGGCCACGGCAATGGCGGCGGCGGCGATCAGCCGGCGGGACCGCGGTCCCCGGCTGGCGCTCTCCCGCCTGTTATCCCGCCCGCGGCGCCGCAGCCGCGCCAACCGGGACTGCGGCGCGTGCGCCCGCGGGCTGGCCGGGCCGGCGGGAGCCAGGCCCAGCCGGTCGAGCACCCGGGTCTCGAACCCGGCGGGGGGCTCGCTGGCGGGCAGCAGCCCGAGCAGCCCCTCGCTCGTCGCCATCAGCTGGCGCACGTGCTCCCGGCAGTCCTCGCACCGCTCCAGGTGGGCCAGGGCGTCGGCCCGCTCGCGGCCGGTCAGCACGCCGAGCGCCAGCTCGGCCGCTACGTCGCGCAACTGCGCGCAGTTCATCTCGGTCGACTCATTCATCGCCTACGTCCTCCGGAAGGTAGGCAGCTCGCAGCTTCTGCATGCCATCTCGTATTCGGGTCTTGGCGGTGCCCAGCGGGATGCCCTCCGCGTCGGCGACCTGGCGCGCCGTCAGGCCGTAGATCCCGGCCATGGCCACCGCCCGGGCCTGCGGGGCCGGGATCAGCCCCAGCGCGCGCCGCAGCTGGGCGGCGCTGTCGCGGGCGACCGCCACCCCTTCGGGGTTATCGGGGCCGTCGGTCATCGCGGTGAGCATCAGGGGCAGGTCGTCCGGGTCGACTGGCAGCGACGCGCGGGCTCGCACGACGTCGATCGCCAGGTTATGCGCGATCCTCGTCAGCCACGCGCGCACGGTGCCGCGCCGCGAATCGTAGACCTGCGCGTGCTTCCACGCCTGCTCGAATGCCTGCTGGGCGACGTCCTCGGCGGTCTTGGGGTCGCCGATGACGGCGACCGCGACGCCGAAGACGATTCGCTGGAAGCGCCGCACGAAGGCCACCGCCAGCTCGGCGTCCCCCGCGCCCAGCCCGGCCAGGAGCACCTCATCCGGCAGCCGTTCCCCGGCTGTTCCCATCTTGCGCACGACGTTATGTACGGGATGGCTCGCGAGAAGGATTGCCCGCGACCAGGACCCGCTGCCGGGCCAGCATGAGCACCAGCGCCCCGACGACCAGCAGCCCCCCGCCGACGAGCTCCCCGATCAGCGAGGCCTTCGCGTCCGGGACCAGGAGGCTGTCCTTGAACCCGAACAGCCCGTAGTTCACGCTCAGCAGCAGGCCCGCGGCCGTCGCGACGAGCGTGGCGGCGCCGATGGCGAGCAGTGCCAGGCGGCGGAACGCCACGACCACGATGGTCAAGAGGGCGCACGCGATGCCCTGGATGAGGAACAGCGGGCCGATGACGCTGATGTCCTTGTACCCCTGCGCCCACAGGTCCAGGTGGATCTGGGCCGACCACCCGAGCATCGCCGCGCCCGCGGCGGCCAGCAGGTTCACGCTCCAGCGAGCGGCCAGGGAGCTGAGGGCCCCCGGCCCCCGCCACAGGAACGTCGTGATTGCATCGCGGCTTGTCATGGTACGCCTGCTTTCCGTTATGAATGTGACGTGTGGATCGTGACCCACAGGCCGTAGATCGCGAATGCGGTACCTGCCACCGCTAGTACCCATGCGGGGACCGCCTTCCTTCCGTAACGGGCGGCGAAGCGCGGGTAGACCGCGAAGACGATGAGCTGGCTCAGCCAGAGCGCGGACAGCGACGGGGTGAGGAGGTCATCGTAGATCTCGTCCGGGCTGATCAGGACGACCGGGGCGAACGCCACGATGATCACCCCGATGCCGGCCAGGACGCGGCGCAGCGGCCAGGCCGTCATGGCGGTCACCAGCCTGCTCAGCGCCAGGTACTCGACCAGCATGACGCCGCCGACGCTGACGGCGACCCCGATGCCGATCGTGACGGCCAGGCCGCGGCCGGCGAACGCCTGGGCGACCGCCATGCCCGGGATGTCCGCGTGGGTGAAGGCCGAGACGGCCGCCAGCGGCGCCACCGCGGCGATGATGACCGCGACCGTCACCAGGCAGGCCCCCGCCAGGCCCCGGCGCACGACCGGGAACGCGCCGCGCGGGCCTCCGCTGGCCTCGCCGCCCAGGAAGAAGGGCAGGCTGCCGCAGATGAACAGCAGCGCCGTCTCACCCGAGGCGGTGGCCAGCGAGCCGGCCGGGGCGGACGCCCCGAAGCTCGACGCCGGCGTGCCGAGGTTGGCCGTCGTCAGCCCGGCCAGCACTCCCGCGAGGGCGAGCTGCCCGCCCGCGACCACCGCGATGACCGCCAGGGCGGCCCGCCGGCCCGCGATCATGACCCCGGCCAGGGCAACCGGGATGACGATCTCCAGCAGCGACTGGTAGCGCCGCTCCCCCGGCAGCACGTCCGGCAGGGTGTCGTAGACGATCTGGGCCGTGGTGTACATCAGGTAGAGCGTGTAGCTGATGACCCACAGGCCGCCCTGGACGAGGGCGACCCGGCGGCCGGCGGCGGCCTCGGTGAACGAGTAGAGGCCGCCGGGGCCCAGCGGCGGCGCCCCCGGCCCGCCGCGCGCGTAGTCCAGCCAGATCCACAGCGGGATGCCGAACGCGACGGCGGCGATGACCATCGCCAGCCCGGCCGAGGAGGCGGCCCCGCCCGCGATGTCCGGCGCGTACAGCGCCGCGAGCGCGAGCGGGCCGCCCAGCGAGGTGACGGCGATGGCGGCGAAGCCCCACTGGCCGAGCGGCCGGCCCGGGCCTGACCGCACCGCCTCCCCCGGCCGCGGGCCGCCCCTGGGCCGGATGAGGTCACTCCCGGTGCCCGCGAGGCGGGCGAGGAACGCTGTCACCGAGGGCTCAGGACCAGCCGCCGCCGGCCGAGGACGAGCCGGTCGCCGGGGCGGACGTGGCCGGGGCCGAGCCGCCGCCCGAGCCGGACGCCCCCGGCGTGAACGCGGTCACCGACCCGGTGACGCTGGCGCCGGCCGGGGTCACCAGCCACCACTTGGCGCCGAAGGCGTCGCTGCCCTGCCCGCCGGCCTTGCCCGGGCCGGAGTCGCCGACGAAGTAGTACAGCGGGTGCCCGTCGTAGGTGACCTGCTCGGTGCCGTCGGACCGGCTGATCGAGCCGAGGTCGCTGGCCGCGGCCGACCCGGACGCGGTGACCGTGCCCGTCGCCGTGACCGGCGGCCACGCGCTCGCGCAGGCCCCCGAGCAGGCCGACTGGCCGCCGCTGTCCTTGGCCCACAGGTAGACCGCCCGCCCGGACCCGTCGGTGAGGAACGTCGTGCCTGACGCCGCCGCGGTGGTGATCACCATGGTGCCCGCGCCGGAGCCGCTGCCCGAGGTCGTGCCGCTAGAGCTGGTGCTGCCCGAGGTGGCGCCGGCCCCCGCGGCGGCACCACTCGAGCTGGTGCCGCCCGCGCCGGCCGGCGCGCTGGCGGTCGAGCTGCTGCCGCTAGCGCACGCCGCCACGAGCGCCGCGGTGGCGACCCCGACGCCCAGCAGCGCGCCGTGCTTCGCCGAGGCCCGGCTGGCCCTTTCCAGCCTCGCCAGGCGCTTCGTCATCATGTTTCCCATCGTCATCTCCTTCAGGCCCCCATTGCCTTTCGCCCGTAACTACGGGGCAGGCAAAGCAAACGGATTGGACCGGTCGGAAGAGTGAGCTCCTGGTGCCGGCCGGGAAGGTTGGGCCAGCTCGGAGTGGGGATGCAGCCCGGTAGCGGGCCGCGGGCCACGGGCGCGGGCCCGGCCAACGTGACCCAGATCACGAGGAGCGGCGATCACAGGGACCCCGATCGCCGAACCGGGATCGCCGAATCGAGGAGGCATTGCGCTCATGACGACGTGGACAGGTCCTGACCTCACCGCGATCGGGGACGCCGCGGAGCTCCGGCTATCGCCCCAGCTGGCCAACGGCAACCTGCGCAGCCCGGTGACCATCTGGGTGGTGCGCGCGGGCGACGGGCTCTACATCCGCTCCTACATGGGGAACGGGGCCGCGTGGTACCGCGACGCCCAGGCCAGCGGGCGCGGCCGCATCTCCGCTGGCGGCGTCGAGGCCGACGTCAGCCTGGCCGAGGCGCCGCCCGCCGCCGCGGCCGACGTCGACGCGGCCTACCGGGCGAAGTACCGCGCCTACGACGCCAGCGTCCTGGACCCGATCGTGGCCCCCACGGCCCAGTCCGCGACCATGCGCCTGACGCCCCGCTGACCACGACTGCCTGGTAGGCCCCGGGACGGGCAGTGGCCGTCAGCGGCCACTGCCCGTACCCGTCCCGGCGGCCGGGAGCGTCAGCAGTCCACCAGCTCCGGGCGCTGGTTGAGCAGCTGCGCCCGGGGCGAGGTGAACCGCGCCCGGGCGGCCATGGCCGAGGGGCGGAAGACGGCCGCCCGGTGGCAGTTCTGGAACGCCAGGACCACGCCGAAGTGCCGCTCCACCGCGCCGCGCATCGCATCGCTGGCCAGCAGGCGCAGCAGCTGGCCGCGGGCGGCCTCGTCCGGCGGCGGGACCTGGTTGTCGGCGAACTCGGCGTCGCCCGCCGCCAGGTCGCTGACGAGGCCCTCGATCATGTCCCAGGCGTAGGGCAGCGAGGCCCGGACGCACTCCAGGAACGCCTCGTCGGTCACCTCGCCCGCCTGGGCCCGCTCCAGCAGGGCTGGCGGAACCGCTAGTGACATCGTCCACTCTCCTTCGCTGTCTCGCGTTCGCGATCGACTTCTCTATGCTTACATGAAAATGAAAACCATTCCAGTCTAGAGGCGGGGCAATGAAGATCGCGTTCGCGGGCAAGGGCGGCAGCGGCAAGACCACCGTGTCGTCGCTATTCACGCGGCACCTGGCCGCACGGGGACGGCCGGTGGTGGCCATCGACGCCGACATCAACCAGCACCTGGCCGAGGCGCTGGGGGCGCCGGAGCCGCCCGCCCTCGGCGCCCACCTGGCGCTGATCAAGGACTACCTGCGCGGCCGCAACCCGCGCATCGCCTCGGCCTCGGCGATGGTGAAGACGACCCCGCCCGGCCACGGCTCGGCGGTCTTGCGACTGCCGGCCGGCGAGGCGGCCGGCGACCCCGTCCACGCCCTGGCGGTCACCGCCCCGTGCGGGGCACGACTGCTGGCGACCGGGCCCTTCAGCGCCGACGACCTCGGCGTGTCGTGCTATCACTCGAAGACCGGGGCGGTCGAGCTCTACCTCAACCACCTGGCCGACGGGCCGGGCGAGTACGCGGTGGTGGACTGCACGGCCGGGGCCGACTCGTTCGCCTCCGGCCTGTTCACCCGGTTCGACCTGACCATCCTGGTCGCCGAGCCGACCCGCAAGGGCGTCAGCGTCTACCGCCAGTGGCGCGAGTACGCAGCCGGCTACGACGTCCGGCTCGCCGTGGTCGGCAACAAGGTCACCGGCGACGCCGACGTCGCGTTCCTGCGCCAGCACGCCGGGGACGACCTGCTGACCTGGCTCGGCCACGAGCCCGCCATCAGGGCCATGGAGCAGGGGCGCGAGCTCGCGCTGGGCGACCTCGGCCCCGCGACCCGCACCGCGCTGCACGCCATCGCGGGCGCCCTCGACGCCCAGCCCAAGGACTGGGACCGCTACGCCCGCCAGGCGGCCGAGTTCCACGTCAAGAACGCCCTGTCCTGGGCGAACAAGGCAACCGGGGCCAACCTGGCCGACCAGGTCGATCCCGGCTTCACCCTCGCGGCCGCGGGCAGCCGGGCGACGCCAGCGGGAACCTAGCCGGGCCGGGAACCTGGCCCCGGGCGGGTATAGCTCCGGGCGGTAACCCCGGCGCACCCAGGAGGCCCCGATCATGGCGCAGTACGAGCCCGGCCCGTTCTTCAACCTGACCGGCGGACCGTCGGGGGCGACCCCGGCTACCCTGGCGGCGCTCGGCCGCCCGGTCATGAACCACCTGGACCCGGCCTTCGGCGCGCTGCACGAGGAGACGGCCGGCCTGCTGCGGCAGTCGTTCGGGACCACGCCGGACCCCGTCATCCTGCCGGGCGAGGGGGCGCTCGGCCTGGAGGCGACGGCCGCGTCCGCGATCGGCCCGGGCGACGTGGTCCTCAACCTCGTGTCCGGCGTGTTCGGCCGGGGCTACGGGGACTGGGCGCGCCGCTACGCGCGCGAGGTGATCGAGGTGGAGGTTCCCTTCAATACCGTGGTGCCGCCCGACGCGGTCGCCCGCGCCCTGCGCCGCCACCCGGCCGTCACCGTCGTGAGCGTGGTGCACTGCGAGACGCCGTCGGGCACGGTCAACGACCTGGACGCGATCGCGGACGTCGTCGCCGGGCACGGGGCGCTGCTGATCGTGGACGCGGTCTCCTCCTTCGGCGGCATGCGCTGCGACGTCGCCGGCTGGGGGAACGCCCTGGTGGTGACCGCGCCGCAAAAGTGCCTCGGCGGCCCTCCGGGGCTATCGCTGCTGCACGTCAGCGACGGCGCGTGGGCCCGCATGGCGGCCAACCCGGCCGCCCCGCGCGCGTCGGCGCTATCCATCCTGGACTGGCGCGACGCCCACCGGGCCGACCAGCCGTTCCCGTACACCCCGTCGGTCACGGAGATTTACGGGCTGCACGCCTGCCTTCAGCAGTACCTCCAGGAAGGCCCCGAGGCAGTCTGGCGGCGCCACCGCCAGGCCGCCCGCGCCACCCGGGCAGGCGTCAGCGCGCTCGGCCTGGAGCTGTGGGCGCCCGACCCGGCGACCCGCTCCGACACCGTCACCGCCGTCCGCCTCCCCGGCGGCGTCGATGAGCGCGCGGTCCGCGCGCACGCCCGGGCGGAATCGGGCGTGCTGCTGTCCGGCGGGCACGGCGACCTGTCCGGCCTGCTGCTGCGAATCGGCCACATGGGCCCGGGCGCCTTCCCGCTGAGCGCCGTCATCGCGGTCACCGCCATCGGCCGCGCCCTGCGCGCCCTCGGCGCCAACGCCGACATCAGCGCGGCCGTAGAAGCCGCCACCGCGGCCCTAGACGCCTAGCCCCCGCCCCGCGCCCCCTCATCCCCTCTTGCTGTTATCAGTCGCGTACGCCAGATTGCCGTCGATTCGCTTCACATGTGCGTCCAATCGACGGCAGTCCGCATCAGCACTGCCCCCTGGCGCGCCGCGCTCCCGGCCACCAACCCAGCCCCAAAGCCTCTTCTTGCTGTTATCAGGCAGCCGGGCCGAACTGCCGTCGGTTCGCTTCACATGTGCGTCCAATCGACGGCAATCAGCACCGGAATCGGCGTACAGGGCACTCCGGAGGCGGGCTTCGCGGCGCCTGGCGCTCGCGGCCGGGTCGAGGCGTTGGCGGAAGCGGAATACCGGTTCCGGAAAGGGGTACACTCCTAGCGGAATCACAGTTCCGCCCGAAATCGCCGGACTCCGGCCGCCGGGCGGACGGGAGCCGGGCCGGCCAGGCGGCGCGGCGGGGAGGGGCAGCGATGGACGGGAGTCAGGGGCGCCGGAGGCAGAGTCACTACCGGGTGACGTTCGCGGTACTCGCGGCGGCGATCGGGGCGTACGCGCTGCTTCAGTCGCTCGTCGTGCCGGTGCTGACGACACTGCAGGCGCAACTGCACACCAGCCAGGACAACGCGACCTGGGTGCTGACCGCGTACCTGCTGTCGGCGTCGATCTTCACCCCGATCCTCGGCCGGGTCGGCGACATGATCGGCAAGGAGCGCGTCTTCGTCGTCACGCTGGCGGCCCTGGCGGCCGGGTCGGTCATGGCGGCCCTCGCGCCCAACATCGGCATCATGATCATCGCCCGCGTCATCCAGGGCGTGGCCGGCGGGATGGTCCCGGTCGGCTTCGGCATCATCCGCGACGAGTTCCCGCCCGAGAAGGTGGCGGGCGCGGTCGGCACCCTCGCCAGCCTGACCGCCGTCGGGGCCGGGCTCGGCATCGTCCTCGCCGGCCCGATCGTCAGCGCGCTGGGCTGGCAGTACCTGTTCTGGCTGCCGATGATCCTCACCATCATCGCGGGCATCGCGGCGGTCATCTTCATCCCCGAGTCGCCGGTGAAGTCCCCCGGCAGCATCAGCTGGCTGCCCGCCGTGCTGCTCAGCGTCTGGCTGGTGGCGATCCTCGTCGCGCTCAGCGAGGCCCCGGTCTGGGGCTGGGGATCGTGGAAGGTGATCGTGCTGCTGACCGGCGGCGTGGTCCTCGCCGCCACCTGGGTCACGTCGGAACTGCGGGCGCGGACCCCGCTCATCGACATGAAGATGATGCGGCTGCCGGCGGTGTGGACCAATAACCTCGTCTCGCTGCTGCTGGGCCTGGGCATGTACGCGACGTTCGCGTTCCTGCCGGAGTTCCTGCAGACGCCGCGCGCGCTGGCCGGCTACGGCTTCACCGCCAGCATCATCGTCTCCGGCCTGATGCTGCTGCCGTCGACCGTCACCATGTTCGCGGCCGGGATGCTCGCCGGCCGGCTGACCAGCCGGTTCAGCGGCAAGGCGCTCGTGGTCTGGGGCTGCCTGATCGGCGCGGTCTCGATGGCCCTGCTGGCCTTCGCCCACCACAGCGAGTGGGAGATCGTCATCGCGACCGGGCTGATGGGGGTCGGCATCGGCTTCGCGTTCTCGGCCATGTCCGCCCTCGTGGTCTCGGCCGTCCCGCCGCAGCAGACCGGCGTCGCGACCGGCATGAACGCCAACATCCGGACCATCGGCGGCAGCATCGGCTCGGCCGCGATGGCCAGCATCGTCACCTCGCACCTCGGCTCGCGCGGCCTGCCGGCCGAGTCCGGCTACACCACCGGCTTCGCGGTGCTGGCGGCCGGCATGATCCTCGCCGCCGGCGCGGGCATCCTCATCCCCGCCGTCCGCCGCGCGTCCTCGGGCGCCCCGGCCCGGCTGGCCGGCGAGCCGGTGCAGGCGGTGGAGCCCCCGGTCGCCGCCGACGTTGAGGTCACCGGGGCGCCGCCCACGATGGGAGATACCCTGGCTACCAATGAGTAGCGAGATCACGCTCCACCAGTCGCACCGGTTCCGGCGCAGCGACGTGGAGCGGAACTACCAGCGCGTCCTGGACGCCGCCCGCGAGGTGTTCGGCGAGTCCGGGGCGGACGCAGCCATGGAGGACATCGCGACCCGGGCGGGCGTCGGCATCGGCACCGTCTACCGCCGGTTCGCCAGCAAGGACGCGCTGATCGACGAGCTGCTGAAGCTGTCCATCCAGGCCATGCGGGACGCCGCCGACCATGCCCTCGCCGCGGCCCCGGACCAGGGCCTGGAGCAGTACCTGCGCGCCACTGGCCGGGAGTTCGCCGCCCACGCCCGCTACGCCGGCCTGCTGCTGACCCGCCCGGCCGACCCCGAGGCCCGGGCCAGCCTGCGGGCGGCGCTGGACGAGCTCACCCGCCGCGCGGTCGAGTCCGGCGCGGTTGACCCCAGCGTCACCCCGGCCGACGCCATGGCCGTGATCTGGGGCATGCGCGGCCTCGTGCAGGCCACCCCCGACCTGCCCCCCGACGCCTGGGACCGCTACCTCACCATCCACCTCAACGGCCTGCGCCACCCGATCCCCGGCCCCGGCCACTGACGCCTGCCTGCTGGTCCTGGCGGGTAGTGATCCAGCCAGGCACGCCGCGATACCGTAAGCGGGGATCGAGAGATCGCTGGAGGTAAGGCCATGCGAGCGGGGACTTCCCCGCACGGCGCTCAACTCGGGCCGTACGCCGCTCTCGACCTGCATCGGTCATCCCAGGGCGGCAAGGGACTCGAGCTTGAAGACGGCTGGCTGATCGAGGTACCGAGAAGCGCCCGGCATAACTGGGTGCTGCGGACTCTTGCCTGGATCGTCGAGGACGCCGCAGGCCGGGCCGGCGCCAGCGCGACCGTGGTCAGCACGATGCTGGCGGTAGTGGCGCCCCGGCCAGCCCCGCCGCCGATCCGGGCGATGTTGACGATGGCCAGGATCACCCACTGGAGCGTGAGCACGCTGGTTACCCGGCGCGGCCAGGCCGCCTGCGGTTCCCCGGCGCCGGCGGGCACCCGGCGGAGCCTGCTGCCCACCGCCACGCCGAGCACGTAGCCGCCGGTCGCCATGATGACGTGCGGCGCCGTCCCAGCGAGTAAGTGCCGATGGCGCGGCCCATGAAGTTCAGGTTGCCGGTCATGACGCCGGTGAAGGAGCCGCCGACCTCCATCAGCATGACGACGTCGACCGCGCCGCTGGTGAAGGCGAGCAGGCCGACCAGGGGCACGGGCGGGCACTCCCGCCGCTGCACGGCCGAGGCGATCATCGGGCTCCGTTCGGGTGAGGAGAACGCGGTGGGATCCCTTGATTGTCCCGCCCGCCCACCCGTAGTCACGGAATGACACCGCATGATCACAGATGCATTTCCTGGAGCACTTCGACGTCCTGGTCAACAACGCCGGGACCGGGCTGTCGGGGACCGCGTTCGCGGACACTTCCGAGGAGCTGTTCGACCAGCTCACGCGGGTCTTGCTCAAGGGCCCGTGCTTCCTCGCCCGGGCGCTGCTGCCGCTGCTCGCCGACGGCGGCGCGATCGTCAACGTCGGCAGCGGGTCGGTCCTGCCCTCCAGCGTCGAGGCAGGGTACCCGGCCTACGCGGCGATGAAGGGCGGCCTCGTCGTCGCGACCCGGTACCTGGCCAAGGAGCTCGCCCCCCCGCGGGATCCGGGTCAACTCGGCCGCCCCCGGCGCCACCCGGACCCGGATCGCGGGCGACAGCTTCGAGCGCCACCCCGAGTTCATCCCGTTCATGGCGGACAAGACCGCGCTCGGCCGGGTCAGGGAGCCGGACGACATCGGGATGGTCATCGCGTCCCTCGCGTCACAGGAGCTTGCCTGGATCACGGCGCAGGACATCGAGGCCTCCGGCGGCTTCAACCTCTAGCCCGGTCCCTGTTGACCGACGAGCAGACCGCCCGATTATGTTGGCGGGACGGGGTCTTTCACCGGTCTAACGAAGGGCGGACATGACGATGGAGTATCGCCAGCTTGGCCGCAGCGGCCTGCGCGTGTCGGCGCTGACGCTCGGCACGATGACGTTCGGCGGGACCGGCGGGTTCAAGGCCGTCGGCTCGACCGACGTCACCGGCGCCCGCCGGCAGCTCGACATGTGCCTGGACGCGGGGATCAACCTCATCGACACGGCCGACGTCTACTCGGGCGGGCTGTCGGAGGAGATCACCGGCGAGATCGTCACCGGGCGGCGCGACTCGCTGCTGGTGTCCACCAAGGTGCGGATGGCGATGGGGGACGGCCCCAACGACGCGGGCCTGTCGCGGCACCACATCATCAGCGGCTGCGAGGCCAGCCTACGGCGGCTCGGCACCGACCACATCGACATCTACCACGTGCACGAGTGGGACGGGCAGACCCGGCTGGAGGAGACCCTGTCGGCCCTGTCGTCGCTCGTCGCGGCGGGCAAGGTGCGTTACCTGGCCGCGTCGAACTACTGCGGCTGGCAGCTCATGAAGGCGCTCGCGACCGCCGATGCCCACGGCTTCGAGCGGTTCGCCGCCCAGCAGGTCTACTACTCGCTGGAAGCCCGGGACGCCGAGTACGAGCTGCTGCCGCTGGCGATCGACCAGGGCCTCGGCGTCCTGGTCTGGTCCCCGCTGGCGGGCGGCCTGCTGTCGGGCAAGTACCGGCGCGGGTCGTCCCCCGAGGGCCAGGCGCGGGCGCTGACCGACTGGAACGAGCCGCCGGTGCGCGACCAGGAGAAGCTGTACGACACGATCGAGGTGCTCTGCGACGTGGCGGGCGCCCACGGGGCCTCGCCCGCCCAGGTCGCCCTGGCCTGGCTGCTGGGGCGGCCCGCGATCACGTCGCTGATCATCGGCGCGCGGACCGACGAGCAGCTGCGCGACAACCTCGGCGCGGCTGACCTGGTGCTGGCCGCCGACGAGCGGGCGGCGCTGGACAAGGCCAGCGTGCCCGAGCTCGTCTACCCGCACTGGCACCAGCTCAAGACGTCCAAGGACCGCCTCGGGGCGCCCGACCTCGCCCTGCTGGGCCAGCACCTGGAGGGGTAGGCCGGCGCCCGGCCTGCGGGCCGGAACACCTGCCCTCCCGCTCGGCCCGGCTTCAGCCTGTCCTCGACAAGGAACAATTCACGGGACCGGGTGACCCATTAGCCCGGCGGCCGCCCGGCCTGGATTCACTATTCACTGAATAAAATTACACGATAAACAATTAATACGCCTATCGCTAAGAACTTGCAACGCGTTGCCATACGCTTCGGTAGCCCTTCTAGAACCTTCCGGCAAGACCTTCCTAACCTTTCCGATAAAGCGTCGAGAAGGGCACCTAAAGCCCCCGGCGATTCGCATGCTGACCGCATGCCAACTCCTCAGCATGAAGCCCCGCATCGCATCTTCACGCACGACAAGCAGCTGATCGGCCGCACCCTGAACCGTGTCTTCGGCCTGGACATCGAGGCGCTGACGGACGTGTCGATCATCAACACCGACTACACGGCGGAACCAGGCCGCGTCCCGGCCCCGCACGGGGACTCGGCCAGGGCAAGGCTGAGGGCAAGGCTGAGGCGATTGCCGTCATCCTGGAGGACCGGGGGATCGCGCTGGCTGACGACGACCGCGGGCAAATCCTGGCCTGCACGGACCAGGACATCCTCAGCACCTGGCTGCACCGCGCCCTGCGGGTCACGGCTGTCCGCGAGCTCTTCGCGGACTAGCCGGTCACGTTCGCCGCGTGCTGGCCCCGGACCTCCGGGGCCAGCATGCTTCGGGGCCGGCCGCGGGGTGGCACCGGCCGTCCGGGGGCTTAGGGCCGCCGGTAGGGTCTTGCCCCGTGGCGAGTGAGCGGGAGCATCTTGGGTGGCAGGCGTTCGGGGACGCGTCGCGGGAGCTGGCGCAGGTCATCGCGGATGACGGGTTCCGGCCGGACCTGATCCTGGCGATCGCGCGGGGCGGGTTCTTCCTGGCCGGGGCGCTCGGCTACGCCCTGGCGGTCAAGAACCTGCACGTGATCAACGTGGAGTTCTATAACGGCGTCGGCCGCACGCTGGACATGCCGGTCATGCTGCCGCCGGTTCCCCAGGCGGTCGACTTCTCGGCCAAGAAGGTGCTGATCGCCGACGACGTGGCCGACAGCGGACGCACGCTGGAACTGGTGCAGGGCTTCGTGCGCGACCACGTGGCCGAGGCGCGGACGGCGGTCATCTACGAGAAGCCATCGTCGCTGATCAAGTGCGACTACGTCTGGAAGCGAACCGACCGGTGGATCAACTTCCCCTGGAGCGACCAGGACCCAGTGGTACCGAGCCTCGTCGCCGACGCGTAACGCGGCGTCGCCCGAGGGGACTTCCCGGTAGCGCCCAGGCGGGTGGTACCGGGAATTCGGGGCGCTGGATTGTGTTATACGCGTGCCGGGGTTTTCCCGGCACCGCAGGCCTAGTGGGGAGCATGAGTTGAGCACCGTCGCCCTGACCAAGGACACGTTCGAGAAGGCCGTCACCAAGGACGGGATCACTCTCGTCGACTGGTGGGCGTCGTGGTGCGGGCCGTGCCGTAACTTCGCGCCGGTATTCGAGGCCGCGAGCCAGGCGCACGAGGACATCACCTTCGGGAAGATCGACACCGACGCCGAGCAGGAGCTGGCGGGCGGGGCCGGGATCAGCTCCATCCCCACGCTCATGGCGTTCCGCGACGGCATCCTCGTCTTCTCCCAGCCCGGCGCGCTGCCGGCGGCCGGGCTCGAGCAGGTCATCACGGCCGTGCGCGAGCTCGACATGGACGACGTCCGCAAGCAGGTCACCGAGCACGAGGCGGCCACCCCTGAGCACTCGGGGCACCACCACCACAACCACTGACGCCGCTGCTAGCTGGCCAGCCCGGGCCGGGCCGGCCTGGCGTCCATGACGGCGACCAGGTAGGTGACGCCGTACGGCAGGCCCGCGTAGAGCACCTCGGCGGGCACCCGGCGCTCCGGCCCGACCGCCCCGGCCAGGGCCTGCCAGGCCGCCCGCCCGGTGGCCATCAGCTCGGTTGCGAGAGCGGCGTCGAGGGCGGCGAGGGCGGCCATGTCCCCCGCCCGGAAAGCCCCCTCGACCAAGGCGTCGAACGGCGCGGCCCGCTCGTCCAGGTAGCCCGGCGCGGTCAGCGTGCGCCGGGCACTGCCATCCCCCACCGCCAGCAGCGCGACCCCCGGCGCGAGGGCGGCGAGGGCCGCGCCCGCCGCGATGCACTCGGCCGGGGCGCCGAGCGCATCGACCGCCAGCAGCGCCCGCGACCCGGTGTAGCCCGCCTCGTCCAGCAGCATCGCCCCGATCCCGGCCGCCAGCGGCAGGCCCGGCTTGCCCGCCGCGACCTTGACGGCTTGCCCTGCGCGCGGGCCGAGCTGAGGCGCGAACGCGGCCGCCCGCAGCCGCGCATCCGGCTCCCAGGCCTGCGTAGCGGGCCCGCCCCCGACGACGGCGACTAGGTCGGGGCCGGCCGCCAGCAGCCGCCCGACGGCGGCGAGGCACGCGGCCCGCAGGTCCGGCAGGACCACGGCCCCGCCGGTCAGCTCGCGTGCCAGCAACGGCGGGGACGGCACCACCGCCGCCGCGACGACGCTCATGCGACCCCCTCGCCGGCGCTCGGCGGCCGCATTCGCGCTGTCTCCCGGGGGGCGTCCCCCCGGAGCCCCCGGCCCGCGCCCGCAAGCTCGTTCACGTGAGCGCCCGGATGGCCTGGGAGGGGAGGCGGTCGCCGCGGATCGTGGCGACCATGTCGAGCGCCTGGCGGGTTGGGGCGACGTCATGGGCGCGGAACACCCGCGCGCCGAGCCAGGCGGCCACCGCCGTGGTGGCCAGGGTGCCGGACAGGCGTTCCTCGATGCCCGCCCCGAGCGACTCGCCCACGAAGTCCTTGTGCGATGCCGACAGCAGGACTGGCCAGCCGGTCGCGGTCAGCTCGGCCAGGCGCCGGGTGATCTCCAGCGAGTGCCAGGTGTTCTTGCCGAAGTCGTGGGCCGGGTCGATGATGATGCGGGCCGGGTCCACCCCGGCCCGCAGCGCGCGCCCGGCCAGGGCGAGCACCGTGTCGAGCACGTCCAGGACCACGTCCTCGTACCAGACCCGGAAGGGCCGCGTCCGCGGCGTCAGCCCGCCCGCGTGCGAGCACACCAGCCCGGCCCCGAACTCGGCCGCGACGGCCGGGATCGCGGCGTCCCAGCCGCCCCAGGTGTCGTTCAGCAGGTCGGCCCCGGCCCGGCAGACGGCCCGGGCCACCTCGTGCCGCCAGGTGTCCACGCTGATGACGAGGTCGGGGTAGGCCGCCCGGACCGCCTCGATGAACGGCACGACCCGGGCGATCTCCGCCTCGACGGGCACGTCCTGGCCCGGCTTGGCCGGAACCCCGCCGACGTCGAGGATGTCCGCGCCCTCCGCCACCGCCTCATGGACCCGCGCCAGCGCCGCCCCTTCGTCCCAGGTCACCCCGGGCCGGTAGAACGAGTCGGGCGTGCGGTTGACGATCGCCATCACCAGGCGCCGCTCGGGCCCGAACTCGGCCCGGCCGAGCCGCAGCGGCCCCGGCTCGCGCACCGCGGCCGCGTCCTCGCCGTTCACCAGGTCGCCCCGTTCACCAGGTCGCGCCCGCCTTCCTAGCAAACCAGCCCTGCTCGCACGAGGACCGCGCCGATAAAATATCGATACGCATTTTAACAGGGGCCTTAATTCCTAGGAACGATCCAGTCCGCCCCGCTTCACCAATTGCGCCGCTATGACGTTCTTCTGGATCTCGTTGGTGCCCTCGCCGATGATCATCAGCGGCGCGTCCCGGAAGTAGCGCTCCACGTCGTACTCGGTCGAGTAGCCGTAGCCGCCGTGGATGCGGACCGCGTCCAGCGCCACCTGCATCGCGACCTCGGACGCGAACAGCTTCGCCATGCTCGCCTCCATGTCGCAGCGCTGCCCGGTCTCGGACCGCTCGGCCGCGTGGAGGATGAGCTGCCGGGCCGCCGTCACCTTGGTCGCCATGTCGGCGAGGTAGTTCCCGACCGCCTGGTGCTGCCAGATCGGCTGCCCGAAGGCCTCGCGGTCCTGGGCGTAGCGCAGCGCGTCGTCGAGGGCCGCGCTGGCGACGCCGAGCGCCCGCGACGCGACCTGGATGCGGCCGGTCTCCAGGCCCTTCATCATCTGCCCGAAGCCCTCGCCCTCGATCCCGCCCAGCAGCGCGTCCGACGGCACCCGGAAGTCCTCGAAGAACAGCTCGCAGGACTCCACGCCCTTGTAGCCGAGCTTGGGCAGGTCCCGGGAGACGGTGAAGCCGGGGCCGTGCTCGGCCAGCAGGATGGAGATGCCCTTGTGCCGGGGGCTGGCCTCGGGGTCGGTCTTGCACAGCAGCGCGACCACCGCCGACTGCCGCGCGTTGGTGATCCAGGTCTTGGACCCGTTGACGACGTAACCGCCGTGCCCGTCGGGGCGGGCCACCGTCCGCATCGCCTGCAGGTCCGAGCCGCCGCCGGGCTCGGTCAGCGCCATCGCCGCGCGGATCTCCCCGGTCGCCATCCCCGGCAGGTACCGGTCCTGCTGCTCGGGCGTGCCGAAGTCCTGCAGCAGCTTGCTGACCACCGTGTGGCCGCCCATCGCGCCGGCCAGGCTCATCCAGCCGCGAGCGAGCTCGGCGGTGACCATGGCGTAGCACGGCACCGACACGGCGGCCTCGCCCCAGGGCTCGGGGATCGCCAGGCCGAAGATGCCGAGCTGCTTCATCTGCTCGATCAGCTTCTCGGGGTAGGCGTTGGCATGCTCGAGCTCACGGACGACGGGGCGGACCTCCTTGTCGACCCACTCGGCGACCGTGTCGACGATCGCCTTCTCTTCAGCGCTCAGCATCGTGCTCCTTCCCGCGCGCCTCCCCCGACAGTAGACCCACAACTTCTGAATAATGAGAAAAGAAATGATATGGCGATCAAGCGAGCTCGGCCCGGGCCGTCAGGGAGGGCGCCGCCCAGCGCGCGCCGACGGTCAGGTCCAGCCCGCCGGCGGCCACGCTGGCCGGACTGGCGGTGCTGGCCGGACTAGCTACGGCCACGATGGTGGCCGGGACGAACGCCGGCCGCGCCAGCCGGTAGCGGAAGGACCGCACGACCGCGCCCGGCGCGTGCACCCGGGGCAGGTCAAGGGCGAGCAGGGCCAGCAGCGGGCCGTGGATGACGAGGTCGGGATAGCCCTCGGTCCCGGTCGCGTAGGGGCGGTCGTAGTGGATGCGGTGCCCGTTGTAGGTCAGCGCGCTGAAATGAAAGAGCAGCACCGGGTCCGTCGCCAGCTCGCTCCGCCAGTCGCCCGTGAGGTCCGGGCCGCCGGCGGCCGGCCGGGCCAGGGCGCGCGGCGCCGTGCCCGGCGGCTCGGACCGGTAGACGATATCCTGCTCCTCGGTCGCGGCCAGGACGCCGTCGGCCCGCAGCTCGGTGCGCACGGTCACGAACGCCAGCTCGCCGCTGCGGCCGGGCTTCACCGTGACGCCCGCGACCGACGACCGCGCGTGCAGGAGCGAGCCGACCGGGATCGGCGCCCGGCAGGTGAGCCGGCCGCCGGCGAACATCCGGCGCCGCCCCGGGACCGGGGGCAGGAACGGGCCGTCGGCCGGGTGCCCGTCGGCGCCGGTCGCGGCCGTGGACGGGTGGTCAATGGCGGTGAACCAGTGCCACAGGGGCGGCAGCGGGTCCCCGTCGGCCAGTGGTGGCTCGGGCGCCCCGGTCAGGCCCGCGAAGGCAGCCGCGGGCCAGGGGTCAACCCGCCGGGTGATCTCGGCCGTCCCCGGCCGCCAGTCCGCCAGCGCCTCGGCCAGGCTCACGTGCCCTCCCATGCCGCCCGCGGGGCCGCCCCGGCCCCGCGCGGGCCGCTCCCGATCATCGCACAGCGGGGCCGGCCCCTGATCACCGCACAGCGGGGCCGCCGCCTGCCGTCGCGCCGCGCCGCGGCCGGCGAGGGCTACGATGGCGGGCATGACGACCTTGCCCGATCGCGCTAGCACGGCCCTGCTCGTCATCGACGTCCAGAACTCCGTCGTGGCCGGGACGCCGCGGCGGGACGAGGTGATCGCCAACATCGCCGCCCTGGTGGACAAGGCCCGGGCGGACGGCGCGGCCGTCATCTGGGTGCAGCATTCCAGCGACGAGCTGGCCGAGGGCAGCCAGGGCTGGCAGTACGTGCCCGAGCTGACGCGGCGCGACGACGAGCCGCTCGTCGCCAAGCGGTACGGCGACTCCTTCGAGGCGACCGACCTGGAGGCGATCCTCGCCGCGCGGGGCGTCGGGCACCTGGTGGTCACCGGCGCCCAGACCGACGCGTGCATCCGGTCCACCCTGCACGGCGGGTTCACGCGCGGCTATGACGTGACGCTGGTCGGCGACGCCCACACGACCGAGGACCTGTCGCAGTGGGGCGCGCCGCCGCCGGAGCAGGTGATCGCGCACACGAACCTGTACTGGGGCTTCCAGGCCGCGCCGGGCCGGGTGGCCGGCACGGTGCCCGCGGCCGAGGTCACGTTCGCGCCCCGCCTGGCCGTCGCCTGATTGACATCTGGCGCCAGCACACCCCCTGAACCAGGGTTCCGGCTTACATGGCAGGATTCATGCTGCGAGATAAGCGGAATGGGAGAATTTCATGACGAACGGGCCTGACGACGACGGCCTGCCCGGCGTTGACCTGTCGCGGCCGCACTCCGCCCGCATGTACGACTACTTCCTCGGCGGCAAGGACAACTTCGCGGAGGACCGCGAGACCGCCGAGGTCGCGATCCGCAGCTGGCCCGGGGTGCGCACCACCGCCCGGGAGAACCGCAAGTTCCTGGCGCGCGCGGTTGAGTTCCTGGTCCGCGAGGCCGGCATCCGGCAGTTCCTCGACATCGGCACCGGGCTGCCGAGCGCCAACAACGTGCACGAGGTCGCCCAGCGCTTCGCCCCCGACAGCCGCGTGGTCTACGTGGACAACGACCCGCTGGTGCTGGCCCACGCGCAGGCGCTGCTGCGGTCCGCCCCGTCCGGGCGGACCGCCTACATCCACGCCGACCTGCGCCGGCCGCAGGAGATCCTGGCCGACCCGGTGGTCCGCGAGACGCTCGACTTCAGCCAGCCGGTCGCGCTCGTGCTGCTGGCGATCTTGCACTTCGTCGCGGACGAGCAGGACGACGCCCGGGCAATCGTGTCGGCGCTGCTCGACCCGCTGCCGCCGGGCAGCTTCCTGCTGTCCTCGCACGTGACCGCCGAGCACGACCCGGAGGGCGTCGGCGGCCTGGTGGCGACCTACCGCAAGAGCGGGGTGACCGCCCAGGCGCGGTCGGCCGAGGACTTCGGCCTGGTCGCCTTCGACGGCCTGGAGCTCGTCCCGCCGGGCATGGTCCTCATCTCCGACTGGCGGGCGCCCGAAGGGGTGCCGCGCCCGTCGGCCAAGGAAGTCAGCGCCTACGGCGCCGTCGCCCGCAAGCCCTGACCGGAGGCGCGGCCATCGTCGCGCGGCCGTCGTCGCCGCGAGTGGCCGTTAGCCCTTATTAGGCCTGCGCGACGGGCACGATGATCGCCGACGGGCGGGCCACGTCGTGGAACACCGACTGGTCGGCCGCCAGCAGCCGGGTCGCGGTGGCGAGCGGCTCGCCGCTGCCCGGGTTGCGCGCGAACCGCGGGAACGCCCCGCTGGACACCTGGACCCGGATCCGGTGGCCAGGCTCGAACCGGTGCGCCGTCGGCCACAGCGAGATCGTGACCATGCCCGGCTCGTCCGCTCCGGTCACGCTGACCAGCCCGTCGCACACGTTCCCGGACTGGCCGCGCTCGTCCACGTCGCACAGCCGGATGAACAGGTCGGCGTAGCGGCGGGTGGAGGCGAACCAGACCTCGGCACTGACCTCCCCGATCACCTCGACGGCGGACGGCAGCGGCGCCGTGGTGAAGGTGAGCACGTCCGGGCGCGCCTCCAGGGCGCGGTTGTCCACCCGGCCGGCGCCCCGCCACAGCATGCGGGCCCCGCCGGCGGCGGGCGTCGGGTCGGCCGGGTCATAGCGGTAGGCGGACGGCCCGACGGCCCCGGCCGGCGGCTCGGGGAACAGCCCGCCGCCCGGCTGGAGGTAGTACCGCCGGGGCGCGTACCCGGGCGGCGGCCACGACTCGAACTCCCGCCACTCCCCGGCCCCCATGACGTAGAGCCGGACCGGGAGGCGGGACGGCGGTTCCTCGCCGCGGGCGAGCGGCAGCCCGAACGCCAGCGTCTCCCGCGTCCCGTGGTCGGCGCTGTTCATGTGATGCCACGGCCCGACCGTCAGCCGGGCGGGCCGGCCCGCCGCCTGGAGCGCCCGGAAGTCCCGCAACTGGCCGGGCAGGAAGATGTCGTACCAGCCGGCGACGGAGCTGACCGGCACCGTCGTCGCCGCGACCCGGCCGCGGTGGTCCAGCGGCTGCCAGTACGGTGACGAGCTGTCGTGGGCGAGGATGTCTTGCACGTAGCCGATCCGGTGCCCGGCCGCCATGACGTCGCCGTCGCGCAGCGGCAGGGCCGACATCGCCTTGATGTTGCGGTTCGTCGAGGTCATCTGGCGCAGCATCGCGCCCGGCTTCTCCTGGCCGTCGGTGAGGATCCCCCACCCGAACGGGGTCTCCAGCGACATCCCGTCGGGCCGCAGGAACTCCAGCGACAGGGCCGACTCGGTCACCACCGGGATGATCGCCTTGACCTCGGGCGGCAGCTCGTCCGCGACCGCCCACTGGACGAACCCGAGGTAGCTCGGCCCGGTGAGCACGATCGAGCCGCCGAACCAGGGCTGCCCGATGACCCACTCCAGGGTCGCCAGCCCGTCGGCCCGCTCGTTGCGCATCGGCTCGAATACCCCACCCGACCCGAACGTGCCCCGGCAGCTTTGCACGATCACCTGGAAGCCGCGCTCGGCCAGCGGCCGGGCGACGCTGACCGGGAGCAGCCCGCGACGGCCGTAGGGGCAGCGCAGCAGCGCCACCGGCAGGCCGTCGCCACCGGGCTTGGGCACGTACCGGTCCGCCAGCAGCGTCACCCCGTCCGGCATGAGCGCCGGGAGGTCCCGTTGCACGACCAGGTCCCTGGTCGGCGGCGGCCCGAGGCCCGCCGAGCGCTCGAGGAGGTGGCTGGCCACGTGTAGCGACGGGACCTTGACGGCGGGAATCTTCATGACGGGGCCACCTGGGGGGTGAGGGCGCGCAGGGGGAAGGCGTACCGCAGGCCGCCTTCGCGCAGCGGGCCGGGCTCGGCGACCTGGATCAGCGCGGGCGGCCGCCCCGCGATCGGGGCCGGCCGGCGGGCTAGCCAGGCGAACGCGCGCACCCGCATGTCCATCCGCGCCACGAGAGGGGCTCCCTTCAGTCCGCGCGCCCAGCGTAACTGAGCGCGCCGGGCAGCGGAAGTGCCCGGTTACCGTCCGGGATCGCCCGCTTTACGGGCCAGCCGGCCCGCGCCCGGGGCGGAGACCCGCGCCCCCTCAGCCGACGCAGAACTCATTGCCCTCCGGGTCGCGCAGGACGGCGAAGTAGAACTCATCCCCCGGGTCGTCGCCGGACTCGCGCCGGGCCACGGTCGCGCCCAGGGCGGTCAGCTCGGCCACCTTCGCCTCGACGAGCTCGACGCGCTTGTCCGGGCGCAGCCCCTGGTCCCGCCCGGTCGGGTAGATGTCAAGGTGGAGGCGGTTCTTGCCGGCCTTCTCCTCAGGGACCGCCTGGAACCAGAGCGGCGGCCGCAGCCCGTCCGGGTCGAAGATCCGGTCCTCGAACGGCTTGCCGTCAGCCTGGCGGGACCGGTAGTGCTGCCACCACGTCGCCTCCGGGGAGACCGGCGGGGCCGGCTGGTAGCCCAGCGCGCTCGCCCAGAAGGCCGCGAGCGCCTTCGGGTCGCGGGAGTCGATCGTCAGCTGCCAGAAGATCATAGGACGAACGCTAGCAAGGCGCGGGGCGCGCCCCGAGGCGTCCCTGCGCCATCGTGACCGGGGACCACACGGTGCAGCCCACCCGCGAGCGGCCCCGCAGGTAGCCTCGCAGCTCGGCGTTGAACTCGGCCCGCACGTCCGGCGGCCAGCTGAGCGACAGCGCCCGGGTGTTCTCCACCCCGACGACCTCCTCCGGGGTCCGCCACGACCGCCGCGACCAGCTCCGCTCGACCGGCGTCGCGAACAGCCCGGTGCCGGTCATGACGTCGCCGTCCAGCGGCCGCGCCCACGAGCCGTTGATGTCGCCGCGGGCCGCCGCCAGGCCCGCCAGCACCGTGCCCAGCGGCTCGTCGTAGCGGTCGGAGCTGCCGGTCAGGGCGAGCCAGCCGCCCGGCCGCAGCAGCCGGGCGGACTTGGCGAACCTGACCTCGGGGTCGATCCAGTGAAACGCCGCCCCGGCGATGATCAGCTCAAAGCACCCGTCCGGCAGTTCCAGGTCCTCGAAGGCGCCGACCCGGAACACCACCCTGCCGCCGGCCGCCGGCTCCCGCGCGACCGCCTCGCGCGCCGCCGCGATCAGCGACGCCCCCACGTCCACGGCCGTCACCCGCAGCCCGAGGGCGGCCAGGTGCCCCGTGAGCTGCCCGGTCCCGCAGCCGATCTCCAGCACCGGCGCGCCCCGGGTCAGGCCTGCCGTCTCGGCGATGAACTCCACCAGCTCGCGCGGGTAGCCCGGCCGCGTCTCGGCGTACAGCCCGGCCACGTCATCAAACAGCACCCGCTGCGAGCGCCGGGTCGCCCGCTCGGCGGCGCTTTCCTCGTTGAGAGTCACGCTCACTCACCCGCCTTCCTCCGTGCCAACGGTGAAGAACGGGCCCGGGGTGGCCTCCGGGCCGGGCGCAGGCGCCCGCCCACGGTGCCTGCCCGGCCCGCGCTCCCCATTCACCGTCAGGTTAACGGTGGCCCGGCCTGGCGGCCTACGTCTGGTTTTTCAGGCGTTGTTCACAGGCAGGGGACCGGCCGACTCGCTGGCCAGCAGGTGACTGGGCTCGCCCTCCCAGAAGATCATCAGCGACTCACGCGCCCGGGTGGCCACCATGTACAGCAGGGGGCGGGTCAGCGGCACGCGATCGCTCAGCCCGGCGATGAGCACCCGCTCGTACTCCAGCCCCTTGAACCGCGGGAGGGTCCCGACGTGCACCACGTCCGGCCCCGCGCCCGGCCCCGCGCCCGGCCCCTGGCCGGGTCCCTCGCCGGGGACTGCCCCGGCCAGGCGGGGCCCGTCGGCGCCGATCCCGGCGGCCGCGATCCCCCGCTCGTTCAGGGCCCGCTCGACCTCGGCCGCCAGCGCCAGGTCAGGCA
>DATBEM010000168.1:0-3182 GCA_036276115.1 Trebonia sp.
TTGTAGTGATCGGGGAGGGCCGCGAACAGCCCACGCGCCCGGGCTAGCTCCCGGATCGCCTCGGGGTAGCGGCCCGCGTCCCGCTGCGCCTCGCCGACGTGGCAGGTCATCATGGCCGCCCCGCGCGGGACCGCAACCTCGCGGAAGATGCCTTCCGCGAGCGAGAAGCGGCCGATCGCGGCTTCATGGCGGCCCTCGGCCAGGTCGACTAGCCCGAGTTGCTCCAGCTCGGTCGCCTGATTTGCTCGGATGAGGAAGCTGTCGTTCCGCCGCGCGAGGCAGGCGTCCGCTTCCGCCGCGAGGCGCTCACGCCCGGCCGACCGGGCGCGCAGCGGCGGGCCGCCGAGCGAGCGCGAGGGAACTAAGCCGACCCATCGCCTACTGGGGTCATTTTAGAATCAGCTTTGCCAGAATAATGCATACTTTATTCGAGCTAACGTTCCAGGCTAATCCGGACATCCAGCAATTACTACCAGGGCAACGGCCTACTTGCCTCTTGGGGGAACCCGACTCGGTCGCGGTCTCGGATCAGTCCTCCTCGTCCTCGTCATCGGACAGACCGGAGCCTGGAGCTTCGGAGTCAAGGGTCGCCCCGGTGCCCAGGGGCGCGTGCCTGCTCGGGCGGAAGCCGAGCAGCTCGGTCGCGAGCGCCTCGTTGTCCCTGAAGCCGGCCGACGCGTCGATCAGGGCGGCCCCGTCCCACAGCACGAGCAGCGACGACACCGTCCGCGAGGTCTTGTCGTGGTACATGTCGTAGTGCGCGATCATGGGGACGGTATCGCACGTGACCCACAGGTCATGGCCGGTCATGAACAAGTCGAGGCTGAACTTCACCGCCAGGCCGAACAGGTCCGGCTTGTATCGCTCGTCAATCCCCACGAACGCCTCATCGAGGGCGATCAGCCGGGGGCAGTGCCCGCTGGCCGAGGAGTACAGGGCGCCCGCGGCGGCGAACAGGGGCAGGTGGATCGAGGCCGACTTCTCGCCGCCGCTCATGACCGAGTGCCGGGCGCGGGTGAGGCGGGTCTCGGGCTCGCCGGGGACCTGCTGGGTCAGCTCGAACGCGTGCCAGGAGCGGTAGTCGAGCACGTTCCTGAGGGCCTCGCGGTAGGTGGCGCGCGGGTGGGCGCCCCGGTACTCGCGGATCATCTCGCGCAGCAGTCCCCGCAGCCGGGCAAGCCGCTCGGGGCCGGGGGCGTCGCGCTCCAGGAGCTGGACGGCCTCCCGCTGGCGGTCGGTGATCTTGTCCGACTGGGCCCAGCGGATGCCGATCGTGATGCCAGATGACATCGGCTTGGCGCGCGTGTCCGCGTCCATGTCGCGGGTCAGGTCGCGGGCGGCCAGCGCCCGGGCGTGGATCTGGCGCGCGAGGCCGGCCAGCAGCTCGTCCTCCAGCACCGCGCGCTCCCGGTCGGCCAGGAGCACGCCCTGGTCTTGCGCGCGCTCCCCGATCCGGGTGGCGAACCCGGCGACCGGCTGGCGCCCCTCGTCGTCGAGCACGCTGACGAGGTAGATGCCGCCCCGGCCCGGCTCCCAGTCGACCCGGTAGTGCTCGTCGCACGCCTCCAGCGCCTGCTCGAAATCCTTCAGGGCGGCCGACATGCGATCCGAGGCGTTCTTGAGCGTCCCGTCGGCAGCCGGCCGCGTGCCCCGGGCGATGGCACTGGTGGTCGCGGCGCCGGCAGTCGCGGCACCGGTGGTCGCGGCACTGTAGGCGCCGAGGATCTCGGCCACGCCGGCGGGCAGCGCCTGGCGGACCAGGGTGGCGGTGTCATCCCGGGCGGTGTCATCCCGGGCGGTGTCATCCCGGGGGCCGGCGTCCCGCTCCAGGAGGGCGGCGAGCTCGGCGCTGGCGCGGGCCGGGTCGGGCCACGCGGCGGCATCGGGCCAGTGCGGCAGCGCCCCTCCCCCGGCGGGCGATCCGACTCCGATCAGCGAGCGCAGGTCGGGGCGGGCGAGCTCGGCGAAGCCGGCCGCCTGCTCGTGCAGGGCCGCGACCGCGTCGGCCAGGGACCGGCGGGCACCGTCCAGCGAGGCCTGCGCCCTGGTCGCCTTGTCGTGCTCGGCCCGGGCGGCCCGGTCGAGGTCGTCGTAGGCCCGCTGGGCGGCGGCGATGCCGCGCTCGGCCGCGCTGATCTCGGTGAGCACCCGCCGCCCGTCGGCGCTGAGCGCTTCCTCCCGGGCGCGGAGCTCCTCGGCCTGGGCCTCCTGGAGCCGCTGCGCCTCCTCGCAGGCCGCTTCCGCCTCGGCGTAACCGGCCCGGGCCTGCCCGATCGCCGCCGCCCGCTCGCCCAGGTCTTCCTCGGCCCGGGCCAGGGTCGCGCGCTCGCCGTACAGGGCGGCGGCCGCGGTCTCGAACTCGGCGACGGCCCGGGCGATGGCGTCGACTTCGTCCCCGGCGGCGGGCAGGCGGCGCTCGGCGGCGGCCGTGCGCAGCTGCCGGCCGCGAGCCTCCAGGTCGGCGATCACCCGGTCCACGGCCGTGCGGGCGCCGGCCGTTTCCGCCCGCGCCCGCGCGAGCAGGGCGGCGTGCCGGCTGACCGCCTCGGCCGCCTGCGCGACGGGCCGGGTCGCGGGCAGCTCGCGCCGCGCCCGGCCGAAGTCCGCCAGCAGCGCCGCCGCCCGCTCCAGCCGCCGGGCGAGCTGCAGCTCCCGGCCGGCCGCCCGGTCGATGAGCTCGCCGGCCGCCGTGAGCCGCGCCCGCCGCCGGGTCGCCCGGTTCGTCGCGCCAATGAACTCGGGCGCGGGCTTTGGGCGCGCGCCCACTTGCGGGCCCAGGCGGAACTGCGCGTTTTCCGTCACTGACACGAGCTCGCTTATCGACACGGGCCCGGCCGCTCGCTCCGCCGCCGCCTCGCCGCTGCCCGCCTCCACCTGGACGGCGACCGCTGCCGGCCTCAGGGCGACCGAGCGGAGCACGGCGGCGATCACGGCCGCCGGGACGTGGTCTTGCTCCTCCGGCACCAGGACGTCGGCCAGGCTCGGGCCGGTCACGGGCGCGGTCGCGAGGAGGTAGCCGTCGGCCTCGGCGGCGTCAACCGCCGCCCGGGTGAGGGCCGGGTCGGGATGCACCCACGCGGTCAGCAGCCCCGCCCCGTACAGCGCGCCCTCGATCGCGGCGGCCCGCTCGCCGTCCACGCCGCCCGCGAACCGGACCAGCTGCCACAGCGCCGCCCCGGGGC